>NZ_JAJVKW010000002.1:373503-747006 GCF_024198255.1 Myxococcus guangdongensis
GGCGGGTATTCAGTCCACACCCGCCCAAGCTCGACCGGACGAGGAGCGGGTGAAATCGCAGGCGCGACAGGCCTCTCAAGGGGACATCTCGCCACGAGGCAGTCCGTCCAGCCGGGCCGTGAACTGGCGGGAGACCCCGGCAGGGTGCCCGGCCCCCACCGCGATTCAGCCCGAGCCGGGCCGTGAAGTGGAGGGGCTTGCAAGCGAGGCGCGGCTCCCGCGTAGTGCGCCTGTCGACCTCGTTCCCGAATCTTCCACCTCCGCCATGTCCTCCACGCCCCCGCCCCCTCGCTTCCGTCGTCGGCTGCTGGCGGTGATGCTCCTGGCGGGACTCGTGCCCCTGGTCTTGCTCGGCGTGGTGGCGCAGGGCGTCCTGGAGCGCGTGCTGTCCGTCTCCGTCGCGCCCGTGGAGGCCGTGCTGGACGGCGTGTCCTCGAGCCTGGAGCGACAAGGGCTCTCGCGCGATGCACTGGACGAGGCGCGGCTGAACCTCGCGCAGGCGGAGCTGACCCGGCGGGCCCTGGCGCGCCGTGTCCCCGCGTTCATCACCGGGCTCGTGTTCGTCTCGGGCTGCGTGCTCGCCCTGGCCGCCGTGCTGCTCGGCCGCACGCTGACGAAGCCCGTGACGACGTTGACCGAGGGCATGTGGGCCTATGCGCGCGGCGACCTGTCCGTGCGCCTGCCCACCGTCGACCCGCCGCGCGATGAGCTCCAGTTCCTCCTCGGCCAGTTCAATCGGATGGGACAGGAGCTGGTCGCACAACGCGAGCGCGCGAAGTCCGCCGAGCAGATCGCCGCGTGGCAGGACGTGGCGCGCGCCTTGGCCCATGAGCTGAAGAATCCGCTCACCGCGATGAAGCTCTCGCTCGCGCGGCTGTCGCGCTCGGACCCGGCGTCTCCCGCGGACGCCACGCGCATCTCCGAGTCCGTGGCGCTGCTCCAGGAAGAGGTGGAGCTGCTCATGCGCATGACCCAGAGCTTCTCCACCTTCGCGAGACTGCCCGCGCCGCACTTCCAGGATGTGCCGCTGCGGCCGCTGCTCTCCGAGGTCTGCTCGCTGTACGCGCGGACCTCCGCCGTCCCCGTGGAGCTCGTCCCCGGCCCCGAGGTCTCCCTGCGTGCGGACCCGGACGGACTGCGTCGACTCTTCGGCAACCTCGTGAAGAACGCCACCGAGGCATCGCTCGAGGGAGCGCCTCCGGTGCGCGTCCGCGCGGAGCCGCTCGCCACCGGAGGCGTGCGCGTCACCGTGGCGGATGGAGGCAGCGGCGTCCCCGGCGTGCTCGAGGGTGCGGCGCTCACGCGTGGGCTCTTCAGCACGAAGCCCGAGGGCAGCGGGCTCGGGCTCCCCATCTCGCAGAAAATCACGCACGAGCACGGCGGACAGCTTCGACTGGAGCCCGCGCCGGGAGGCGGTACGCTCGCCAGCGTGGAGCTTCCCCTCGTGCCTCCACCGCCCCAGGTGTCCACGTCATGAAGCCCGGCCCTCGCATCCTCGTCGTCGATGACGACCCCGGCGTCCTCAAGGCCCTGCGCGGCCTGTTGAGCGACGAGGGCTTCACCGCCGTCGAGGCCCGCTCCACCGCGGAGGCGACCCGCGTCCTCGATGCCTCCGAAGGCCCGCCCGCGATGATGTTGCTCGACCTCCGCATGCCCGGCGAGACGGGCCTGGAGTTCCTCGCGCGACTGCCTCGCCCCCTCCCCGTGCCCGTCGTCGTGCTGTCGGGCGAAGCCTCTCCGTCTGAAGCCGCGCAGGCCCTGAAGCTCGGCGCCACCGACTTCGTGGAGAAGCCCCCTTCCCCCGAGCGCCTCCTCACGGCGCTGCGCAACGCACTGGCGCTCGGCGCGCTCCAGGAGGAACGGGAGCGACTGCTGGACGCACTCGCGCGCCCCGGACACCTCGTGGGCGACAGCCCCTCCATGGAGGCCCTGCGCCGGCTCATCACCCGCGTGGCCCCGAGCGACACGGCCGTGCTCATCACCGGCGAGACAGGCACCGGCAAGGAGCGCGTCGCACGCGCGCTGCATCTGGCCTCGGGCCGCAAGGGACGCCTCGTCGCGGTCAACTGCGCCGCCATCCCCTCCACGCTGCTGGAGAGCGAGCTGTTCGGCCACGAGAAAGGCGCGTTCTCCGGCGCGCACAATCGACGCGCGGGGCGCCTCGAGCAGGCCCACGGCGGCACGCTGTTCCTCGACGAGATTGGCGACATGCCGCTGGAGCTGCAGGCCAAGCTCCTGCGCGTGCTGGAGACGCGAGAGGTCGAGCGACTCGGCGGCTCGGCGCCCGTGCCAGTGGATGCGCGCGTGCTCGCGGCGACCCACCAGGAGCTCGCCCGCGCGGTGAAGGACGGCCGCTTCCGACAGGACCTCTTCTTCCGCCTCAACGTGATGCCGCTCCACATCCCACCGCTGCGCGAGCGTCCCGAGGACCTGCTCCCCCTCGCCCGCGCCTTCGCCGCGGAGTTCGCCGGACGCGAGGTGCCCCTCACGCTCGCTCCCGGCGCGGAGGCGGCCCTGCTCGCATACCCGTGGCCCGGCAACGTGCGCGAGCTGCGCAACGTCATCGAGCGGCTCAATCTGCTGCGCGGCGATGGGCCACTCGTCCTCGGACCGGAGGCCGTCTCCGGCCCCCTCGCATCCCCCACGTCCCAACGCACCAGCGTGGGCGAGAAGAGCTACCGCGAGCACGTCGAGGACTTCGAGCGCGAGCTCATCCGCGCCGCGCTCCAGGAAGGCGAGAGCATCGCCGGCGCCGCGCGCCTGCTCCAAGTGGACCGGGGCAACCTCTACCGCCGCATCAAGGCGCTCGGGCTGCCCGTGAGCTGAGCGCGGCTCACGGAGCCGCGGGCCGCGGCTTCACGTCCGTGTTCTGCCCCGCCACGACGCGCCACGCCCCGTCCCCCGAGCGCTGCATCACGTAGCGCATCTGCGTCCTCAAGATTCCAGGCTCGGTGTTCTGCACGCCCGGAGGAAGGCCCGGATGGCCCGTCACCTCGTGCGTCGTGTCCACCACGGCCACGTCGTCGCCAACGAAGGAGATACGGCGCACCGTCACCTTGCTCTGGCTGCCCTTGAAGAGCGACTCGAAGATGGCCGCGTGGCGCTCCTGAATCTGCTCCTTCCCCGCGTACAGCGTCCCGACGATGTTGATGAAGTCCGCGTCGGGCGCGAAGTCCTGGGACCACGCCACCGCATCCTGGCGATTCCACGCCGCCGTCTGCGCGTCCACCTGCTCACGAATCCGCTGCTCGTCCCGCGCGTGGTCCACGTGAGAACACGCCAGGGGGAACACCCACCACGCGCACGCAGCTATCACCCAAGACCTTCGGGCGGTGTTGATGGCCAGTTCGGGGAGCGGGTCAGCGAGCATCGGAGGGTTCTCGGGGGTGGGAGGAGGCCTTGGGTTGCCATTCTATCCCCCATTGGGGCCCGTCACTCGTTCAAACGACACTCCCAGGTTCCCTACTCCTTCGAGTGCGTTCTTGATGTCTTCCGAAACAACGAGCGCGACCTTGAACTTCTTCAACCGGAAGACCTGGGCGCCCTCGGACTTCGAGGGGTCGATGCGAAGCCCGTAGATCCAGTTGTACTCCCCTTCAAATCCAGGGGGATGGTCGTCGTAATGATGCACCTCGCTGCACCGTGCCTCGTCTATGGCATCGATGACCTTGGTTGCATTGACAACGAAGTACCGTTCGGGCTCCCCCTCTATTGACACCTCAAGGAGCTGGACGTCCTCTGGAGCCAGTGTTCGGAAGACATTCGCGACGGCATCGCTGACGATGGGCGCTGCTTCAATCACAGAAAAGACGAACGCTCTTCTCCTACCGGGATGTGCGATGCGGGCCTTGAGAGGTCCAAGGTCTGGAAGCACGCGGCCATCCGCGAACATCCAAGGCTCGTCAAAGGCCTCACCAGAATCCCGCGTCGGCGTTTCCAGCAGCCACCGGGGCACATCTCCAAGCTCCACCGAATAGAAATGGCGCTCCACCTCACCCCTCCACCTTCACAATGAAGCTCCGCAAGTCGGAGCCCTGCGTCAGAAGCTCGTTGGCTATCTTCGCAAGTTCCTTCGTCAAACCGGCCCGGCATGCCTCCGTGGTTCGGCAGCGCGAAACCGAAAGCTCGAGGCGCCGGATTACCGCGCGGTGATACAGCTCAGGGTGAGGCCCCTCGTGGCCATTGAGCCGTACTTTATTCGCCACGTCCTCAAGTGACATGCCTGCCTTCTCGAATATCTTCAGGCACTGAGGCGTCCACGGGCCCCCTGTTACATCCGAAATCGGGTTCTTGTTGGTGCAGATGTGGTGAACAGGCCCGACCTCGTCACCGGGAATCCGCCCATCCGAGTACATCGCCAGGGCAGCGGCTGCTCCAGGCGCCAGCGCGACATGGAGCACGCCGGCAGCGGGAAGCGCCATCGACGTCACACCGCCACTCATCGCCGCTCCGAGCTGGAACCCCGATTCAGCCCGCGCTCGAACCACGGCCTGCGAGAAGCCAGGGAGCTTCGGCCCTTGAGCTGCCATGGCGTTCTTGCCGCCCAGCGCCGCCATGACGACGAGCACCAAGACGCGCGTGCCGTTCGTCCCCAGCACCCGCCCGAACCGATGCCCAATGTCCTGCAACTCGATGACGCTCGTTGCCCTCTCCGCGTCGTCCCACAACCTCACGAAGCCCCGGCCGATCTCCCAGACCGGCAGCACGCCCAGGTAGGCCACCATCGCCGCCGTCAACGCCACCGCGATGACCTTCGTGATGGGCTCAGGAAGGGCCATCGTGAGGAGCACTGTCAACGCAGCCGATGTCAGCATGGCCTTGAGCGCCGCTGGGTTCAGCACTTTGCCGACCTCCGCCTCGACGCTCTCCCACACGGTATCGAGCGAGAACGACAGCGCCATCAACGTCCGGTCCCTGCGGGAGAAGGTCAGCCCCGTTGCCCCAACGAGGGTCAGGCACTCATCGCCCTCAGGGCAGATGCGCCCGTACAGCGACTCGGGTGAGCCTCCATGGCCTGAGTCGACAATGCCCTTCGAGGACGCGAGCAGCGTCCTGGACCGCACCCAACCTCGTTGGTCGGCCTCGTCAGCTTCGCGAAAGGCGACGTCCATCCGAAGGTCGAGGATGAGCGCCGTGAGGGCGGACTTGAACGCGTCCTCGGAGACCTCGACCGGGTCGACGTCCACGGACTCGTGGACGACCCGCTGGCCGTTCCCTGTGTCGAGATGGACGACACGGTGGGTCGCACAACCGGCCATGAGCAGCAGCAGCGGGAGCATCCCAACCCACTTCATGGAATCCCCCGAAGGTGAACCTCCTGAAATCCAGGGAGGATGGCATCCTGGTTCCAGTGTCCAGCAACTTCAATGGGATAAGAGACGCACCCGCCTTTCGAGGACAGCCTCCTGCATCGCGGGAACCACACGTCCCGTGCGACTCCCAGTGGGCAGGAAACCCAGGAAGCCCCGGAGCGATAATCCCATGCGGCCAGCCCCAGGCCGCTTCACAGGAAGAGTCGCCCCATGTCGAGCCGCATCGGCCGCCCCACCTTCGTTCCCACCGCGCAGACGGGCCTCACCCCGGAGCGCGAGCGAGCGGCCCGAGCCACTGGCGACAAGTCCTCCCAGGCTCGCGGCCAGGTCGACCAGTTCGAGTCGCGCACGGCCCGCCCCAGCGCGTCCCTCCTGGGCGGCGCGCTCCCGACAGCGGCGGCGGTGGCCCTGCCCTCCAAGGCCTCGGACATCCAGCCCCAGCTCCACGCGGCCACGGGGTACTCGGCGCACTTCGGCTCGGGCAAGCGCACCGCCACGGCGCACGTCGAGGGCCAGGGCCAGGTCAACCTGCCCACCGGCTCGGGGCGCGGTCCTTCGTTCCACGTGGAGGCGGGCAAGCCGCTGACGGTGACGGCGGACCCGGCGCGCTTCTCGTCGCAGTACCAGAAGGTGGAGCTGGTGTGGCGAATGGTCCCCGGCGGCGCGGAGAACGTCGTCCCCATGTCGGACGGCACGCGCGATGCGCAGGGCCGGCTGAACCTCCAGCCGGGCACCTTCGACGTCCCCTCGGACGCGACGGGCCTGGTGCGCATCTCCTTCCGCACCACGGACGCGTCGGGACGCACCAGCAACCAGTGGGACCCCAGCAGCGACGCCTCCATCGCCTCCGCCAAAGGCGCGACGGTGTCCTTCACCGACGACTTCCAGACGCAGGTGGACGGCACGCTGCGCGCGGGCGACTCGCTGCGGCTCGCGTATGACCAGGACCGGCTGAAGTCGCTTACGGGCGGCAAGACGCCCACCGAGGTCGTCGCCTGCGTCTCCTTCAACGGCGAGCCGCCGCTGGAGTTCCCGCTGGACCTGCAGGCACAGGCGGGCGGCAAGGGCGGCGCGTTCATGCCGTCGGTCCGCGTGCCCTTCGAGGCCACGGACGTGCAGGTCTGGTTCCGAGGCAAGGCGGACGACAACACGACGTGGGACTCCGCCAACGGGCAGAACTTCAAGTTCTCCGTGGGCGTCACGCGCGACGACGCGGAGCCGGGCTGGAAGAACGAACTCTTGCGCAGCAAGAGCTTCCCCAACCTCACCGCGGACAAGTTCGTGGGCATCGGCCCCGCGTCACAGCGTTACAACTGCATCGCATGGACGCTGGGCAACCGCAGCGAGTGGGTCTGGCCGGGCACACGCGTGGAGGACTTCGACACGCTGTACGCGCAGCAGGGCTACAAGCCGCTCGACACCTTGGACCTGAGCCACGACCCCACGCTGGAGAAGGTGGTCATCTACGGGCGCAAGCCGGTGACGGGCAACGGTCCGCTCGAGGTGACGCACGGCGCGCTGATGGACGAGCAGGGCCGCTTCACGAGCAAGATTGGCACCCAGCCGCTCATCCGTCACGACAGCGCTGACGACCTCACCGGGCCTTCGTATGGTGCGCCCGTGCGAGTCTACGTGCGTCCCCGTCCGTCCCCGGTGAGCGTGTCATGAGCCCGTCCAGCGAGCGCTTCGACGCCCTGGCCGCAGAGTGGGAGCAACACTGCGAGGAGCACCGGGAGGCGTCCAACCCCTTCGTGTTCGTCCAGCACCCGTCCTTCGAGTCGCTGGTGGGGCTCGGGCGCGCGGCGGTGCCGCGCATCATCGAGCGCTATCGCCACGGCAGCGTCTTCTGGGGCGCGGCGCTGCGCCGCATCACCGGCGTCACGACCTTCGGAGACGGCGTCGTGGGTGACCTGGAGGCGAACCGACGCGGCTGGCTGAAGTGGTGGGACGCGCACCAGACCGAGTTCCCGGGCTGAAGCAGGGCCCGACGAGGTGGGGACGACAGGCCCGAAGGCCGCCCCCCGCCTGACACACCCACGTCCTCCGACAGCGCGAGCCTCCTGGACCCGGAGTGCTCCCTCGGGACACGTGCGAAGGTGCGCCGCAATCGCGGGGCGCGATGTCAGTATCACATCCGGATTCGACATCAGGATGTGCCCATGACATCGACACGGCTGGCCGGCCCTCGTCCTTTCAAGCACTTGTCACGACGCGGCGGCTGGAACGCAGCGTGCTTTGTCCCATGCACATGAACCGCCTCGCGCTTCTCTCCTGCCTCGTCTCCCTCGCCTCCGGCGCCCAGTCCGTGCCGGACGCTGGCGTCACCGCCGGGCCCCAGGCCGTCGACACGCCCTCCTCCTCCGCGCCGCCGCAAGCCAAGAGCGCGGGGAGCACGGCCCGCCCCAAGCAGGGCACCCACAAGAGCGCGGCGACGCCTGCGGTGGAGGCCCACACCGCACAGGCCACCAACGAGCGCCCGGAGTCCTCCGGAGGCGCCCCCCGCATCCCACAGGCCGCCCACGAGGACTCGGCGGCGCAAGCCCCCCGCGCCCCACAGTCCGCCAACGAGAACGCGACGACGTCCCGCGGCGAGCAGGCCGCCAACGAGAACGCGACGACGTCCCGCGGCGAGCAGGCCGCCAACGAGAACGCGACGACGTCCCGCGACGAGCAGGCCGACGACGAGCGCGACGAGGCGGACGACTCCGCGTCGGAGGACAACGAGGACACCGAGCCCCGGCGCGGCTACGGCCAGCGCAGCGAGAAGACGTCCGAGGAGACGGCGCGGGCCGAGCGCAAGCGCTCGAAGCGCGGCAAGAAGTCGCGCGACGGCCGTACGGACTCGTCACGCGAGACGCGCGACCTGTGCGAGGACGAAGACCTGGAGGATGACGACAGCGACGAACTGTCCGTCCTCGCGCCGCTCCAGCTCGACGTCGACGGACGCGCGCTCACGCCGACCACGCTCGAGCTGCACGGCCTCCATCGCCTGACGGACGCACAGGTCCGCTCCTTCATCCGTCCGGCCACCGACGAGGGCGGCGCGCCCACGCCGGCGAATCTCCGGCAGACGCTGCGCCGCCTCGCGCGCACGGGCCTGTTCTCCCGCGTGGAGCCTCGGGTGCGAGTCACCGAGCAGGGCGTCGCGGTGCTCGAGGTCCACCTGGAGGAGCACCCCATCGTCACCCAGGTGGAGGTGGAGGGCCTGCGGGACATCCAGCTCGATGAAATCCTCGAGGAGTTGCTCCACCTGCCGCCCCGCTTCCCGGACGAGGACAGCGACGAGGATGACGAGGAGTTCGTCGCCACCCTGCGGGTGAGCGGCGCGCGTGGCACGCTCATCGTCACCAAGCCCTGCCCGCCCCGGCACCCGCCGCGCGAGTGGCTGGCCCGCATGGACAAGGACACGTACCGCCCGGGCATCGTCCTCGGCGGCGTGACGGCCGCGATGCAGCGCGCGTTGAGGGAGCTGCGCGGGGACGGCTACATGCTCGCGAGCCTCTCGGGGACGCTGACGCCGGACGGCAAGCTCACCGTCATCGTGGACGAGGGACGGCTGGAGGCCGTGGACGTGGTGGGCGTGGAGGGCGACATCGCCGACCGCGTGCGCGACGCGCTGGACCTCAAGCCCGGAGACGTCTTCCTGCGCAGCGACGCACGGCGCGCCATGGAGCGGCTGGAGTCGCGCCTGCCCTTCCTGCAGGCGAAGAGCGTGGACACCGACGCCAGGGACGCGGCCCGGCGCCGCGACGCGCGCATCATCGAGGAGCGCGCCGCTGATGGCGTGCGCCACTACCGGACGCAGGAGCAGAAGCGGAAGGAGAAGCGCCGCCGCGACAACGTCGAGATGGAGCTGAGCTGGGGCGAGCTGCTCGAGTCCTGGCGCCACGGCCGCGACGGCGACGGCATCACCCTGGAGGGCCGCAAGCTGGTGGTGCACGTGCGCCCGCGCCGTCCGGATGTCGACGTGTCCCTGCTCCCCATCCACACACAGGTGACGGGACTCGCGCCGGGGCTCGCGGGCTCGTTGCGCATCTGGGACGGGAAGGACCGCATCCACACCACGCTCGACGCCGCGGCGTTCCTGGCGCTGCGGCTGGGCGGCCAGAAAATCCCCGACGACCCCGAGGGCACCCGGCGCCAGCGCCGCGTGAACCTGCTCGGCGGCGCGAAGGTGGAGATTCCCGCCGTGGGCCTGGCGGAGCTGGGCGCCCAGGCGCACGACTTCACGGACACGCTGGACCGCTGGCGGATGAGCGACATCGACTCGTCGCTGTACTCGGCGCTCATCAACCGGCCGGACCGCGACTACTTCCGTCGCAAGGGCGTGGCGGGCTTCGCCACCTTCCGCTGGTCCGACTGGCTCGCCGGCGTCGAGTACCACTCGGACCGCTATGAGACGCTGCGCAGCTTCTCCCCGCCCCTCTCGCTGTTCCGCCGCGACTCGCCGCCCTTCCCCAACGCGCCGGTGACGGAGGGCCGCTTCCAGTCCGTGGTGGCCCGGGTGGAGTACGCCAGCGGCGCCCCGCGCGGCGCGAAGGTGGGCTCGCTGTTCCGCACGCCGGAGACGGCGCTGCTCGACATCGATGGAGACTGGGACCACCGCCCGTTCCTGCACGCCTTCATGACGCTGGAGGTGGGCGAGGGCCCCGCGACCACCGGCGCGGACGAGCGCTTCTGGAAGCTGGTGAGTGACTTCTCGATGGTGGTGCCCACCAGCTCGAAGACGGGGCTGCGGCTGCGCCTGCGAGGCGCGGGCGGCGACAACCTGCCCGAGCAGAAGCGTGAGGCACTGGGTGGGTGGACGGCGCTGCGAGGCTTCGGCTTCAAGGAGTTCAAGGGCGACGTGTCCATGCTCGCGAGCGCGGAGTACCGGTGGCACGCCTTCGGTCTCTTCACGGACCTGGGCACGGTGCGTGGAGACGGCGAGTGGCTGGACGCGCGGCTCGGGGTGGGCGCGAGCTTCCACTTCACCGACGACGTGCGCGTGGACGTCGCGTGGCGCACGGACGAGAAGGCCACGGCCACTCCCGAGGCGCGCCTGTTCTTCGTGCGGACGTTCTAGAGGCCCATGGCACGCACGGGAACACACGGGAGACGAAGGCTCGGCGCGGCGATGGTGGCCGCGCTGGGACTGCTCGCGCCCCAGGCCCTGGCGGAGGAGCCTCGCGTCGCCTGCACGGCCACGCTGTCCGGTCGGCGCGTGCTGGTGCGCCCGGAGGCCTTCGCATTCCTCTCGGAGGAGTTGGACCGGTTGGTGCGGTTGGGCATGGCGGGGAAGTTGGAGGTGGAGCTGTCGCTGTGGAAGCGCCGGACGCTGTGGTTCAACACACGGCTGGACGGCGCGCGGCTCACCCAGGTGATTGGCTTCGGCCGTGATGGCTATCTGCTGGATGGACGGCTGCTTGCGCAGGGGCCCGCGGCGCTGGAGCTGGACCGCGTCGCCTGGACGCTGGAGTCCCGCGCCGACACGGGCGACCGCTTCATCGTCCAGGTGGAGGTGAGGCTGAACGTGGTGACGGCGGCGAGCCTCGGCCGCATGGCCTCGTGGCTGCGATGGAAGGATGAAGAGGGCGAGGGGGGCCGCACCAGCCTGACGGGGACGCTGCTGCGCTCCGTCGCGGAAGACCTCACCCGACGCGCCTCCGGGCGCTGCGACGTCGCTCCGCCCACCTGAGGCGGAGGGGACGCCAGAGGACTCACGGCCCACTCCCGTGAGTCCTCATCAACGACAGACACCCGCGCCCATCCTGGATGGGCTCCCACGAATCACGGTGCCCGGCCTCGCGCTGGGGCACGGAGAATGGTCATGCGCTGCTGGCTTCTCACCTTGTCCGTCCTGCTCACGTCGTGTGGGCTGCGTCTGGAGCCGCTCGGGAGCACGGTGCATGTCTTCGCGCCCGAGGACGCGGAGGCCCACGGCGCGAGCATCCCCGTGCTCTACCTGGAGGAGGGACGCGCCCTCTTCTTCCCCGAGGGCGTGAGCGGCGCCGCTGGCGCGGTGGAGCCACGCCCCAGCGAGCTCATCGCGCTGGGACAGCGCAAGGACATCGTCATCGTCGCCGTGGACCCGGAGCCCGGCGGGCCTCTGCATGGGATTGAACGCTTCCTGGCCGCCCAGGCACAATCACTCATCAACCGCACGCCGCACCACGCCACCCAGCTTCAAGGAACAACCACCTTGACGTCCGGGCAAGGCCAAATCAGAATTCATTGACTCAATGGCAAAAGCAACCAGACTGCGCGCCCTCATCTACCCCTGGGGGGATTTTCATGCGCAATGTCGTCCGTGGACTCGTGGTCTGGGCGCTGTGCTCCACGCAACTGGGCTGTGGCCAGGAAGAGCTGCCACCCTCGCACCTGGAACCGGACATCGAGGCCGTCGCCTCCTCGTCCGCCCCGTTGAGCGCGAATGACGTGGGAGTCATCGCGCCGGAAACGGGCTGCCCGGCCTTCGCCCCCACTGTCTGGATTCACATGGACAACGAGGACAGCCGCCAGTCCAGCCATACCAGCGGCTGGGTGGGGGCCACCCAGGTGAACGGGGCCGGCAACACCACCTTCACCTTCTGTCGGGTCGACGGGAACAAGTTCAAGGCGCTCTCGACCAGCGCGGGTCCTTCGAGCAACTTCGCCCTGCTGAAGCTGGGGGCGAGCTGTCCCGCGGGCAGTGCCGAGTTCGGTCGCTACTTCGACAACGAAGACCGCGACAACATGAACTCGAACTCGAACTCGGAGAACATCTGGCCCAACGTGCAGGGTCGGGACACGACCCTGTACTTCTGCCTCTTCACGGGAGCGACGACTCCCGCCAGCTCCCTGCCCATCCTCGAGTTCGAGTATGGCGTCTTCGCGACGCCATACTTCCGCTTCGGCAAGGGGGCGGGGGTCATCTTCAACGACGACGAGGACACCCGGAACGCCAACGCCTACACCGTGGACTACGATTTCCAGTGGGCGGCCAAGGCCATCGTCACGGAGGGCGGGAACACGACGCTCTACACGGCACTCGCCGCGTATGTCTATTGCGGCGACAACAGCTGCAATGCCCAAGAAGGCGAGAGGAGCTGTCCTTCGGACTGCACCGTCTGTGGCAATGGCATCTGCGGTCCCCGGGAGACCGCCACCTCCTGCGCCGATGACTGCGGTTGGTGCGGCGACGGGGTCTGCAGCAACAGCGAGAACTCGAGGACGTGCGGGAGCGACTGCGCCCGGTGCGGTGACTTCGTCTGCAACGGTGACGAGACGCCCCAGACCTGTCCGCTCGACTGCCGCAACTGCAACGACCTGACCTCCGACCCGGACGGACTCATCCCCACCTGCCCCGGCCCCAACGGGTAGCCGTATCCAGAGGCGCGCCGCGACGCCTTGGCGCGCCTCACCCCACCCGCACCACCGCGCGCCCGAAGTTCTCGCCGCGGAACAGCCCGGCGAAGAGCGCGGGCGCGGACTCCAATCCGTCCGCCACGTGCTCACGGTGCTTCAGCGTCCCATCCTGGAGCCACCCGCGCAGCGCCGTCCGCGCCTCGCCGAAGCGCGCGGAGTAGTCGAGCACCACGAAGCCCTCCATGCGCAGCCGCTGGATGATGAGGAACGGCGTGTTCTTCAAGCCCGCGCGCTGCTCGGGCGGCACGCCGTAGTCCGCCACCAACCCCGACACCACCACGCGGCCCCGGAGCGCCATGCACGTGAGCGTCGCGTCCAGCATCGTCCCGCCCACGTTGTCCAGATACACATCCACGCCGCGCGGACACTCGCGCCGAATCGCCGCGCCCCAATCCGTCTCCGCGCGGTAGTCGATGACCGCGTCGAAGCCGAGCGCCTCCTTCACCCAGCGGCATTTCCCGGCCCCACCCGCGATGCCCACCACCCGCGCGCCCTGCCGCTTCGCAACCTGCCCGGCGATGGACCCCACCGCACCGGCCGCCGAGGACACCAGCACCGTCTCGCCCTCTTTGGGGCGCCCCAGCTCCAGGATGCCGAAGTACGCCGTCAGCCCTGGGATGCCCAGCACGCCCAGCTCCGCCGACAGGGACTCGGCGCCGCGCTCCACCTTGCGCAGGCCCTTCGCGCTCACCACCGCGTGCTCGCGCCAGCCCCACCCTCCCGCCACCACGTCCCCCGCGGCGTAGCGCGCGTCCCGCGAGTCCAGCACCTCGCCCACCGTCGCGCTCCCGATGACCTCTCCGGGCTTCAACGCCGGCGCATACGAATCCACGCCGCCCAGCCGCGCCAACGTCCCCGGGTCCACCGACGCGAACAGCGTCCGCACCCGCAGCTCCCCCTCCCCGGGCTCGCCCACCTCCACCGGCTCCAACCGGAAGTGCTCCGGCTCCGGACGCCCGGGAATGTGGCTCGCGAGGACGATGTGACGGCTCGACAGAGGGCTCATCGACAGGCTCCGGGTTCGAGGCACCCCACCTTCTTCCGTCCACCTCCGACTGGCAACAGGAAGTCATGTCTTCCTAGGCTGTCCGCCATGACGAGTCTCCCCACGCCCCCCGTCCATCCCCTGCTCGCCACCGCCCGGGAGCTCGCGCCGCGCCTGTCCGAGCGCTCGGCCGAAATCGAGAGCGCGCGCCGTCTGCCCACGGACCTCGTCACGGAGCTCAACCGCGCGGGCGTCTTCCGGATGATGATTCCCGAGGCCTACGGCGGCCTGGAGCTGCACCCCGCGCTCTCGTTCCAGGTCATCGAGGCGCTCTCACGCGCCGACGGCGCCACGGGCTGGAACGCGATGATTGGCTCGGCCACCGCGCTGACGGCCGCGTGGCTCCCGGAGGCCGTGGGACGCGCCATCTTCTCGCGACCCGATGTCATCACCGGCGGCGTGGCCGCGCCCCTGGGCCGCGCCGAGCGCGTCGAGGGTGGCCACCGCGTCACCGGCCGTTGGAGCTGGGCGAGCGGCAGTCAGCACTGTCACTGGCTGATTGGCGGCGCGCTGGTGACGGAGGGTGGCAAGCCCCGCATGGTGCGCGAGGGCGTACCGGAGACGCGCCTGTGCTTCTTCTCCGCCGAGCACGTCACGCTGCACGACACGTGGTTCGCCGCGGGCCTGTGTGGCACGGGCAGCGGCGACATGGAGGTGAAGGACCTCTTCGTCCCGGACGACCACGGCTTCTCGTTCTTCGCGCCTCCGCGTGTCGCCCGTCCGCTCTACGGCTTCCCCTTCGGCCTGCTCGGCCTGGGCATCCCCGCGGTGGCGCTCGGCATCGCCCGGCGCGCCATCGACGAGCTGACCACGCTGGCCCGCCAGAAGACGGTGGTGGTGGAGCGCAGGCTGCTGGCCTCGCGCCCCGCGGTGCAGGAGGCCGTCTCCGAGGCCGAGGCCCTCGTGCGCTCCTCGCGCGCCCTCGCGCTGGAGACCATTCACGCCCTCTTCGACGAAGCCTCGCGTGGCCCCGCCTCGGTGCGCGCGAGGGCCGAGCTGCGCCTGGCCATGACGCACGCCACGCGAAGCTCCGCGCGGGCCGTGGACCTCATGTACGAGGCCGCGGGCGGCCCCGCCGTCTTCCACTCGAGCGCGCTCCAGCGCTGCCTGCGCGACGTGCACACCCTCACCCAGCACGCCATGGTGGCCCGGCCCACGCTGGAGCTCACCGGCGGAATCCTCCTGGGCTTCGACCCGCCCACGCCCGTGCTCTGAGCCGGAAATAAAAAGAGGCCCGGCCTCCCTGAAGCGCTGGGAAGAGACCGGGCCCCGAGGGGCGACGACATGTCACCCCATGCCTACTGCCGAGCCATCGCCGCCTTGCGCTCGGCCTGCTCGTCGCGCAGGTGCTCACCCGAAACGTCCACCACCACCTCGCGCAGCGTGCCGCCCCGGAACGCGTAGGGCGGGTGGTACATCGTGCTCACCGCGGAGTTGTCATCCCGTCCGCACGTCAGCCCCTCGCCCAGGCTGATGACCAGCGGCATGGTGGCCAAGATGTCGCTCTGCGCCACCAGCTCGCCGTCGATGAACAGCCGCCCGCGTCCCGGCGCGCCCTGGCCTCGCGCGAGGTCCGGCGCGCCCGTGGGCTCGAACTCGAACCTCAGCTCCGAGGGCCCCACGGGTATCTCCACGCCGGACTCGATGTGGAACTCGCGCTCGCCCACGAAGTTGTAGACGTAGTGCAGCCGCCGGTCCTGGATGAAGAAGGTGTAGCCGCCCGTGAGACCTCCGTGGCTGAGCAGCACGCCCTCCGCGTCGTCCTCCACGTCCACCCGCGCGGTGATGGAGTGCGGCCGGTTGAGCACGTGCACCGCCACGTTCTCCGGCGCCGGTGACGTGTGCGGCCGGTACACGTAGCGCTTGCGGTCCCGGGTGATTTGCGGCCGCTCCTCGGAGAAGACCGCCCGGTCCGGCGACGCGAGCGGCATGACCTGGTAGCGCCCCGCCTCCACGTACCAGAGGGCAATCATCTCGATGAGCTTGCCCCGCTCCTCGGACGCGAGGTCCTGCGTCTCCGAGCAGTCCTCGTCCACGTGGTACAGCTCCCACCCCTCCGCGTCGAGCTGGCGCAGCCGCTCCTCGGTGAGCTTCGACTCGCCGAAGCCCTCGCCCGCCTCGACGAAGGAGGGGCCCGGGAAGGGACACACCGCCCGCCAACCGTCGTGGTAGATGGCGCGGTTGCTGAACATCTCGAAGTACTGCGTGTGGTGCTGGCTCTCCGCCCGGGCGTCGTCGAAGGTGTGACGGAAGCTGACACCCTCGATGGGGGACTGGGTGACGCCGCGCAGCGCGGCCGGAGGCGTCAGCCCCAGGCAGTCGAGGACGGTGGGCACCATGTCGATGGCGTGGCAGTACTGCGAGCGGATTTCGCCCCGCGCGCGGATGCCCTTGGGCCAGTGGACCAGGAACGGGTCCGTGGTGCCGCCGCGGTACACCTCCCGCTTCCACCGGCGGAACGGCGTATCCCCCGCCCACGCCCAGCCCCACGAGTAGTGGTTGAAGTACTTGGGCCCGCCCAGCTCGTCGATGGCCTCCAGGTTCTGCTCCAGCGACTCGGGCGTGTTGTTGAAGAACTTCAGCTCGTTGACGGAGCCGTGCGGCCCGCCCTCCGCGCTCGCGCCGTTGTCGGAGATGACCATGATGAGCGTGTTGTCCAGCTCACCGGCCTCCTCCAGGAACTTCAGCAACCGGCCGATGTGATGGTCCGTGTGCTCCAGGAAGCCGGCGTACACCTCCATCATCCGCGAGTAGAGCCGCCGCTCGTCGGCGGACAGCGTCTCCCACTCCGCCACGTCCGGGTCATGCCGGGACAGCTTCGTGCCCGGAGGAATCACGCCCAGCTTCAACTGGCGCTGGTAGACCTTCTTGCGGTACGCGTCCCAGCCGTCGTCGAACTGGCCCTTGTACTTGTCCGCCCACTCCTTGGGCACGTGATGCGGGGCGTGCATCGCGCCCGTGCAGAAGTACATGAAGAAGGGCTTGTCCGGCGCCACCTGCTTGGAGTCCGCGATGAAGTCCACGGCGCGGTCCACCAGGTCCTCGGTGAGGTGGTAGCCCTCCTCGGGCGTCTTCGGCGGGAGCACTGGGTGGTTGTCGTGCACCAGGTCCGGGAAGTACTGGTGCGTGTCGCCGCCGAGGAAGCCGTAGAAGCGCTCGAAGCCACGCCCCAGCGGCCAGCGGTTGTAGGGCCCCGCCGCGCTCGTCTGCTCCGCGGGCGTCAGGTGCCACTTGCCCAGGGCATACGTGTTGTACCCCTGCTCCTGCAGCATCTCCGAGAGGAACCCGTTCTCGAAGGGGATGGTGCCGTTGTAGCCGGGATACCCGAGGGAGACCTCGGTGATGGTGGCCATGCCATTGGAGTGGTGGTTGCGGCCGGTGAGGATGCACGAGCGCGTGGGGGAGCACAGCGCGGTGGTGTGCATGCTGTTGTAGAGCAGCCCACCCTTCGCCAGCCGGTCCAGGTTCGGCGTGTGGATGGGCGAGCCATAGCAGCCCAGGTGCCCGAAGCCCGTGTCGTCCAGGACGATGAAGAGGACGTTCGGCGCGCCGTCCTTCGCGCGCAGCGGCCGGGGCCAGGCCGGTGAGGACTGCTCCCACGTGCGGCCGATGGTGCCGGGAAAGGCACTGCCCGGCGTGTATTCCTTGAGCGACATGTCCCTTGCCTCCGAGAAGTCGTGACACCGCGAGCCGCGTCCACGAGCCCCCTTCACGGGAGGACACCGCACCGGCCCCGAAGCTCAGGAATGGGCACACCACCGGACAGCCACCGCTGTCCCCAGGGTGGAGCCGGGCGAGCAGGGCCCGGCTCGACAGCCCCTGGACGTCACGCGCGCTACAGCCAGCTCTCGGAGGCCACGCCCAGTCCGGCCAGCACGCGCTCCGCGGCCTTCACCCCGAACCAGTTGGCCTCCTCGAAGAGGGCCAGCCCGCCCAGGTCCGTGTGCGCGAAGTGCAGGCTCGGCCCCAGGCTCTCCTGCGCGGCCTGGCGCTCCGGGCCCCAGATGAAGCCCGGCGTCGGCCGCACCATGGCGTGGCCCCAGCGCTGGACCTCCAGTCGCTGCGCCTGCGCCGCGATGCCTGGATGCGCGGGGCGCAGGTCCGCCATGACGAGCGCCTCCCAGTCCGCGTAGCTGGCCGAGAGCGCCTTCTCCCGCTCCGCCTTCACGTCCCCGCCCGCCATCGGCAGGTACCAGGTGAGCACCGTGGGGCCGTTCTCGTCCTGGCGCAGCCGCTGGTGCGTGGCCACCACGTAGCCCAGGCTCCGGCTCTCCTGGAACACGTTGTCCCACGACAGCGGGAAGCCTCGGGACACCGGCGGCGAGGACAAGGTCAGGTTCGCCACCACCCACGGCGCATAGGTGAAGGCCGACAGCCACGCGGGCCGCTCGGTGCGCCACGGCGCCACCACGTGCGCGGCGATGAAGCGAGGACACGCCAGCACCACCTGACGCGCCTGGAAGGAGCGCGGCTGGCCCGTGCGCGCATCCAGCGCGTCCACCCGGCAGCCCTTCGCGGAGGGCGTCACCGTGTGCACCAGCACGTCGCGCTCCACCGCGCGCGGAGGCAGCGAGCTCGACAGCTGCCGCACCAGCCGGCCGTTGCCCTCGGGCCAGCTCAAGAAGCCCTCACTGCGCTCCCCCTGCCCGTCCTGGCGCGCGGCGAAGTACCAGATGCCCGCCCACGCGGAGACGTGCTCGGACGTGGCGCCGTAGTCGTCGCGGCACGCGTAGTCCACCAGCCACTTCAGCCGCGTGGAGTGGAAGCCCTCGCGCGCCAGCCACTGGGCCATGCTCAGCGCGTCCAGCGCCGTCCACTCCGCGTCGTCGCTGGAGCGCGAGGTGGGCACCGCGAAGGCCTTGCGCCCCTTCGCGTCGCGCGCGGCGGCGAAGGCGTTCATCCGCGCATCGAAGCGCTCCAGCTCCGCCAAATCCTGGGCCGTCGCGCCCACGCGCAGGTAGAGCCCCTCGTACCAGTGGCCCCGGTAGAAGTGCCGCTCGTCCGGCTCCTGGATGAGCAGCGTCTCCTCGAACGTCGGCAGGCCCTGTGCGTCCACGCCCGAAACCGCGCCCATCTCGCGCAAGAGCCGCACCACCGGACCCCGGTCCTCCGTGGGCGCCGGCAGGTAGTGCGCGCCCCAGGGGAACGGGGACACCGCGTTGCGGCCGGAGCGCGACGTGCCGCCGATGTCCGCCTCCAGCTCCACCACGCGCACGTCCTTCACGCCCGCGCCCATCAGCCGCCACGCGGCGGACAGGCCGGCGATGCCGCCGCCCACCACCAGCACGTCCACCGGCTCCACCGTCTGGGCCGAGGGCAGCGGCCCCCCGCGCAGCTTGTGCCCCACCTCCACCGCCCGGTCCACGACGGCGCCGGGGATGGGCGCGCGGGGCGCCTCGCGCTTGCACGCGCTGGCCACCGCCGAGCCGAGGAACGCGGCGATGAGCTCCCGCCGCGTCAGTTCCACCGCCGCCACTCCTCCTCGTAGTAGTGCACCAGCACCTGGTTGTTGAGCCGGTTCACCTCCGTGGGCAGCGGGCCCATGTCCGGAGGAAAGCGCGTCAGCGACTCCAGCGTGGACAGGTCCAGGAAGCGCAGGCCCTCGGGCAGCGCGCGGTGGTGCCCGGGCGCCTCGTGCGCCACCAGCACGTAGCCCCACTCACCGAAGGACGGCACCAGCGCGTGGTAGGGCTCCGTCCAATAACCCGCGGCCCTGAGCGTGTTCTCCACGCACCAGAAGGAGCGCCGCGCGAACAGGGGGCTGGTGCTCTGCACCACCGCCACGCCGTCGGGCGCCACCCGCTTCTTGAGCAGCTTGTAGAAGCCCGTGGTGTACAGCTTGCCCAGGGCGAAGTTGTTCGGGTCCGGGAAGTCGACGATGACGACGTCGTACTGCTGCGTCCCCTCCATCAGGAACTGCATCGCGTCCGTGTTGATGACGCGCATGCGCGCATCCGTCAGCGAGTGCTGGTTGAGCTTCACCAGCTCGTCGAAGCGCATGGCCAGGCCCGTGATCGCCGGGTCCAGGTCCACCAGCGTCACGGAGCGCACCTCGGGGTAGCGCAGCACCTCGCGCGCGGCGAGCCCATCTCCGCCACCCAGGATGAGCACGTGCTCCACCTTGCCCGCGCGCACCATGGCCGGGTGCACGAGCGACTCGTGGTAGCGGTACTCGTCCAGGCTCGCGAACTGGAGGTTGCCGTTGAGGAACAGCGAGAAGCCCCGCTTGCCGCGCGTCAGGATGATGCGCTGATAGGGCGAGCTGGACGCGTGCACCACGTCGTCCGCGTAGAGCTGGTCCTCGTAGAACGTCGTCAGCCTGTCGCCCAGCGCGAAGCCCACCACCAGGAACACCGTCAGCACCACCGCCTTGATGCGCAGGCGCAGCGGGTTGCCCAGAAGCGGCGCGAGCAGCCACGTGCTCCACAGGCCCACCGCCGCGTTCAGGATGCCGAACAAGAGCGAGGTGCGCACCAGCCCCAGCTTGGGGACCAGCAGCAGCGGGAACGCGACGCTCGCCGCCAGCGCGCCCAGGTAGTCGAGCGACAGCACCTGGCTGACCAGGTCCTTGAACTTGAGCTGGTCCTTCAAGATGCGCAGGAGGAGCGGAATCTCCAGCCCCACCAGCGCGCCGATGACGATGACGCTGCCGTACAGCGCCACCTGGAACATGTCCGTCAGCGTGAAGGTGAGGAACAGCACCGGGGCGCAGATGCCGCCCAAGAGCGCCACCGCCAGCTCCACCTCCACGAAGCGCTGGGCCACCCCCTTGTCGATGTAGCGCGACAGGTAGCTGCCGATGCCCATCGCGAAGAGGTAGCCACCGATGACGGTGGAGAACTGGGTGATGGAGTCGCCCAGCAGGTAGCTGGCCAGCGCCCCGACGACGAGCTCGTAGACGAGCCCGCACGTCGCGATGACGATGACGGTGATGTACAGCAGCGTCTTGTTCACGTCGTCACTTCACGGCCGCGTCGGTCGCCCGACGGCAAGCGCCCCGTCAACCACCGATGGCCGCGGCCACGATGATGGACAGGCCGAGGATGAACGAGCCGATGACGATGCCGACCGCCGTGTTCTGGTCGACCTCCAGCTCCTTGTGCACGTCGAACGGCATGATGAGGCGGATGACGTAGAAGCCCGCCACGAACACCGCCAGGCCGATGAGCGAATAGATGACGCTCGCCAGCACACCCTGCCAGCTCACGACGACGCCGAGTAACAGCATCACTTCCCTCCCTGAAAACCACCAGTCCACAACAGGATGCCGCCCGGGCCGCGCTTCACGGTGCCCGGCACCCGGTCCTTCTCTTCACGGGTGAATGGAGACCACCCGGTCAACATCATGGCCGCGTACGCCGCGAGCACCACGCCTCCGAACCACTTCATGCCCCGCCTCCGTGTCGTGCCATCGCGAACCTAATGATTGCCCAGGTTGCTGTCCGCCCACCTGCGCGTCTCGAAGTTGTGCGAGCGGAAGAACGCGAACACCGGCCCCAGCAGCATCAGCACCAGCGCCACGCAGAACCAGCTCCCGTTGGGCGAGTCGTGAATCAGCTTCACGTTGTAGTTGCGCGCGGAGGGCTGCGGTGACGCGTCGTAGGATGCCGTGGTGCGCAGCACGTACTTGCCCGCGGGCAGCGTGGACAGGTACAGGGTCTCGCTCGGGCTGCCCTCGGACCAGGAGCCGTCGCTGTCCTGGCCGAAGTAGTAGCTGAGCTCCTGGTAGAAGGTCGTCACGTCGCCGGTGTCCTGGTTCACCAGGTCGCCCTGCACGCCCATCCAGCTGTTGCCCAGCCCCGCGGACAGCTCCACCTTCATGTTGCCGCGCTTGGTGAGCTCGAACGGCTCGCTGAAGCGCGTGGCGGACGGCGTGTTGGACATCGCCTCCGGCGGCACCGTGATGCTCTCCTCGAGCACCACCCGGTTCTGAGAGCTGATGGAGAACAGGCCCGACAGCACCAGCAGCCCCAGGAACCAGATGAAGGACCACAGGAACGTGGACTTCATCCGCTCGGAGAAGGGGTTGGGCTGGCTGGGCTGGATGCCCTCGGGAGCAGGCAGCCGCTCCAGGTTGAAGGCCTTCTGGATGACCTCCGGCGCCAGGTACTCGCCATGCGTGTACGTCACCTCGTCCTCGGTGGCGTCCACGTTGAGGGAGTACGGCGGGTTCACGTACTCGGTGGCCTCGGCGAACTCGCCGGCCTGCACCTTCCAGTAGAACTCGCCCTGCACCGTCTCCGTCACCGCGTGCACGTTCTGGAAGGCCTTGTAGCGCCGCCGGTCGAAGAAGGCGGACGTCAGCGGGGCCAGCGACACGTCACCGGCGGCCACCGGCTCCAGGAACACCCAGTGGCCGTTGGAGTTCATCAGCCAGACGAAGCCCTTCGCCCGGTGGTACAGCAGGTACTCCTCCCACGGGTAGCGGACGCCCTCCACCGTGCACGAGCGCACGAGGAAGCCGATGCACATCCACTCCGTGTTCTTCAGCGTCCCCTTCGCGCCCAGCGGGATGAGGGGCGGGTGGTCCGGCTTCTCGAGCAGCCGCAGGAAGGACAGCTTGCCCTTCCTCACATCCAGGAGCGCGCCGCAGAAGGGGCACGCCACGCGCAGCGACTGGTCCGGCGCGCGCAGCTCCAGGGGGCCGTTGCACTCGGTGCAGCGCGCCTGCTGCAGGTCCACCTTCCGCTTGGCACGCGGACGCAGCTGGTCGGCGGGGATGCCGAGCTGGTCGAGCTTGAGCCGCTCCCCGATGAAGACCTCCGGGTCGCGGTGGCGGGTGCCGAAGTCCAGGGTGAGGAAGGCGCCGCTGGAGCCGGTGGCGTCGACGTAATAGGAGTCCTGCGTGGGGTCCACGTCGCTGGGGAGCTGGCCCTCGGCGGCCACCACGGTGCCGTGGCCGCGCTCCTCCACCACCCAGACGCGGTTGCGCAGCTTCAGCCGCTGCCCGGGGTGCATGTCCTCCAGCTGGAGGCCCTCCTCCACGCCCGCGTCGAGCAGCAGGTGGAAGGCGCCCTCGGACTCGCTCATCCACGCGGCGCGGCCGTCGTCGAACTCCACGTACCACTCGTCCCACGGGCCCGCGCCGTGGTCCTTCTGCAGGTGGCCCACCACCCGGAAGCCCGTGCGCGCGTAGCGCCCCTCCGCGCCCAGCTGGAGCGGGGAGTCGGTGGGGACGATGCGGCCAATCTTCCCGTGCGACTCGAAGTCATCGCCCTTGCGGGCCACCACCGTCTGGCAGTGTCCGCACACCACGACCTGCGCCGAGCCGGCGGTGAACTCCACGTCCGCGCCGCACGACGGACACCTCCCCTGACTCACGCCATCACCCCCCGCTTCAGCTCACGCACCTCGCATGAGGCCGCGCCCAGACGCTTCGCCAGCACCGACTCGAAGTCGGGCCGGGTGCGCGGACGGCAGCAGTAGACATTGAGCGCGGCGAAGCCATGCTCGGGGAAGGTGTGGATGGCCAGGTGGCTCTCGGCCAGCAACGTCAGGCCGGTGATGCCCCCGGGCTCCGGGAACACGTGCCACTGCGGCTGACCCACGACCTTCAGGTCCAGCAGGACGATGAGCTCCTCGAAGAGCGCCGCCAACGCGGCCGCGTCCTTGAGCACCCCAGGCGAGCAGCCGCTCGCGTCAACGAGCCATTCCTGTCCGGTCGTCAGCTTCGAAGTCCTCCCGCCTCTGCCCACCTCTTTAGCACGAGCCCCGACGCACGAAAGCCGCTCGTGCCCATGGGGGCGCCCCCTCGTTGGCGTCCGGCCCGCGCTTGCCGCTACGCTCGGGAGTGAAATGACGCGGCCGTCCCTGCCCGAAGTCCCCGTGCAGCCCATCCCCACGCCCTCGCCCCAGCGGGAGCCCGGGGCCATCGCCCGGCTGACGCGAGGTCTGCGCGGACTGCCCGCCGCGCCGCGCTGGTGGGGGCCGGGCTGTGGCGGCATGGCCGGCTGGCTCCTGAACCCGCCGGGGGGCGCGCCTCCGTCCATGGACCTGACGCCGCGCTTCCACGCGCTGCTCGCGCGGGTGCGAGACGGGCAGCCGGTATTGCCGGCGGAGGCGGTGCGGCACCAGTACGTGCTCGTGCGGGGCATGCTGGGCGACGAGCTGCCTGGCTACCTGCTGGACAACGTGCAGCGGCTGGAGCGCCGGGGTCTGGACGTGCGCGAGGCGCCGGTGGACACCGAGGGGCTGCTGCTCGACAACGTCGCGGTGCTACGCGAGGCGCTGCTGGACGCGGCGCACTTCGGGCGCTCGGTGGTGCTGGTGGGCCACAGCAAGGGCGGCGTGGAGTGCACGGCGGTGCTCGCGCTGTACCCGGAGCTGCGCCGCGTGGTGCGCGCGGTGGTGACGCTGCAGGCGCCGTACGGCGGCTCGCCCATCGCGCACGACTTGTCCACCACGCCGGAGATGCGCAGGCTCATCGACTTCGCCTTCCCGCTGCTGTTCCACGGGGTGTCGCGCTCGGTGGAGGAGCTGTCCTACACGAAGCGGATGGAGTTCATCCGCCAGCACCCCTACCCCCTGGACATCCCCACGGTGTCGCTGGCCACCTCGCGCCTGTCGCGGATGTCGTCGCTCTACGCGCTGCAGCGCTACCTGGACGAGCGCTACCAGTACGCGTCCGACGGCATGGTGACGGCGCTGGACGCGGAGGTGCCGGGCGCGGGCATGGTGCGGCTGTCGGACATGGACCACGCGGAGGCCGCGCTGCGCGCCTTCCCGGGCTTCAGCCGCTACCATCCGGGAGACATCACCGAGGTGATGGTGGCCCTGGCGCTCGAGCCTCGCTGAGCGGGGATTGTGCCCGGGGGTGGACTTCCGGGGCGGGGGACGACGGGACGTCCTGGAATCCGGCGCGGGTGGGGGTAATCTGCGCCGCCCATGACCTTCCGAATCCTGACTGCGCTCGTGCTGAGCCTCTCCCTCGCTGCTTGCAAGGACTCCTCCGACAAGAAGGAGCCCACGGCGGCCACTCCCGCCCCGTCCGCCACGAAGCCCGCGGACAAGCCCGTCGCGGCCACGCCGCCCCCCGCCGCCCCCGAAGCCACGGGCGAGTGGACCAAGAAGGTCCAGGCCGGCCAGGACCTGCTGGCCACGATGGAGACGAACCAGGGCACCATCGAGCTGCGCCTGTTCTCCAAGGATGCGCCGCTGACGGTGGCCAACTTCGTGGGCCTCGCCACGGGCGAGAAGACGTGGACGGACCCGAACTCGGGCGAGAAGGTGACGGGCCGGCCGCTGTACAACGGCGTCATCTTCCACCGCGTGATTCCGAACTTCATGATTCAGGGTGGCGACCCCACGGGCACCGGCCGCGGTGACCCGGGCTACCGCTTCGCGGACGAGTTCCAGAGCGGCCGCACGTTCAACAAGACGGGCCTGCTCGCCATGGCCAACGCGGGCCCGGGCACCAACGGCAGCCAGTTCTTCATCACCACGGCGGTGACGGACTTCCTCAACAACCGTCACACCATCTTCGGCGAGGTGACGAAGGGCTACGACGTGGTGGAGAAGATTTCGAAGGTGAAGACGGGCCCCGGTGACCGGCCCGTGGAGCCGGTGGTCATCCAGAAGATCACCCTGGCGGACGCGCCGGCCGCGGCCGGGGCGAAGTGATGAGCCAGCCCAAGCTGCGCCGCGTGGCGACACGCCTGGGCGAGCTGGACTGCAACGTGGTGGACGGGCTGTCCGAGGGCACCACGCCGGAGCTGGTGGTGGTGCTCTGCCACGGTCTCGGCGCTCCGGCCACCGACCTGGTCTCGCTGGCCCCGGAGCTGGTGTCGTTCGAGCCCTCGCTGGCGCAGCGCGTGCGCTTCGTGTTCCCTGGCGCGCCGCTGACGATGGAGCGGTGGGGCAATCCCACCGGACGCGCCTGGTTCCATCTGCCCGAGTCCATCATGCTCGGGCAGCAGCGGGACTGGGAGACGTATGGGAAGAGCGTCCCCGAGGGCCTGCCCGCCGCGCGCCGGGCCGTCATGTCCGTGGTGGACGCGGTGTCGACGGCGATGAAGCTGCCCTACAACCGCGTCGTCCTGGGCGGCTTCAGCCAAGGCGGCATGGTGACGACGGACGTGGCGTTGCGGCTGGAGGAGTGCCCCGCGGGGTTGTGCATCCTGTCGGGCACGCTGCTGGCGGAGGCCGAGTGGATACAGAAGGCCAAGGCCCGTCAGGGGCTGCCCGTGTTCCAGGGGCACGGTCGCCATGACGACCTGCTGCCCTTCGCGGTGGCCGAGCGCCTGCGCGACACGTTGGTGAAGGCGGGCCTGTCCGTGGACTTCTTCCCCTTCGACGGGCCGCACACCATCGACATTGAGGAGCTGAAGCGGGTGGCCGTGTTCCTGAAGGCCCGGCTGGGAGGCTGACGAGGTCATGTACCACGCGAAGCAGCTCACGGTGTCCACGCAGGGGCGAGGCTTCACGGACATCACCCGGGACGTGCGCGAGGTGGTGGAGCACTGCGGCCTGGAGCAGGGCCTGTGCACGGTGTTCCTCCACCACACCAGCGCGTCCCTGGTGTTGAGCGAGAACGCGGACCCGGATGTGCGCCGGGATTTGGAGGCCTTCTTCGCGCGGCTGGTGAAGGACGGGGACCCGCTGTTCGTCCACGACGCGGAGGGACCCGATGACATGCCGGCGCACGTGCGCACGGTGCTCACGCAGAACTCGCTGAGCATTCCCGTGAAGAACGGCGCGCCGGATTTGGGGACGTGGCAGGGCGTCTACGTCTGGGAGCACCGCACGTCCCCCCACCGCCGACGCGTCACCGTGTCGGTGGTGGGCTGAGGTCAGCGCAGGCCGCGCGTGCTGGCGACGACGCGCGCCTTGCGCTCCTTCTGGGGCTTCGGGGGCAGGCTCGCCTGTCCTCGGATGCGCACCCAGGAGCCGGGAGCGTCCGGGGACGCGTGCACCATGGACCAGCCGGTGGGGACCTCCGGCGCGGCCCAGGTGTAGAGGAGCCGGGCGTCGCGCGGTGAGAGGTTGACGCAGCCGTGGCTCGTCGGCTCGCCGAAGCGGTCGTGCCAGTAGGCGGTGTGCAGGGCGTAGTCGCGCTCGAAGAACATGGTCCACGGCACGGTGGCCACGCGGTACGTGTCGTTGCCCGCGGTGCCGGAGCCGGTCATGTCGGCCTCTGCGAACTTGATCCACACGCGGTAGAGCCCCTCGGGCGTGTCCGTGCCGGGCTTCCCGGAGGAGACGAGCGTGGCGTACACGGGGCGCTCGCCCTCGTAGGCCACGAGCACCTGCGCCTCCAGGTCCACGTCCAGCCAGCGCTCACCGGGCTCGACGCCGGGAGGAGCGTGGGTGAACCAGGCCACGTGCAGGTCGTCACGTGACACCCAGTGGTCCTCGGAGATGAGCACCCAACGACCATCGGGAGAGAGCTCGCGCACGGCGACGAGCGTCCTGGGTGGGAGCACCGTCTCGCGCGCGGCCTTGTCGTCGGGGGCGACGCGGACGACCACGGGTGCGTTGGGCTTGAGGCGTGACTGGGCCCAGGCGAAGGGCGAGGAGAGTTCGGACAGTTGCTCCGCGTCCACGCCGACGAAGGCCGAGGGCCGGTACTCGCGCAGCACGCGCGCCTCCAGGTATTGGCCATCCGTGGTGCGCCAGAAGGTGCGGCGTCCGACGCGCACCTGTCCGCGCAGTTGCACCGTCACCGAACCCTTGAGGAGCACGCCCTTCTTGCGTGCGCGGGCCAGGGCGAGGCTCGGGTAGGCGCGCACGCGCTTGCCGACGACGCGTGCGTAGGTGCCGGGGGTGAGCTCGCCCTCGCGGAGGCGGGGGAGGTCTCGCACGCGGGGCTCGCGGAAGTTGCGCTCCAGGTAGCGTTCGCAGACCCAGCCTCGCGGTTGGATTTCGACCCAGGCCTCGCAGTCGGGGCTGCGCATGGCCGTCTCGCTCTTCCACAGGACGCGCATGTCCTGGGCCACGGTCCCGAGCGGCGGTGAACTCTGACGCGGCTCGGAGCGCACGGCGATGGAGCGGCGCACACGGAGAGAGCCCGCGTCGGGTTGGTAGGGAATGGCGACGGGCTCGGAGCCCGCGTCGGGACTGGTGGCGGCGGTGGTATCAGGGTCCTCGCCTTCGAGCCCGAGGGCAGGGTCGTCGAGCACGAGGCTGGTGTCCTCGAGGGGCTCACCATCGGGGCCGAGGACGAGCTCTTCGCTCGGGTTCTTCCGGTCGGGGATGACGACGAGCTGCTCGGCGGGTGGCGGCGAAGCATCCGTGTCTTCTTCGGGTGGGAGGTCCTGGCGCTCGGGCTTCGGGGTGGCGCTGAGCTCGGGGTCGATGGAGAGAGAGGGCTCGTGGCCTGCGGAGTCGGAGTGCGGAGGCTGCGCGGCGGCGACGGGACGCGAGGGACCTCCATCGGTGTCGAGCACGGGAGCCGTGCGGTTCCAGGCCGCGAGCAGCTCGCCTGGAGTGGAGGCGGTGACGGGTGTGCCTCCGTCTGTCGATGACTGCACGTCCGCGACCGCGCTGGCTCCCACGCGATGCACTTCGGAGGAAGCAACAGGTGAACCGGTACGAGCCGCATCACCGGGCACGCCCGTCGAGGGGTTCGCGCTGTTCGATGCAAAGGCTCCGCTCGCACTGCCTTGCCCCGAGGAGGGATTCGCCGCATCACCGGGCACGCCCGTCGAGGGGTTCGCGCTGTTCGATGCAAAGGCTCCGCTCGCACTGCCTTGCCCCGAGGAGGGATTCGCGGGAGCTGCTGCGCCGAGTTCCGTCAGTGCACCACCGCTCACAGGTCCTGTCGAAGAGCCTGTTTCGCTCGGTGTGGCCGCGCCGTTCGCGATGCCCTGCACCGAGGAAGGAGCCGTTCCAGGCTGCGTCGTTCCCTCACCGATGCGTGGTGACGGGCTCCCTGGAGGGGCTGCTTCGAGCGCGTTCGCAGAGGCCGTCTCCGTCGCCGCTGGCGCTGCTCCGACGCTGTTCGCACCACCTGGAGCCGATGACGGTCCGCCTGGAACAGCTTCGAGGCTCTTCGCGTTCGCGGCGCCAGGCCTCCCCGATTCATCGCTCACGGGACGCGGTGCGGCCGCTATCCCTCCCGTGGATGTGACGGCGCCCGCCGGACCGGGCTCCTCCGTCTTGGACGAAGGCGTGCAGGCGATTCCAGGCAGGAGAAGGACGAGCTGAAGCCAACGTCGCATGTGGACGACACGGTACGAGGGCTCGCCCGCTTGCTCAACGTCGTCCGAGGTGGGGCCCCCTGCGCACGACTCCGCTCGGGTGTGTAATCCGTGCCGCCACGACGGTGGATGTCACATGTAACGGAATGGAGCCTCCCGCCAACCCCGCCCGCACGAGTGGAATCCCGTATGCACCGGGATACTCCGAGACATTGTCTCACGGTGAAACAGCGCGCGAAGCGAGGCACGCGCGATTCAGCGCAGGACGCCCACCAGCTCCGAGGGCAGCGCGGTCCCCGCGGGCCACAGCACATAGGTCGCGCCACGCGAGTGCTGCCACGCACGCCACAGCTCTTCTCGCTTGTACGTCACCGACACCGTCTCGTCCGTCTTGAACGCGGGGTCGTTGCACACGACGTCGCCCTCCGGCGTGAACCCCTTCAGCACGATGAGGTGCCCATCGGAGCTGCGCACCGGTGAGCCGGTGAGCTCGCCCTCCTCGTAGGCGATGCTGATGCTGACCGGGATGCCCGCGGCGATGAGCCGCTCCACCTGCGCGAAGCCATCCAGCCGCAACACCGCGCCATGCAGCGCGCCGTCTCCCATCGCGGAGGCATACGCCGTGTTGAAGGCCCAGTTCCCCGTGCCCTTGTAGACCCAGTCATACGTCCGGTCCGCCGACGACGGCACGGTGGTCACCAGCTCGGGCCGACCCAACCGGCGTCCCCAGTACGCGAGCAGCATCGTGGTGGACGTCGGCGAGCACCACACCGGGCCCCCCTCCGGGTACAGCATCTGCGAGTGGCCGGGCACCTCCAGCACCGTCCCCCAGACGTTCCTGTCGCCCCCGCCATCCCAAGCGACACCCTGCTTGTCGCTCACCGCCGCCGACAATGCGCGCACACGCGGCGAGGCCTCCGGATTCGACGAGAACAGCCACACCGTCATCCGCAGCGCATCCGCGCGACGCTTGAGGTTGAGCGTGTCGGTGAACACCTGCCCGTCCGCGTCGCCCTGTCCCTCCACGCTGTGCCGGGCCACGGGCTCCTTGTCGAAGGCCCACACCCCCAGGTGGTAGTCCTTCGTCCAGGCACCCTCGATGCGCGCGGCCAACGTCACCTTCACCCACGTGCCCGGAGGCGTCAGCGCATCGAAGGATGGGATGACACTGTTGAAGCCCCCCGGCACGAGCTGCACCTCGGAGACGGCGCTGCCCAGTCGGTAGGTCGCCTCGTGATAGCGCGTGCTCCCATCCTCCAGCCGACCCGCGGGCACGGGCGCGCTGTCGGTTCGCGCCGAGGCCTCCAGCACGAGCGCGCCGTCGGCCGACACCGCCGTGCCCTCGCGGGTGAAGCGCTCGAAGTCGCGCTCGCTCGCGCTGCGCCGCCACAGCCGCGCCGGAGCCCCGGGCTCTTCCACGGGCAGCTCCTCGCGCCCCTTCTGCGGCGAGACACAGGCGGTCTGCGTGGAGGTGATGAGGAGGGCCAACGTCGACAAGGAGCGCGCGTTCACGGCCCGGAGTCTGCGAGGGCTCCACGGCTCCAGACAAGGCGCATCGCAGCGACACGCTCCATCACAGGACAGCTCGCATGCACCCGGAGCGGCCCTTCGCAGGCGCAGCGGAACCCTGATGACGAACGACCGCGCACGAGCGCATCGGCAGGCGCGCTGCACACGGTCGCCGCGCGCTCCGGACTCACCCGAAGCGCCTACGCCTCCGACGTCTCCGTGCCCGCGCCATCCAGCAGCTTGTAGAGCGTCTTGCGGTCCACATCGAGCAGGCGCGCCGCCTCGCTCTTGTTTCCACCCACCGCCTGGAGCACGTGCGCGGCATACCGACGCGACAGCTCCGCGAGGCTCGGCATGTCCCCCGCGAGCCCCGTCAGCCGCTTGGGCGCATCTCCAATCGGCTCCGGGAAGTCCTGCGGCCCCAGCACCCCCGTCACGTTGAGCGCCAGCGCCCGCGCCACCACGTTCTCCAACTGCCGCACGTTGCCCGGCCAGTCGTACGCCGTCAGCCGCCCCATCGCCTCCGACGTCACCACCGGGCTCACCCCACCCCGCGCGTGCCGCGACGCGAAGTGCTGCACCAACGCCGGGATGTCCTCGCGCCGCTCGCGCAGCGGCGGCAGGTGCAGGTGCACCACGTCCAGCCGGTACAGCAGGTCCTCGCGGAACACGCCCTCCGACACCCGCTCCTTCAAATCCTTGTTCGTCGCCGCCACCACGCGCGCGTCCACCTTCACCGGCACGCTCTCGCCCACCCGGCGAATCTCGCCCTCCTGCAGCACGCGCAGGAGCTGCGACTGCACCTTCATCCCCACGTCGCCAATCTCATCCAGGAAGAGCGTCCCGCCGTTCGCCTCCTCGAAGACCCCCCGCCGCGCGCCCGAGGCGCCCGTGAAGCTGCCCTTCGCATGGCCGAACAGCTCGCTCTCCATCAGCGACTCGGTGATGGCCCCGCAGTCCACCGGGATGAACGGCCCCGTCGAGCGCGGCGAGCGCTTGTGCAGCGCCCGCGCCACCATCTCCTTGCCCGTCCCCGTCTCGCCCGTAATCAGCACCGGCACGTTGCTCGCCGCCGCGCGGGCCACCTGCTTGTAGACCTCCAGCAGCGCGGGGCTGCGCCCCACCAGCGCCGTGCGGTCCACCTGCTGACGCAGCGAGCGGTTCTCCTCCACCAGGCGCTTCTGCTCGAGCGCCCGGCGCGCGATGCGCAGAATCGCATCCACGTCGAAGGGCTTGGCCAGGTAGTCGAACGCGCCCAGCTGGATGCTGTCCAGCGCGCCCTCGATGTTGCCGAACGCCGTCACCACGATGACCGGCGTGTCTGGCAGGTGCGCCTTCACCTCCGCCAGCACCTTCAGTCCATCCCCCGGCTCGGGCATGGCCATGTCGGTGAGCACCAGGTCGAACGCGCCCTCCGCCAGCTTCTCCTGCGCGGCCCGGGGGTGCGCCGCCTGCGCCACCGAGCCGAGCGGCCCGAGGAGCCGCTGGAGCAAATCCCTCGCCTGAGGGTCATCGTCCACGACGAGGATGCGCGCTGAGCTCACGAAGCCACCTTACGGATTGCGGAAGCCGTGGACGACTCCGCGGACGTGACGGCGCTTCCCACCGTCTGCCGCGCGACCTTCGGGAAGCGCACCACCACACGCGTCCCCTTCCCCTCCTCCGAGCGCACCGCCAGCGTCCCCCCGTGCGCCTCCACCACCCGCTTCGTGGTGACCAACCCCAACCCATGCCCCGGCAGCGAGCGCACCTCCGGCGCGCGGAAGAACGGCTGGAACAACGACGTCAACACCGTCGGTCCCATCCCGATGCCGTTGTCCGCCACCTCCAGCACCGCGTCCGCCCCTTCCGTCGCCACGCTCACCGTCACCTTCGCGTCGGGCCGCCCCGCCGAGTACTTCACCGCGTTCGTCAGCAGGTTGCGCGCGGCGACCTGCAACAGCTGCCCCGGGCAGTCCACCGCCACGCCCGCCTCCAGCGTCCGGTCCAGCGCCACGTTCTGCAGCGCCGCCACCTGCGAGACCTCCAACAACACCGTCGTCACCGCCGTGTCCAGCTCGCCCACGGTGCGCTCGCCCCGCGTGCCCGCGCGGCAGAAGCGCAAGAGCGCCTCGATGAGCTCCCCCATGCGCACCGCGCTGGACTCGCACTGCGCCAGCATCTCCAGCGCGCCCGCGTCCTTCACCGCGCCCGTGCGGCGGATGAGCGTCAGGTAGCCCTTGAGCGGCGCCAGCGGGCTGATGAGGTCGTGCGCCACGCGGCGCGTGAAGGCATCCAGCTCCTGGTTGTGCCGCCCCAGCTCTTCGAGCTGCCCCTGAATCGTCGCGTCCTGGCGCTTGAGCAGCCGCGTGATGTGCCACCCAATCAGCACCGACAGCAGCATGGCGAAGAGGGTGGTGCCCGCGCCCAGCGCCGTGTTGCGCACGCGCAGGTCCGCGAGCCGCCCCACCAGCCGGCGGGCCTCGTTCGCGTTCTCCTCCGACAGGGACTCGCCCAGCGCGTCCAGCTGCGCGGCCACCGGACGGATGCGCTCGGCCAGGTGACGGCGCGCCCGGTCCGCCTCGCGCCGCTGCGAGAACACCGCCGCCGTGCGCACCTGGTCCGCCAGCCCCTGACACGCGGCGTTGAAGCGCTCCCACATCGCCTTGTCGCCCGAGGGCAGGTTGCGCGTGTACGCCTCCGAGGCGAAGCGGATGTCGGTGAGGATCTCCTCCATCACCGCGTCGGCCGCGCGGCGCTCCGAGTCGTCCGTCGCGCGGATGTGCGCCTCAATCGCGGACTCCAGCGACAGCGCGTCCACGCGGATGCGCCCGATGAGGCCGGCGCGCTCCAGCGCCTGCTTCACCAGCGCGTCCACCTGCGCGCCCGTGCGCACCTCCGTCCACAACATGAAGGCCGTGACGGCCGACAACAGGGCCACCACGAAGAAGAAGCCGGCGCGATAGCCGCGGATGGACTTGCGGGTGCTCACCAGGGTCGTCCTGTACCACGGAGCACGGGCAGAGGCCCCGCGTCCTTACCGTCAGGGCGCCGCCGTCCCGTCGCCTGCCGCCGGAGCATCCGGCTGCCGCGCCGACGGCAACCGCCGCCGCGCCCGCTCCAGCGCCGACTCATAGAAGACATCCGACAGCTGCTCGTGCATCTCCCGCAGCTCGTTGAGCTCCCGCTCCCGCGCGAGCAGCTGCGTGTTGTGCTCCTCCAGCGCGTGCCGGTCGGCCTCCGTGCGCGCCAGCTCCTCCATCAGCGCCGCGCGCCCCTGCTCCGCCTCCGCGCGCTCCTGCTTGAGCCGCTCGATGGCCGCCTCCAGCGCCGCCAGCTTCACCGCCACCGACTCCATGCGCTCGCGCTCCGCCTCGTACTGGCGCTGCCAGTGCAGCGTCTCCAGCACCTGCGCCTCCAGGCGCTCAGGCGGGATTCGCGCGCACCCTGTCGCCAGCCATGCCACCGCCGTCGCCATCGCGAACCCCAGGGACCGCATACACCGTCTCTCCCGCGCCGCGGTCGCGAGAGATTCGCGACGAGGTGCGACGGGCTCGTGTCCTGTTGCAGCAAAGGACGCGTGCGCAGCTTGCTCAAGTGGCCCGGTGTCGTCAAAGCGACAAGCGCCCGTCTGGGGAGCAAGCCCCCAATGTTGGAGCTTCAACTGAGGATTTCCTCCCCAGCGCGTCCGCGAAAGCGCACGCGCTTCCCTCGGAAAGCCTCGCTGGCACGCCCGCTGCTCAAGCGTCTGCCCGCTGATACGCCGCAATCCTGCGTCGTCCTGCCTCAACGGAGCATTCCATGAAGACCGTGTTCGCCGCCGCCCTGCTCGCCGCCGCCACCGCGTTTGCCAACACCCCTGCTCCGGCCGCCGCGGAGACCAAGCCGGCCGCCGCCGAGGCGCAGCCCGCTCCCGCCGCCGAGATGAAGGCCGAGGAGGCCAAGCCCGAGACGGCCGAGGCCAAGCCCGCCGCCGAGACCAAGCCCGCCAAGGGCAAGAAGGCCAAGAAGGCCCCCAAGGCCGAGACGGCCGCCGAGACCAAGTAGTCTCGATTTCCTCACTTCGAGGAATCCACGCGAGGGCGCCCTTTCCAAGGGGGGCGCCCTCGTGGCATTTCGGGGTCTGTTGTCACCCGGACACTTCACCGCCAGGCTCCCTCCCTCGGAAAGACTCCTGTGTCATCTACACCCCGCCCGGGTCATTGTCTTCGTCACGAACTCTTGATTTTCAGCAAAACTGGGATTTGACAGAAACACAGTAATCGCGCTTAATGTGACTTCAGAGGATGACAGTCGGTTCCGGATACTTGCGGAACCCCATTGCAAATCCGTTTTTTCCTGGAGTCACCCCCATGGTGGAAGCCTTCTCGAAGGTGTCGGAAGCTTCGAAGCTGTTGCTGGAGAAGGGCCTGTGCCCCGCCACGGCGATGGAGTCGCTGAGCATGGTGGGTCACGCGATGGGCGTGGACCGGGCCTACATCTTCGAGAACCGGGTGTCGCAGACGTACGGCCGGTTCGTGACGGACCTGCGCTACGCCTGGGCGGAGCCGCCCACCGCGTCGCCCCTGGCCAACCCCGTGCTGCGCGCGTTCTCGTTCCGGGACTTCGCGCCGGGCTGGGTGGACATGCTGGAGGCGGGAATGGTGGTGGCGTGCCCCACCCGTGACGCCCCGCCGATGATGCGTGATTTGCTGGAGCGGCAGGGGACGCACTCCATCCTGCTGTGCCCCATCAACCCCTCGCGTCAGCAGTGGTGGGGCGTGGCGGTCTTCGAGGACTGCCGGCAGCCCCGGGCCTGGAAGCCCGAGGACGTGTCGCTGCTCAAGTCGCTGTCCCGGGCGGTGGCGGCGTCGGTGCGCCACGGGCAGATGCGCTCCTCGCTGGACCAGGTGCGCAACAGCCTCCGGGCGGCGGTGGGCCGCACGCCGGCGTCGGGTCACTAGCCCCTGGTCGCCGGGCGGCCGAGGGCGCGGGCGACCCCACCCCTTCGAGCCCTGGCCCCGTGCGTCGAGGGTTTCTGCTACCCTGGCGGCCCCCTGTCTACCGCCATGTCCTCCATCGACCCGACGGCGATCAGCCGGCCTCGTTCCCCGGACCTCATCAGCGGCTACCGCCTCGAAAAGCTCGTGGGCACCGGAGGCATGGGCGAGGTCCACAAGGCCACCCAGCTGTCGCTCGGCCGCACGGTGGCGGTGAAGCTGCTCAACGCGGAGCTGGCGAAGGACCCGTCCTTCATCGCGCGCTTCCAGAAGGAGGCCGCGGCGCTCGCCGCGCTGAGCCATCCCCACGTCGTCTCCATCGTCGACAAGGGGAAGACGGACGCCACCTACTACCTGGTGATGGAGTTCGTGGACGGCCCGTCGCTGCGCGAGCTGATCCGCCAGTCCCAGTTCGACATGATGGGCGCGCTCAGGCGCATGCTCGAAATCTGTCGGGCCATCGAGTACGCGCACGGCCGCGGCGTCATCCACCGGGACCTGAAGCCGGAGAACATCCTGCTGGACCAGCAGGCCGGCGGCATCGCCAAGGTGTCGGACTTCGGGCTCGCCTCGTTCCTGGATGACGCCAGCCCCTCGTCGCGCTACGCGCTGACGTCCACGCACGTGTCCATGGGCACGCTGTCGTACATGGCGCCCGAGCAGCGCGTGGACGCCAAGAACGCGGACGCGCGCGCGGACATCTTCTCCCTGGGCGTCATCCTCTACGAGTGGCTCACCGGCGAGGTGCCGCTGGGCACGTTCGACCCGCCCTCGCAGCGCAAGCCCGGGCTGGACGCGCGCCTGGACGGCATCGTCACCAAGTGCCTCAAGCCGGACCCGGAGGACCGCTACCCGTCGGTGGCGGCGCTCATCGCGGACCTGGAGCTCCTGGTCCCCGGCAGCCTGCCGTCGATGCTGCCGGTGAAGCAGACGCGGGTGCAGCGCTTCAAGGCGGGCGTGCGCAAGGTGGTGCGCACCACCATGCAGGCCGCCGCGGTGGTGATGGTGCTGGCGGCGAGCTTCGTGCTGGGCACGGCCTTCTACCTGAGCGGCGAGCGCCGCGCGGCCACCGCCCCGGGCGCCACCCTCATGGCGTACCTGGGCGAGCCGCGAATCCAGCCGGTGCCCGGGCGCGAGGAGTCCAACCCCGAGCGGCGCAGGCTCACCCTGGGCGAGGGCCTGGCGGAGCAGAGCCTGGTGGTGGCCGGGCGCCCCGTCACGCTCGAGGACAAGACGCTCGTCTTCCCCTGGCAGGACGACGAGCAGGGCGTGGGCCGGGTGCGCGTGGACGTCACGCGCCGGGACGGCGACAGCCTCAGCCTCACCGCCCAGCTGCTCACGGAGGCGCCCCCGCTCACCTTCGAGCGCCGCCTGCGCGACATGTTCAGCCTCTATCAGCCCTCGCCCCCGCCCACCGCGTCCATGCTGCTGCTCGGCAGCACGGGCCGCTACGTGGCGTTGGTGCACAACGGCGTGGGCGAACCCCTGCGGCTGGAGTGGGCGCTCGGCGAGCGCCGGGGCGCCATGCTCGGCATCGAGTCCCCCAAGGGCGGCCCGGTGAACGTGGAGCTGGCGGTGGACGCGGAAGGGCGGCTGGAGGCGTTCCTGGGCACGGGCAAGGACCGCCGCGCGCTCTTCGAGCCGCTGGTGCTGGGCCCAGGCTGGGTGGAGCAGTTCGGCGACGCGCCCTTCCCCGGCTTCGGCTGCATCGAGGGCACCTGCCGCGTGGCGGGCATCACCTACGTGCTCAAGCAGTCGCCGCCCGGAGGGACGACGGCGCCGGTGCCCCCGCCCCCCACCCCGGCCCCGCCCAAGGTGGCCGCGGCGGTGCCCGCCAAGGCCGTGGTGCCGAAGAAGGCGCCTCCCCCGCCCCCCAAGAAGCAGCCCGTCAAGCCGGCGCCCAAGAACGGCAAGCGCCGCTAGACGGGCCCGAAGGCGACAGAGTTCCGCAGGGGAATATGGCCAGTGACGGGGGATTGCATTATCCCTCGGCACTCCTATGCGCACCTTCCGCCGCGGCCTGACCGCGTTCGCACTCGTCGCCGGCCTCACGGGCTGCTCCCACTCCCCCACCACCAGTGTCGCGCCGCGCGTGCTGGAGAGCGCCGCGGAGAAAGCGCGCTCCGGCACGGGCGAGGCGCGCACGCTCGCCTTCGCCGGCTTCCACGCGTACCTGATGGAAGGTGACGCCGCGGTGGCGCAGCAGCGCTTCGACGCGGCCGTGGCGAAGGACCCGGCGGACCCGTACGCGCTCATGGGGCAGCACCTGCTCGCGCGCCGCGCGGGGCGGCCGGACCGGGCGCTCGTGGCCGCGCTGGAGGTGGTGACGCGCGCCCCCACGCACCCCCTGGCGCTCATCGGCGCGCGCTTCGCGCTGGACACCGTGGGCACCGCGCCCCCCCTGGATGACGCCATCCTGGCGGCGGCGCAGAAGGCGCTCGCCTCGGGCGCCTCGGGTGAGACGGCGTACCTCTTGCGCGGCGCGCGGCTGTCGGTCGCGGTGACGCGCGGGGACACGAAGACGCGCGACGCGGTGCTGAAGGAGCTGGGCGGCGTGTCCGAGGCGACGCTCGTGGGGCCCTTCTCCCCCTTCCATGTCCTGTCGTGGGACGAGGCGTGGCCCACCGGCCAGGGCGGCTCGCTCGCGGGGCCCTTCACCGGCGCCTTCGGGGCGCTGCCCACGCGCAAGCTGCTGGCGCCGGACGGCCGGTTGGACCTGGGCGGTGAGCCGAGCGAGGGCGACGTGTACCTCATGGCCTTCGACGCGGAGGTGCCGGAGGCGGCGACCTACGTGGCGCGCTCGGTGAGCGCCGCCTCGCACCAGGTGGTGGTGGACGGCGCGCCGGTGTTGGAGCGCGCCGCGTGGACGCAGGCCACCTCCACCGTCGCCGGCCGCGCGGTGAAGCTGTCCGCGGGCAAGCACCGCATCATCGTGCGCCAGCTCAAGGGTGGCACCTCCGGCGTGCTGTCGTTCTCCCTGCTGCGCGAGGACGGCCAGCCCGCCAACGTGCGCTTCACCGCGGCCACCGGCGCCGCGCCCGCGACGTGGGGCAGCGCGCCCTCGGTGGCCGAGGCGAAGGGCGTGTACCCCACCGCGAAGGACTTCAAGGACGTGCTCGCGGGCGAGGCGGGGGAGCTGCTCTCCACGTTCCTCGCGGCGCGCGACGGCCTGATGCGCGACGCGGACGGCGCCCGGCGGCTGATGGCGGGCGTGGAGGCGACGACGCCCGCGCTCCTGTCGCTGCGCGCGGAGGTGGCCGCGACGGACCGGACGGTGCCCGCCAAGGTGGCGCGCGGCCGGGCCACGCGGGACCTGGAGGCGCTCTTGTCCAAGGACACGGGCAACGTGGCCGCGCTGCTCTTGCGCGCGGACCTGTTCATGGACGACGGACAGGCGGCGAGCGCGCTGGAGACCTTGAAGACGGCGAGCGAGGCGGTGCAGCCCCCGGGCTTCCCGCTGTTCCTGATGCGCGCGCGCGCGGCGCTCACGCTGGACGTGGACGCGCTGGCGGAGGAGTCGCTGGCCACCGCGCTGCAGCTCCAGCCGCAGCTGTGTGAAGCGCTGGGGCTCCAGTACAACCTGGCGCGGCGGCGCGACGCGGTGGAGCGCTCCAACACGCTGGTGGAGGCGCAGCAGGACTGCCCCGGCGTCGCGGCGCGGCGCGCGGACCATGCGCGCACGCGCGGGGACCTGGAGGCCGCCGCGCGCGAGTACGCGCAGCTGCTCGCGCGGGACCCCACGAGCGTGAGCGCGGGCACGTCGCTGTCGAGCCTCTACGTGGGCCTGCGTCGCCACGACGACGCCATCGCCGTGCTGGAGAAGCTGGCGGTGACGTGGCCGCGCAACACGGAGCTGCTCAAGCGCATGGCGGACGTGCGCGAGTACTCGGGCAAGAGCGCCGAGGCGCTCGCGCTGCGCGAGAAGGCGCTGGCGCTGGAGGGAGACGACCTGGCGCTGCGCCGCGCGGTGGAGCGCGCGAAGACGGGCAAGGAGCTGCTGCAGGAGTTCGCCATCGACGGGCAGGAGGCGCTGCGCTCCTACGACGCGGAGCCCGTCACCGGCGGGGCGGCGGTGTTCGTCCTGGATGCCGCGGCGGTGCGCGTGTACCCGGACGGCAGCATCGTCAACCGCATCCACACCATCCAGAAGGCGCTGGAGCAGTCGGGCGTGCAGGAAATCGCGGAGGTCAACGTGCCCCGCGGCGCCCAGGTGCTGGCGCTGCGCACGCTGAAGGCGGACGGGCGCGTGCTCGAGCCGGAGAACATCGAGGGCAAGGACACGGTGAGCCTGCCCGGCGTGCAGGTGGGTGACAGCGTGCAGGTGGAGTACCTGCTGGCGGAGAGCCCTCGCGGCCCCGCGCAGCCGGGCTTCACCGCGTCCGCGTTCTACTTCCAGATCGCCAACCAGCCCAACGCGTGGACCACGTACACGGTGGCCGCGCCCAAGGGCACGGGCATGAAGGTGGACGCGCACGCGATGAAGGCGCCCCAGCCCACGGTGAGGGGCGACGAGGAGGTCTTCCACTACGAGGCGCGCCGCGTGCCGCCGTTCATCCCCGAGCCGGACGCGCCGCCCTCCGGCAACGAGTACCTGCCCTTCGTCATGGTGGGCGCGGGCGCCACGGGCAACGACAGCCTGGCGCGCGTCTACGGCGACGCCTTCCAGGAGCGCTGGGCGCGCACCGCGGAGGTCGTCCGCTTCACCCGCGAGGCCACCCAGGGCAAGGAGGGCCTGGAGGCGGTCAAGGCGCTGCACGCGGCGGTGATGCAGCGCTTCTCCGGGCGGGACAACGGGCTGGGCCAGTCCGCGGCGTCCACGGTGGCGCAGGACCGGGGCAGCCGGCTGACGGTGCTGAAGGCGGGCCTGGAGGAGCTGGGCATCCCCTCGCGCGTGGCGGCGGTGCGCACCTTCAACGTGGACCCGGCCGAGTACCTGTTCCCCAACGACAGCCTGCTGCCCTACGCGGCGCTGCGCGTGGAGGTGCCGGGGAGCGCGCCGGTGTGGGTGGACACGTCGGTGCGCTACGGGCCCTTCGGTGAGCTGCCGGAGTTCGCCATGGGCGAGCTGACGGCGTACCTGCTGCCGGAGCCGGGCAAGAAGCTGGAGGTGGTGAAGACGCCCGCGACCCGGCAGTCCACGGGCAAGCAGGTGCGCCTGACGCTGTCGCTCGACGCCGACGGCAAGCTGAGCGGCAAGGGCGAGGAGACGTACACGGGCTTCGAGGCGGCGCAGCTGGCGGAGGCCTTCAACCAGCTGTCGGCGGAGAGCCGCAACCAGGCGCTCCAGGGCGCGGTGGCGCGCTACTTCGGCGGCGCGGCGCTCTCCAGCGTCACGCTGGACCACCAGGACCAGGTGGGCGCGCCCTTCGTGCTGCGCTACGAGTTCACCGTGCCGCGCTTCGGACGGCTGGAGGGCGACAGGCGCATGGCGCTGGGGCCCCTCACCTTCCCCGCGCAGCTGGGCCGCCGCTACGTGCAGCTGAGCAGCCGCCGCACGCCGCTCTACATCGACAACACCGAGGCCAGCAGCACGCAGGTGACGCTGTCCTTGCCCTCGGGCTGGAGGCTGCCGGACCCGCAGCCCACGCTCGACGTGAAGAACCCCTTCGGCCACTTCACCCGCACCGAGAAGCAGGAGGGCGCGACGCTCACCATCACCGAGTCGCTGCGGCTGCCCCGCGCGCGCGTCGCGCCCCGTCAGTACGAGCAGTTCTCCGGCTTCACCGGCGACGTGGACCTCATCCAGACGCGGGAGATGTTCCTGGTGAAGCAGTAGGCACGCCTGCCTGTCCGCCCGCTCTCCCAGCGAGGCGGGTCGACCTGTGAGGGGCTCCCGGGTTGAATACGGGGGCCCCTCCCTGCGTCCGTAGGGCGTGAGGTGCCCCTCTGACGGGGCGCTGGATTCTCAACCTGGAGAAGACGTCATGAGTCCTCGAAGCTGGCTCTGGATGGTGGCCCTGCTGTCGGCCCCGGTGGTTCAGGCGCAGACGACGCCAGTGCCCGCCGCGGACCCCTCGTACGACGGCCGCGAGTACGGCGAAGGCGAGTTCGACGACGACTCCGACGAGGAGGTCGCCCCCATGGCGCCCCAGCCTCCTCCGTCGCTGCCCAGCGAGCAGCCCTCGCGCAGGCCCTATGCCGGCGCGGTGTGGGCCTCCGGGCACTGGTACTGGGACGGCGACGAGTGGCGCTTCAACCAGGGCACCTGGCTGGCCCCGATGGACGGCTACCAGTTCGTGAACGGCTACTGGGAGGAGGACCGGGGGGCCTGGTACTGGGTCTCCGGCGGCTGGGCGCGACGGGGCACCACCGAGGTGGAGATTCCCATCGCCGTGTCCTCCGAGGCCCTCTCCGTGCAGCAGGCGCCTCCCGCGCCGCGCCAGGAGGTCCGCCCGGCCGCGCCCGCCTCCGACCTCACCTGGGAGCCCGGCTACTGGTACTGGTCCGGCAACAACTGGGACTGGGTGGATGGCACCTGGGCCGCCCCGCCGCGCGCGGGCCTGGTCTTCGTCTCGCCCCGCTGGGTGCAGCGCGGACTGTCCTGGCACTTCGTCAGCGGAGGCTGGGCGCCGCGCGGCTCGCTGCACGTCACCGTGCCCGTCTTCCGCCACGCCCGCGTGTCCGTGCGCTGGGGCCACCCCAACTACTTCGCGCACACGTGGTACCGCGCGCCGGCCGTCCGCTACTACAACCACCGTCCGTGGCGCGCCTCCGGCCACTACTACCGCCATGACCGCGTCTGGCGCTCGCCGACCTACTACCACCGCGCCTCGCCGGGCCCTAGCCACCACCGCCGTGACGACTCGTGGCGCGGCCGCGATGACCGCTGGAAGAGCAACAACCGCGGGCCGGAGCGCCACGAGCGCTGGCGCGCCCCCAGCCACCGCGCCTCGCCGCGCGTCCACGACGCCACGCCCGTTCGCGGCGGAGAGCGCCACCACGGTGGACGCGGTCGGGGTGACGGCGACCGTCGGCGCTAAAGGCCTGGCTCGGGGCCCTCGCTTCCGGGGGCCCCACCCCCAGCGTTCACCCCTCGACAGGGGCGTCGTTCAGACTCGCGAAAATCAAGATTAAGCAGCAAAACCCAGGTGCCTCATCCCCTCCTTCAGGAGTGCACCATGACACCTGGGTCCTGTCGTTTCGCGGTGTTGCTGTCCCTGTTCCTCGTGGCCCCGGCCTGCGCGCCGGAGCCCGCGTCGGATGAGTCCCCGGCCCCGGAGGGCCTGGGGACCTCCAGCGCGGCCATCACCCTGCCCCCGTCGTACACGGACGCACAGGTGACGGCCATCGCCCGTCCCACGGCGCTCGCCTTCACGCCGGATGGGCGGCTGCTCATCACCACGCAGACGGGCCAGCTGCGCGTCTTCAGCGGGGGCGTGCTGCTGGCGACGCCGGCGCTGAACCTCTCCGCGGTGCTGTGCACCAACTCGGAGCGCGGCCTGTTGGGCGTGGCGGTGGACCCGGACTTCGCCACCACCGGGCACATCTTCCTCTATTACACGTTCAACAAGTTCAACACGTGCACGACGAACATCGCCAACGTGGCGGTGAACCGGGTCTCGCGCTTCACGCTGCCGAGCACGAACGTGGTGAGCCCGTCGAGCGAGGTGGTGCTGCTCGACAACATCCCCTCCACGGGTGGCAATCACAACGGCGGTGATTTGCACTTCGGTCCGGATGGGCTGCTCTACATCAGCGTGGGAGACGGCGGCTGTCAGCTCGGGGACCCGAGCCGCTGCGCGGGGCAGAACACCACGGCGCGCAGGCTGGACGTGCTGCTCGGGAAGATGCTGCGCATCCGCAAGGACGGCACCGCGCCCACGGACAACCCCTGGTACGCGACGGCGGGCAGCCGGCGCTGTGGCAATCCCGCGGGCGTGCCGACGGGCACGGGGCCCTGCCAGGAGAACTACGCCACGGGCCTGCGCAACCCGTTCCGCTTCGCCTTCCAGCCGGGCACCAGCACGTTCTTCATCAACGACGTGGGCCAGAGCGTGTGGGAGGAGATTGACGAGGGCATCAAGGGCGCGGACTACGGCTGGAACACGCGCGAGGGGCACTGCGCGAACAACTCCACCACCGACTGCGGCGCGCCTCCGGCGGGGATGACGAACCCGATTTTCGATTACAAGCGCGGCACCAACCCCACGGGCTCGCCGTTCCAGAACTGCAACTCCATCACGGGAGGGGCGTTCGCGCCGCCTGGAGCGTGGGCGAACGCGGACGACAACGCGTACTTCTTCAGTGATTACATCTGCGGGAAGGTGTTCAAGCTGGTGCGCGGCACGGGCGGCGCGGTGACGGTGGATGCGTTCGCCACGGGCCTGGGCTCCGGCTCCGCGGTGACGCTGCGCTTCGGTCCGTCGGGTACGCGCCAGGCGCTCTACTACACGACGTACGCCGGAGGCGGAGAGGTGCGCCGCATCGAGTTCACCGGCACGCGCACCGTGACGCCGTAAGACGAGGTCCCGAGCCCTGGACGGGGCGTACCGACGTCCGTCCGGGGCTCAGGGCGGCATCAAGGCCCGGGAGAGGTGCTGGAGGTAGTCGGCGCGCTCGCGGGCCGAGCGCAGGGTGTCCGGGCTCGCGATGGCCAAGTGCAGCAACCCCACGTAGGTGGAGTAGGCCTGGAGCGCCCAGGAGCGGGCCTCGCGCGAGGACAGCCCCATCTCCCGGTACAGGGCCACGACGTAGTCGATGCGCCGACGCGACACGCGGGCGAGCACGGGCTGGATGAGCGGGTTCGCGGCCGCCGCGGCGATGGCCACCTCGATGCGCCCCACGGGCCCTGGCTCGAACGTCACCGAGAGCAATTGGCTCAGCCGCTCGCGCGGCGTCGGGAGCTGCTCCAACCGGCGGATGACGTCTCCCGTCGCCAGCTGCTCCCACCGTGCGAGCGCGGCCCGGAGCAGCGCCTCCCGCCCCTCGAAGTGCCAGTAGAGGCTCCCCTTCGTCACACCCAGCGCGCGCGCCAGTCGCTCGACCGACAGCGCGTCCACGCCGTCGACGAGACTCCACAGCGCCGCGTCGGCCCAGTCATCGGCCGTCAGCCCCGGCCCTCGACGGCGGGCGCGAATCTCCGTGAGCGTCCGGAAGGCAGGGGGACTCGGCGGGCGTGAAGAAGCGCGGCTCATCGGCGGGCGAAGTCTGGCGGACCTCCGCGCTGGCGTCCAGGACCGCCTCCACGTTAGGACTCATCCATACGGTACCGTATGGACATCCGGCGCCGTATCTCGGAACGGGAGTCCGCGCATGCGAGTGACGACGGGGACGTTGCTGCTGCTCACCGGGGTGATGCACCAGCTCGTGGGGTTGGTGCTCTATCGCGAGCCCTTGTCGGAGATGGTCCGGGCGGGGGTCGTCGCCAGCCTCGACGGAGACCTGGGGCCACGGGCCGCGGCCTTCTGGTTCCTGGTCTCCGGCTGGGGCTTCATGTTGCTGGGCGCCCTGGCCCGAGCGGTGGAGCGCGAGACGGGCCGGCCGCCGCCCTCGCTCTTCGGCTGGGGGCTGTGGGGGCTCGGCGTCTTCTGCGTGGTGCCCATGCCGGTGACGGGGGCCTGGGTGCTCTTCCCCCTGGGCCTCCACGCCCTCGCGCGAAGACGTCCCGCGAGCGCGCCGCCCGAGCTGCCTCGCGAGTTCGTCGACGGCGCCGACCACGTGGACGTGAAGACGGTGGAGTCGGAGGTGTCCCTGCGCGAGTTCATCGCCGGGCTCATGTCCTACCAGCCCGCCTGGATGACCGCGCTGTACCGCGTGCGCGGAGGCTTCGTCCGGCTGCTCGGGATGCGTCAGCTCACCGTGCCTCGGCCCACGCGACTCAGGGCCCAGGACGTACCGATGCGCCGAGGTGGCGCCGCCGCCTTCTTCACCGTCCGCCACGCGGAGGAGGAGCGGGTCTGGGTGGCGGGCGCGGAGGACTCGCACCTGGACGCCGTCCTCGCCGTGACGGTGGAGCCGGGACAGGAGCTCCCGCGGCGCTTCCACGTCGTCACCGTGGTGCGCTACCGGAACTGGGCGGGGCCCGTGTACTTCAACGTCATCCGCCCGTTCCACCACCTGGTGGTGGGCGCCATGGCCCGCGCCGCCGCGAAGACTCCTCGGCTCGCGTGAGCTGCCTGAGTGGACTGGAGACGGCGCTGCTTGGCCGCCGTCCCCAGCGAGTCAACGGACCTCAGTAGTAGCAGAGGTTGTCAGAGCCGCAGACCCCCGTGTATCCCTTGCATTGACAGTGGAAGTCCTCGGAGCAGAAGCTCATGGGGCAGACGGACCCACCACCGCCGCCACCGCCGCCCGGCTGCTGGTAGTAACAAACGCCCTGCGTGCACGAGACACTCAGCGCGCCAGGACACGCGTTCCAGCAATCACTCTCTTCATTGCAGAACGACTGGTAGCAGGCGGACAGGCCCGTCTCCGTCGCGCCTGACGCGGCCTGGTCACAGACCGCGTCCTCGGAGGACTCGGCGCTCGCCGGGGTCCCACCGAAGACGACGGCCGACACTGCCAGAAGGACGGCGACACTCCAGGGAAGCTGCTTGCGAAGGAACTTCATGGCGATGCTCCTTTCGACGCGTGCGGGCCGCGCGTCGATGCACGGCCCGCACGGAAGGTACAGAAGCACCGCGATTGCAATCAAACCTGGGTCACCACGACCTCAGAACTGGCAGATGGAGTCGGGCCCACACGAGCCCGGACGCCCGTTGCAGACACAGTGCCTGTCTTCGGAACACTCCTGCATCTCGCACACCGGGTCACCACCGCCACCCCCTCCGCCTCCCACATCGAACTCACAGACATTGTTCGAGTTGCAGAAGACGCTCCGGGCAATGGGACACAGGGCCCAGCAATCACCGTCTCCGATGCAGTCCCCCTCGTAACAGAACAGGGCTTCCGCGGGAGGACTCGCATCACAGACCACCGCCTCGCTCGACTCCGCGCGAGCCGCGCCGACACAGAGCAGCGTCACCGCGAACAGCATCCGGACAGGGGAACTCCACGACGAGGACACGCACCTCATGCAAAGGCTCCTTTCGGCATCGGGGGACCCACCCACCCACGGGTCCACCCTGGAGCCTACAGCAGTATCGAGGTTGCAATCCGACGACGCCGCCCACGCGGCCTCAGGGAGGCAGCCCCGAGGAGAGCACCTCGCGGATGTTCCCCGCCGTGTGCTGCGTGCCCCAGAGTGCGTTCACCAGCGCGGCGACCCCCTCCGAGCCCGCGTAGAAGTGGCCCGAGGCCATGTCGACCAGGGTGACGCGTGGGTCCGCCAGCTCGAGCAGGCGCGGGGCCACCTGGGACACGTCCCGCCCGTTCAGCTGGAGTACGCGCTGCGCCTGGAGCCACCCCACCAACACGTCCTGCACGAAGGGGATGTAGAGCGGCTGCTCGGCGCGCCCCAGGTTCGTCAGCAGATACCCCAGGGACACCGTGGTGACGGCATGGCCGTACTGGACCACCAGCGACCCATGGTCCAACGCACGCGTGTTCCAGTCCGGGACCTCCAGATGTTGGACGTACAGCGGTGCCATCGTCGGGCCCACGAGCGACGCGAGCGTGCGGGTCTGCTCCACGGGGACGAGCGTGTCCCAATCCTCGTGCAGGACGAGGAAGGGCGTCGTCAGCTTCGGCGCGAGGTGCTCGCGCGTCCACGTGCTGTAGTCCGCGCCCGGTGCCCCCGGTGGCCCGCCCGTGGTGGCGACGATGCGGCGCTGATAGGGCTCGAAGAACGTGGCGTACTGGACGCGCACCCACGGGTCCGACACGCGCGAGGGAATCACCGTCTCCAGGTATTCGAACTGCCGCGCGAAGTCGGACAGCGGGAAGAGTGCCACACCCGCCTTCGGACGCACCGCCGTCGGCGCATCCGCCGCCGCGTAGAGCGCCTCGAATCCACCCCAGGAGCCTCCTTGGATGCCGATGCGTGAGCGGTCCACTTCGGGCGCCTGCTCGAGGAAGCGCAGCCCCGCGTGCATGTCGTCCCGGTCATTCTGGATGCTGCCGCCGGCGTAGAAGCGGCCGAAGACGTTGAGCACGCCGAAGCCGTTGTACAGGTAGAAGAACGACTCGGCCGCGATGAACTCCGGCGTGCTGATGCTGTAGACGATGTTGGACGAGCCCGCGTGGTGGCCTGGCTCGCTGTCATCCGGATGGAAGCCGTTGCCTCGCTGCGCCCACTTCGCGTCCACCGCCTCGCCCGTCCACGTGATGCCGTCGTAGGGACGCGTGAGCATCATCACGGGCCAGGCGCCCGGATTCCTCGGCGGGAACCACTGCGCGTAGGACGCCGCCTTGCCTTCCTCCTGGAGCCGCAGCAACTGGTACGCCCACTGCTGCCCTCCCGCCGCCGCCTGCCCCGAGCCGAGGACCGTCACCGTCAACGGCTTGGATTCAGTCGCGCTCTCCTCGGGAGGAAGCGGCGCCTCGGGTTTCGGGTCGGACGAGGAGCAGCCCATCAGGGCCAGGACGAGAATCACCCATCGTGTCGTGCGCATGAGCCCCAAGACACCGCATCCTGGATTTTTTGGAAGCGACCGGCGCGGATTCCTCGTCACCGCCCCAACAGTGCGCCCCGCGCTACTTCGCGCCCTCGGGCTCCTTGAAGATGGCCACGTGCGGCTGACCATCCTGGCCCACGTAGCCGCGATACATGCCCGAGGAGTTGAAGGGCATCGCCACGTTCCCATCTCGGTCCATCGCGATGACGCCGCCCTCTCCTCCCGCCTTCACCAGCACGTCGTTGACGACCAGGTTGGCGGCCTCGGGCAGGGGCAGCTCCTGGTACTCGACGCGCGCGCAGATGTCGCGCGCCACGGTGTAGCGGATGAAGAACTCCCCATGCCCCGTGGCGGAGACCGCGCAGCGCGGGTCCGCATAGGTGCCCGCGCCGATGATGGGCGCATCCCCCACGCGGCCGTAGCGCTTGTTCGTCATGCCGCCGGTGGACGTGCCCGCCGCGAGGTTGCCGGCCTGGTCCAGCGCCACCGCGCCCACGGTGCCGAACTTGTGGTCCCCCGTCACCGGGTCATACCCGGGCCGCAGCGTGGAGGGCGTCGTGCCCGGAGCGGGCGTCGCGCGCTCCTTCTCCAGCGCGCGCTGGAGGCCCTGCCAACGCTCCTCCGTGTAGAAGTACTTCGGGTCCACCAGCTCCACGCCCTGCGCCTTGGCGAAGGCCTCCGCGCCCTCTCCCATCATCATCACGTGCGGCGACTGCTCCATCACCCGGCGCGCCAGGTCGATGGGGTTCTTCACATGACGAAGCCCCGCGACGGCGCCCGCCGAGCGCGTCCTGCCGTCCATGATGGCCGCGTCCAGTTCATTGACGCCGTCGTGGTTGAAGACCGCGCCCTTGCCCGCGTTGAAGTGTGGAGAGTCCTCCAGGACACGGATGGCCGCGCTCACCGCGTCCAGGCTCGTGCCCCCCTTGGCCAGCACGCCATGTCCCGCCGCGAGGGCCTGCTGCAGCGCCGCGCGGACCTCGGCCTCGCGCTCCGCAGAGAGGTTCTCGCGTGAGATGACGCCCGCGCCGCCGTGGATGACCAACCCCCACCGGGGCTTGCGAGCAGCCGAGCCCTCCTGGGTGAGCCGCGCGTCATCCACCTGCGCGCCCTGGGTGCTCGTGCAGCCCACGGGCAGGAGGAACAGCGCGGTCCCAGCGACGAGGCTTCGGGGAAGAGACGGCAGGGAAGCGAACATTCCGTGACCTCCAGCGGGCCCGGGGAGACGACGCGTGCGAGGCCGCGACACGCGTGTTCCCAGGGGGATGTGCCCGCGTCGGTAGCACGGCGCTCCGGAGGGCACAACGACGGCTCCCTGCCTGCCCTCCAGGCGACGAGCAGGCCACGGACGAAGCGCCTTGCTGATCGCTCCGTCCCCCGTGCCGCATGGCGCCGGCGTGCACAGTCTCGGGGTCGTCCACGGAACCGGGGAGCGCGTGATGAAGAAGCTGAAGGGCTTGCGGGTGGCGGTGCTGGCGACGAGCGGCTTCGAGCAGGTGGAGCTGACGCGCCCGGTCAAGAAGCTTCAGCGCCAGGGCGCGGAGGTGACCGTCGTGTCGCTGCTGCCCGGCCACATCCGGGGCATGAACCACATGCTGCCGGGCAAGAAGGTGCGCGTGGACGCCACGCTGCGCGACGTGAAGGCCGCGGACTTCGACGCGGTGCTGCTGCCCGGCGGGCTCATCAACCCGGACACGCTGCGCCAGAGCGCGCTCGCCAAGGACTTCGTCCACGACGCGGACTCGCTCAACCTGCCCATGGCCATCATCTGTCATGCGCCGTGGCTGCTCATCTCCGCGGGCCTCACCGAGGGCCGCACGCTCACGTCATGGCCCGGCATCCAGGATGACGTGAAGAACTCCGGCGCACTGTGGCGCGACGACGAGATGGTGCGCGATGACAACTGGGTCTCCAGCCGGGGGCCGCAAGACCTGCCCGCTTTCGAGCGCGCCATGGTGGAGCTCTTCGCGGAGAAGATGCCCGAGGTGCGCGAGCGCCTGCGTCAGGCCCAGGACGAGCACCCCGTGGCCGCGCGCTACCACCCGGCCACGGAGGAGTCCGGGCGGCGCTGGCCCCGACTGCTCGCGGGCAGCCTGGCCACCGCCGCCATCAGCTTCGGCGTGCGCCGGCTGGCCGCTTCACGCTGAAGCGCGCGAGGGCCGTGGTGCGCTCCACGGCCCTCCCCGCGGTGCGACGAGCTCGAGCGCCGCTCAGAGGCAGCGGGGAGTGCTACCCACCTGCCGGCAGATGCACTGCCCCTGCTCGCCGCCATCGCAGCAGGGGAAGCTGGACAGGTCGAGGCAGATCTTGGTCCGCGCGAAGGAGCAGGTCGGCATCCCGGGCCGGCAGCCGGTGGGCGGGCACGCGTACGTCGTGCCATCACAGACCACGCCCACGTAATTCGTCGAAGTGCAGGTGACGGGCGTCGTCGGACACGTGACGGTGGTGCCATCCGAGCAGGAGGCGTAACAGCCCACCAGCTCCTCCGAGGACGTGCTCAGGGCCTCGCTCTCGTCGACCGCCGCCTCGGCGGGCACTCCGCCACACCCCACCACAAGACTGACGGCGCAAGCCCACAGCCACAGCTTCAGGCACTTCATGGCAGACCTCCTGGTGTCGAGAAGGTGTGCGAGCGAAGGACGACCGAGCCGGCGGCATCCTCCGCAATCCAGGCATCAAGAGCAACTTCAAGACAGGAGTATCGCGCCCCTGTCTCGACGCGCGCGGGCCAGAAGCCCGTGGTCAGCTCGACTCAGGAAGTCACATCCACCCGAGCTGCAGCCGGGCCACGTCCGTCATCCGGCCCTGGTCCCAGGGCGGGTCCCACACCAGCTCCACGTGGGCCTCCTTCACGCCGGGCACGCCGCTGACCTTGGTGCGCACGTCATCCACCAGCACCGGCCCCATGCCGCAGCCGGGCGCCGTCAGCGTCATCTGGATGTCCACGCGCTGCCCGCCCTCCGGCAGCGGCTCCGCCTTGCACGCGTACACCAGGCCCAGCTCCACGATGTTCACCGGAATCTCCGGGTCATACACCGTGCGCAGCTGCTCCCAGACCTGCTCCTCGTGGAACTCGCTGGGGTCGCCCGAGGCCTTCTCCTTGGGCGCGTACTCCTCGCCCAGCGCCGCGCCGTCCTTCTCGTCGATGCGGAAGAGCTGCCCGTAGGGGTCCTGCACCGTGATGTTGCCGCCGAGCGTCTGCATCACCCGCAGCTCCGCGCCCTCCGGCAGCACCACCCTGTCACCACTGGGGATGATGGTCGCGGGGACCTCCCGCTCCAACATCGCCGTCACGCCTCGCATGGTCCGCTCCCTCCTTCCCTACTCCGTGGAGACCGCTTCACTGTGTCCCGCCAGCGCCGCGCGCATCGTGTGCCACGCCAGGCTCGCGCACTTCACCCGCGCGGGGAACTCGCTCACGCCCGACAGCACCGCGAGCTTGCCCAGCGCGTCCAGGTCCACCGACTCCGGCCCTTCGGTCACCAGCTTGTGCACCAGCGCGAAGAGCGCCTCCGCCTCCTCGCGCGACTTGTCCTTCACCGCCCCCGTCATCAGCGACGCGGACGCGCGTGAAATCGCGCAGCCCTGCCCCTGGAAGCCGATGTCGCGGATGACGTCTCCGTCCAGCTTCAGCGTCACGGAGAGCTGGTCTCCGCACAGCGGGTTGTGGCCCGCCGCCTCGTGGTTGGCGCCCTCCACCACGCGGTAGTTGCGCGGCCGCTTGGAGTGCTCCAGCACCACCTCTTGATAGAGGTCCTTCAATTCATCCGAGCCCGAGCTCATCCGAACACCTCCCTCACCTTGTGCAGCCCGCGCACGAGCGCGTCCACGTCCTCGCGCGTGTTGTAGAGCGCCAGCGACGCCCGCGCCGTCGCCGGCAGCTTGAAGTGCTGCATCACCGGCTGCGCGCAGTGGTGGCCCGTGCGGATGCAGATGCCCTCGCGGTCCAGGATGGTGCCCACGTCATGCGGGTGGATGTCCTCCAGCGTGAAGGACAGCACGCCCGCCTTCTCGCGCGCGGTGCCGATGAGCCGCAGCCCCGGCACCGCCTCCAGCGCCTCGGTCGCGTAGGCCATCATCTGCCGGTCGTGCTCGGCGATGGCGGCCAGCCCCACGCCCCGCAGATACCGGATGGCCGCGGCCAGCCCCACCGCGCCCTCCAGGTTCGGCGTCCCCGCCTCGAAGCGGTGCGGCACGCGGTTGTACGTCACCTTCTCCATCGTCACGGAGAGGATCATGTCCCCGCCGCCCTGGTACGGAGGCATCGGCTCCAGGCGCTCCAGGCGCCCGTACAACACGCCGATGCCCGTGGGGCCGAACGTCTTGTGCCCGCTGAAGGCATAGAAGTCACAGCCGATGTCCTGCACGTCCACCGGGAAGTGCGTCACCGACTGCGCCCCATCCACCAGCACGGGGATGCCCTTCGCGTGCGCCCGGCGCGTCAGCTCCTTCACCGGGTTCACCGTGCCCAGCGCGTTGGACACGTGCGTCACCGCGAGGATGCGCGTCTTCTCCGTGAGCAGCGCGTCCACCGCGTCCAGCACCAGCTCGCCCCGGTCATCCACCGGAATCACCTTGAGCGTGGCGCCGGTCTGCTCGCACAGCATCTTCCAGGGGACGATGTTGGCGTGGTGCTCCATCTGGGTGATGAGCACCTCGTCCCCGGCGCCGATGTGCTTGCGGCCGTAGGTCTGCGCCACGAGGTTGATGGCCTCCGTGGTGCCACGCACGAAGATGATTTCACGCACGTCCCGGGCGTTGAGGAAGCCGCGCACCGTCTCGCGCGCGCCCTCGTAGGCCTCCGTCGCGCGCTCGGAGAGGATGTGGACGCCCCGGTGCACGTTGGCGTTGTCGTGCTGGTAGAAGCGGACGATGGCGTCGATGACCGCCTGTGGCTTCTGCGCCGTGGCCGCGCTGTCCAGGTAGACGAGGGGACGGCCCCGCACCTCCTGCCGCAGCAAGGGGAAGTCCGCGCGCACCTGCTGCACGTCGAACGTGCTCATGCCGTCACCTCCGTCCGGGCCGCGCCCGGCAGCCTCTGGGCCAGCAGCGACTCCACGCTCGCGCGCACCGGGCCCTCCGGCACCGCCTCCACCAGCTCGCGGGCGAAGGCATACGTGAGCAGCCGCTCCGCCTCCGCCTGGGGGATGCCTCGCGAGCGCAGGTAGAACAGCGCCTGCGCGTCCAGCCGCCCCACCGCCGCGCCGTGCGCGCACTTCACGTCGTCCGCGAGAATCTCCAGCTGCGGCCGAGTGTCCGCCTGCGCGTGCTCGGACAACAGGAGGTTGCGGTTCTGCTGCCGCGCGTCCGTGCGCTGCGCGTCCTGCTGCACCTTCACCAGGCCGTGGAACGTGCCGCGTGCCCGGTCATCCAGCACGCCCTTGTACAGCTCGCGGCTGGTGCAGTCCGCGACGGCGTGGTCCAGCGCGGTGCGCACATCCTGATGCTGCGTCCCGCGCCCCACGTACAGGCCGTTCAGAGTCGCGTCGCCACCCTTGCCCGCGAAGGAGACGTGCACCTCGTTGCGCGCCAGCACGCCGCCGAAGGCGAACGTGTGCGAGACGAAGCGGCTGTCGCGCCCCTGCTTCACGTGCAGCCCGCCCACGTGCAGCGCGGCGTCCCCCTCCGACTGGAGGCGGTAGTGCTTCAGGCTGGCGTTGTCGCCCAGCGTCACCTCGGTCACCGCGTTGGTGAACGTGGCCGCGGGACCTCCGCTCGCGCTGGCGTACGTCTCCACCAACGTGCCCTCGCTGCCCTCCTCCGCGAGCACCAATACACGCGGGCTCGCGAGCACGGGCGCATCGCCGCGCGTCAGGAAGATCAGCTGCACGGGCACCTCGCTCAGCGCGCCCTTCGACAGGTGCACCAGCGCCCCATCCTCCAGCAGCGCCGCGTTGAGCGCCGTGAAGGCCTGCTCCGACGCCCGCGCCCGCTGGCCCAGGTGGGCCTCGAGCAGCGCCGCGTCCTGCGTCAGCGCCGCGCCGAGCGGCTTCACCATCAGCCCACGCGGCAGGCCCGTCACGCTCGACAGCTCCGGAGCGAAGCGTCCGTCGACGAAGACCAGCCGAGGTCCACCCACGAGCGCGAGCCCGTCCACCACCGGCGCCAGCGCCGCGCTGTCACGCGTCGCCGACACGGGCGAGAAGCCCCCCTCCGCGATGGGCGAGACGTTGGTGTACTTCCACGCCTCGTCCTTCGTCGTCGGCAGGCCCAGGCGCTCGAAGTGCGCGAGCCCCTCCTGACGCAGGGCGCGCAGGAAGGCGGGCGCGCTCGCGGACGCCTTCTGGAAGCGCGAGGCGACGTCCAGGTAGCGCGTCATCGCCGGACCTCCCCGCCCTTCGGCGCCCCCTTGCCACCCTCCAGGCCCAGCCAGCCGTAGCCCTTCTCCTCCAGCTCCAGCGCCAGCTCACGCCCGCCCGAGCGGACGATGCGGCCCGCCGCCATGACGTGCACCTTGTCCGGGACGATGTAGTCGAGCAGCCGCTGGTAGTGGGTGATGAGCACCATGCCGCGGTCCTTGGAGCGCAAGCCGTTCACCCCACCCGCCACCGTGCGCAGCGCGTCGATGTCCAGGCCCGAGTCCGTCTCGTCGAGCACCGCGAGGCGCGGCTCCAGCACCGCCATCTGGAAGATTTCGTTGCGCTTCTTCTCGCCGCCGGAGAAGCCCTCGTTCACCGAGCGGTTCATGAAGGCCGCATCCAGTTGCACCAGCTTCGACTTCTCCTTGGCGAGCTGGAGGAAGTCCATCGCGTCCAGCTCCTCCAGCCCCTTCACCCGGCGCTGCGCGTTGAGCGCGGTGCGCAGGAAGTGCAGGTTGCCCACGCCCGGAATCTCCACCGGGTACTGGAAGGCCAGGAACACGCCCTCCGTCGCGCGGGCCTCGGGCGACAGCTCCAAGAGCGACTTGCCGTCGAGCAGCACCTCGCCTTGCGTCACCTCGTAGGAGTCGCGCCCCGCGAGCACGCTCGCCAGCGTGCTCTTCCCCGAGCCGTTGGGCCCCATGATGGCGTGCACCTCACCGGCGCCCACCTCCAGGTCGATGCCCTTGAGGATGTCCTTGTCGCCCACGCGGGCGTGCAGATTCCGAACCGACAGCAGCGCCATGACCTACCCCACGCTCCCTTCCAGACTCACTCCGAGCAGCTTCTGCGCTTCCACCGCGAACTCCATCGGGAGCTCCTTGAAGACCTGCCGGCAGAAGCCATTGACGATCATCGACACCGCGTCCTCCTGGGAGATGCCGCGCTGTCTGCAATAGAAGAGCTGGTCCTCGCCAATCTTCGACGTGGAGGCCTCGTGCTCCACCTGCGCGGACGCGTTCTTCACCTCGATGTACGGCACCGTGTGGGCGCCGCACTTGTCCCCCAGGAGCAGCGAGTCGCACTGCGTATAGTTGCGCGCGTCCTGGGCGCTCTTGAGCACCTTCACCAGCCCCCGGTACGTGTTCTGTCCCCGGCCCGCGCTGATGCCCTTGGACACGATGGTGGAGCGGGTGTTCTTCCCGATGTGCACCATCTTCGTGCCCGTGTCCGCCTGCTGCAGGTTGTTGGTGAGCGCCACCGAGTAGAACTCGCCCACCGAGTCATCCCCCTTGAGGATGACGCTCGGGTACTTCCAGGTAATCGCCGAGCCCGTCTCCACCTGCGTCCACGAAATCTTCGCGCGCTCGTGCGCGATGCCGCGCTTGGTGACGAAGTTGTAGATGCCGCCCTTGCCCTCGGCGTCGCCGGGGTACCAGTTCTGCACCGTGGAGTACTTGATGGTGGCCCCCTTGAGCGCCACCAGCTCCACCACCGCCGCGTGCAGCTGGTTGGTGTCGCGCTGGGGCGCCGTGCAGCCCTCCAGGTAGCTCACGTAGGAGCCCTCGTCCGCGACGATGAGCGTGCGCTCGAACTGGCCCGTCTCCGCCGCGTTGATGCGGAAGTAGGTGGACAGCTCCATGGGGCACCGCACGCCCTTGGGCACGTAGACGAACGAGCCGTCGCTGAACACCGCCGAGTTGAGCGCCGCGAAGAAGTTGTCCGAGTGCGGCACCACCGTGCCCAGGTACTTCTTGAGCAGCTCCGGGTGCTCGCGCACCGCTTCGGAGAAGGAGCAGAAGATGACGCCCGCCTTGGCGAGCTTGTCCTTGAACGTCGTCGCCACGGACACCGAGTCGAACACCGCGTCCACCGCGACGTTCTGCAGGCGCTTCTGCTCCTCGAGCGGAATGCCGAGCTTCTCGTAGGTGCGCAGAATCTCCGGGTCCACCTCGTCCAGGCTGTCCTTCTTCGGCTTGAAGCGCGGCGCCGAGTAGTAGCTGATGCCCTGGTAGTCGATGGGGCGGTACGTCACCGCCTGCCACGTGGGCTCGCGCAGCGTGAGCCAGTGGCGGTAGGACTTCAGGCGCCACTCGAGCAGGAAGGCCGGCTCGCCCTTCTTCTCGGACAGCGCGCGGATGACGTCCTCGCTCAGGCCGGGCGGGAAGGTGTCCGCCTCCACGGCGGAGACGAAGCCCGCCGCGTACGGGCGGCGCGTCAGCTCCTGCAATGTGTCGGTGGTCATGAGCGTGCTCCTGTCACGGATGAAGTCGTCGGGGTGGCGGTGGGGCTCGCGGGCCGCGAGGGCAGGCCCAGGCCCACCAGTCGCTCCGGCATGCGCGGCGCCGGGGCGATGAGGTCCGCCAGCGTCAGGCGCGCCAGCGACTCCTGGATGGCCTGATTGATGAGGCGCCAGTGGCCTCGCACCTGGCACACGGCCTCCAGCTCACAGGGCGCGCCGCCGGTGGGGTGCACGCCACACTCGGTGAGCGACACCGGGCCCTCCAGCGAGGCCACCAGCTCCGCCAGGGACAGCGAGGCCGCCGGCCGGGCGAGGCCGTAGCCACCGTTCGCGCCTCGATGGGACACCACGAGGCCCGCCTGAAGCAGGCCCTTGAGCACCTTGCTGGCCGAGGGCAGTGGCACACGGGTACGTGCCGCCAGCTCGCGAGTGGTACGGGTGCCACCCTCCACGCGAGCCAGCTCGGTCATCAGCACGATGCCGTAATCGGTCATCTTGCTCATCCGGAGCATGCGGGGCGCTCTCTCCTCTCTGGGTCCATTCCCACGCGAGCCCTCCAGCCCGCCGGGGCGTCATATGTAATCTGGACCGTTTCAGTCCACATTGCATTTTGACGGGAGGCGGTCGGCCCTGCGGTTGGAGGCTCTCTGGGACGGGGCTAGGGTGAAGCCCTTGTCATCCGGAGGGAATCCGCCGATGCGTCATCTGCTGCTCCTGGCCACACTGGCACTGAGTCTGGCGGGCTGCGAGAAGAAGTCCGCGCCCACCCCCACCGACGCCCCGCCGAGCGGCCAGGCCACGGCTCCCCAAGGCTCCCAGGAGGGCACTCCAGCGCAGGCTCCCGCCCAGCCGGGCGCGCAGGGGCAGGCGACCGGGGACTCGGGCCCCATCGTCGTGGGTGAGGTGGGGAGCCTCACCGGCAGTGAGGCCACGTTCGGCGTGTCGGCGCGCAACGGCATCGAGCTGGCGCTGGACGAGGCCAACGCGGCCGGCGGCGTGAAGGGCCGCAAGGTGGTGGTGCGCGTGTACGACAGCCAGGGGCGCCCGGAGGAAGGGGCGCAGGCGGCGACGCGGCTGATTACCCAGGACAAGGTGGTGGCGATTCTCGGTGAGGCGGCCTCGTCGGTGTCGATGGCGATGGCGGAGAAGGCGCAGGCGGGCAAGGTGCCGATGATTACGCCCACGTCGACGAGCGCCGAGGTGACGAAGAAGGGCGACTACATCTTCCGCGTCTGCTTCATCGACGAGTTCCAGGGCCTGGTGATGGCGAAGTTCGCGCGCGAGAACCTGAAGCTGTCGCGCGTGGCGGTGCTCACGGACAACAAGAGCGCGTTCTCGATGGGGCTCGCCAACGTCTTCACCGCGAAGTTCCAGGAGTTCGGCGGACAGGTGGTGGGGACGGAGAGCTACTCGAAGGGGGACACCGACTTCCGCGCGCAGCTGACGGCCATCAAGCAGCTGAAGCCGGAGGCGATGTTCGTGCCGGGCTACTACACGGACGTGGGCATCATCGCGCGGCAGGCGCGCGAGGTGGGCCTGAAGGTGCCGCTCTTGGGCGGCGACGGGTGGGACTCCGACAAGCTGTTCGAGCTGGGCGGGTCCGCGCTGGAGGGCAGCTACTTCTCCAACCACTACTCGCCGGGCAACCCGGACCCGGTGCTCCAGTCGTTCCTGGCGCGCTACAAGGCGCGCTACCGCGGCGTGCCGGACAGCGTGGCCGCGCTGGCATACGACGCGGGCCGGGTGCTGGTGGAGGCGATGAAGCGCGCGCCGGACCTGAGCGGCCCGTCGCTGCGCGACGCCATCGCGGCGACGAAGGACTTCCCGGGCGTGGCGGGGCGCATCACGTTGGACGCGAACCGGGACGCGGTGAAGGAGGCCGTCGTGCTGAAGGTCGCCGGCGGCAAGGCGGAGTTCGTCACCACCGTGAAGCCGTAGCGGTGGTGCGTGCCCGGTCCCCCGTCCTCACGGGATGGGGGACTGGATGACGTAGTAGATGGAGTTGAAGTAGCGGTGCAGCGCGTTGAGGAGCTGGACCAGGAAGGGCCAGCCCATCACCGTGAAGCCCATGAGCGCCGCGGTGACGACGGCGTACTCCACCATGGACTGGCCGCGAGGCTTGCGTTGGTTCAGCACGGCCATCAGCACTTTCCCGGCTGCTTGCAGCCCATGTAGTACTGGCCTCGCTCCCGCGCCGTGGCCTGGTTGTTGTTCACCTCCCAGTCACGCCACTCGTTGTTGAAGTAGTTGGCGGGGGTCAGCCCCTGGGTGATGACTTGTGACGGCGCGCCGCCGTTCTGCGGCTGGATGGAGAGGCTGACGTCACGCGGGTCGTCCCCCGGGGTGTGGTCGAGCCGCAGGTCGGTCGCGAGCAGGTTGCGACTGATGGCCTGGTTGACGAGCTGCTCGGCGGCGGGCCCCATCTGCGTGTAGCCCGAGTTCTCCTGGTTCGAATACACCTGCTGCACGCGCGCGTAGAGGTCGCCCGCCTCCTTCTGCCCCTCTCCGGGTGAGAAGCTCTGCCCCTTGGTGAGGGCCCACGTGTCCGTCACCAGCGCGATGTACTCCCACGAGAGCAGGTAGGTGTCCTTCTCGCTCCCGCCCTTGGCGTTCCCATGGACGTCCTTCTCCCTCCGGTCCTTCTGCTCCTTCGCGAGGTCGACCTTCGAGAACTCCTGGAGGAACGTCGTGGGGAGCAGGTAGTTCTGGACGCCACTGCGCGCCGAGCAGCGGATGAGCCCGCCCTTGTTGAACTGCTGCATGTAGGAGCCGTGCAGCGTCACGCCGTAGGAGCCGACGGCGTTCTGATCCACGGAGCAGTACACCTGCTTGGCCCCCGGATGCAGCCAGCACGCATGCGCGACGACCTCCTGGTGGTGGCTGACATCGTCCGTGTCGCACTCGGGTCCATTGCCGGAGCCGTAGCTGTCCAGACCCGACTCGTGGTCGCAGAACATCCGCCGCGCCAGGCCCTGCGTCTGGCCGAAGCCCGCGAAGGACTCACCGCCCTCCGGCTCGGCGGCGTAGTCCGACACCGCATAATCCCAGACAGTGGAGACCACGGTCTCCTGCGCGTCCAGGACGTGCTTCAGGAGGTCGTCCAGGAAGATGGCGTACATGAACACGGGGATGATGACGAGCATGCACAGCGCCGTCTCCACCGCGGCCGCGCCCCGCTCGAAGCGGCTCCCAGTCCTGGCTCTCACAGCGACACCTCCGGCGCCTCGGCGATGGAGGCCGCGTCGGAGTTGCCCGCCTCCTCCAGCACCTTCTTCGCCTCATCGGGCTTGAACGGATGCAGCTTCACGCGCCAGTAGGGCGCGAAGAGGTTGGGGGGCTCCGACCAGCCGCCCTGCTTGAAGCGGTGGTAGTAGACGAGCGACTTCGACAGGCTCATGCCATCCGCCGCGGACAGCGTCAGGCTGCCGGTGCCCTGCTGGCCATGCGTGACCTTCACGCTCCGGGAGGAGTTGAGCTCCCAGGGGGCCTTCCCCGTGTCACCCACGTTCAGCTTCATCGTGTAATAGCTGTAGACGCGCGGCTGGCCCCAGTCGCGGCCCGCATCGGGGTTGGCGCGATACTTCATGAAGCAGTTGCCCGAGCCGGCGCACGACGTGAGCGCCTTCGCGTTCGTGCCCTCGAAGCGATGCTGCCCCTGGTGCGCCATCAGCACTGTGTGGCCTCCGCCCCCGTCGTCGCTCCAGATGTTGGCCAGGTAGGGCGCGGTCACCGGAGTGGCGTCCTCCCACGTGAGCTGGGAGTGGGTGCCCGTCTCGTTGGCGGCCACGGTGGACCCTTGATTGCCCCCCGTCTGCCCCGAAAGGTAGACGCCCATCATGTTCTGCACCGTCTTCGACGAGCCGAAGTGACCGACGAACTCGTGCGTCCCCTTGTTGTTGGGGATGGTCTTGAACTCCTCGAGGAACTTCTTGTTCAGGTGATCCGGCGGAAGCCCCTTGCGGTTGGCGGGCCACGCCGAGCGACTCGCGTTGCCAATCTCCGTCACCACGCGCGCGCGCGCCTCGGGCGAGGTGTTCGCCACGCTGCCCTGGCACTCCATCCCGTCCACGGCGCAGTTGAACTCGTTGGCGTTGATGGCCCCCACTCCCGACGCCAGGTCACTGACCTCGGGCACGGTCTCTGTCTTGAGCTGGGAGAGGCCATGACTCGAGCCATCCTTCACCGCCTGCAGGGTCTTCTCATGCACCTCCCGCTGCGAGGTGTGGATGTTGTCCACCATGAGGTCCAGCCCCTCCATGGCGGTCCTGAACTGACCCTCCAGGCCCCGGACGTCCCGGTCGTACATCAAGGCCTGCTTGGTGAACTTGGCGGCGATCTCCCCGGCCTCGATGGCGTGCTTGCAGCACGGGCACTTCCCCTGGCAGGCGGCGCACTTGAGGCCTTCGGCGGTGGCGATCGCCCCGAAGTTCATCGAACCTGCGCGCAGCATCTCGCCGGTGACGCTCGCCGCCGCCATGTACGCGTGCAGGCTGTTCATCGCCACGTAGGAGCCGGCGATGGCCCGGTTGCTGACCGCGTAGTAGTTGAGCGCGCGTGCCTCCAGCACGCCCATGGAGAACGCCATCGCGTCGCCGTGCTGCTGCAGGGACATCTTGCGGCGCAGCGCGTGGCTCAGGTTGAAGCTGAGCGTCACCATCAGCGCGAGCACGAGGAACGACAGCGAGCCCAGGACGATGGCCTGCCCACGCTGGCGACGGCGGACAGGCCGCCTCAATAGGCGAACGAGAAGAGGCATGCGTTCCTCGAGGGCAGGTCGTCGTTGTTGGTGTAGAGGTTCGACTGCATCCGCATGGTGTAGGAGGCGCGGATGGGGGCGATGTAGATGCGCTTGGCCGCGGCGCTGTCATAGGGGCCCTCGCCGGTGGAGGCGCTCCCGAACCTCCGGCTGGACACCAGGCCCTTCTCCTCCCCCTTCACCTCGCCCATGCGCATCAACATCGGCATGTCGCGGGCGCGGGCGGCGTTGAAGATGACCCAGTCCGCGAATGGGACGACCAGCCGGTAGTTGAACGTCACCTGGATGCGCAGCTTGGTGCGGTGGCTCGCCCGCCAGTCGCCGGACGTGGCGTTGTCCGGGTCATCGAAGTCCACCTCGCCGCCACTTCCGCCCGCGTCGGCCTTCGTCGGCCCGCAGATGGTGACCTCGGCGTACTTCAGCTCCGTGTCCGCCATCTTGTTGTCGTTGAGCTCCTTCCACTTGTCCGAGAACTCCTGCCCGCTGCCCACCGGACGCACGTACTCGATGCCGTCCGGGCCGGAGGAGCGCTTGGCGAGCATGGGCAGCAGCACCGCCACCGCCGCCTTCTCCATCTCCCGCACGTTCGCGTTGTGGATGGAGCCGGCCCGCACCGCCTTGTAGGCCGCGTACTTCGTCAACAGCCGCGCCTGGTGCATCAACCCGAGCTGCAGGATGCCCAGGATGAGGAACACGAAGAGCGGCAGGACAATCGCGGTCTCCACCGCGGACTGTCCAGACTGCGCCCTCGCAGGATGTAAGCGGAAGGGGCATCGCATCCATCAATCACTACCACGCACACAGAAAGAACCACAAAAGCCTGGGAATCGAATCTTCCATTCCCGACCCGCAATGTCCTGCGCCACACATCAATGACAGCCACACAGTGGACAAGGCCACTTCAACCACCCCGCCTGCCTGCCCGCATCGCCATCAAACAAATACAGGCATTCGCCTCAGGGAAATCCACGACATGACGACGCGGCAGTGACATTTCATTGCCCGCAAGGGCAGTACGAAGACTGTCTTTCGGAAAACACGTAAGGGTTTCCCGTCTGCCCTCCAGGCAGGCGGCACCCTCGCGCGCGAACGAAGCCCCTCAGACAGGAATCGAAACCGCCCGGCCGAATCCAGCGCGCCAGGAGCGCGCGACTCGTCACCGGGCCGCGGGTACCGCGCCAGCGCCCTTACGGGATGGGCGACTGGATGACGTAGTAGATGGAGTTGAAGTACCGGTGCAGCGCGTTCAGCAGCTGCACGAGGAACGGCCACCCCATCACGGTGAAGCCCATCAACGCCGCGGTGACGACGGCGTACTCCACCATCGATTGGCCGCGCGCACGCGAAAGCTTCCTCACCGACTTCTCCACCACGGCCTCCTTCCCTTCACTCATGGCACACCCCCCCGCTGCAGCAGCGACAGCTGGAGCTCCACGCCCGGCTCGGGCAGCTTCAGGCGCAGCGTGGCGCGACCCATCGTCGTCCCCCGCATCACCTCGAACCCGATACCGCCCGCATCCATCGGCTCCACCGCCCCCAGCTCCCAGCCCTTCTCCTTCAACAGCGCCCGGTACTTCTCCCCCACCACCGCGGGCGAGTCCCCCGGCATCCTGCCCGACACCACGTGGTGCGCCGCGCCCTCCATGTCGAAGGACAGCGTCACCGGCTCGCTCAGCTCCGGCGGCAGCGGCATCCACTGCGGCACCTTCGAGGCCCGCTTGAGCAGCGGCGCCACCTGCCCCGCCGACACGAAGCCCAAGGTCTCCCCGCCCTGCGCCAGCACCGACACCAACCGCATCTCCTCCGTGGCCGGGCTCCAGTACCCCACCCAACCGCCGTTCACCCCGTGCCGCTCACCGAGCACCGGCAACCCGTTGTCGAGCAGCACCTTGCGGTAGTGCTCCAACACCTGCTCCGGCGTGTCCTGCGTCGTGAACCAGGCCACCGCGATGGGCACGTCCGGCCCCAGGTAGTCCACCGCGAGCAGCTCCGCGCGGCTGGCGCGCGGATACGCCGGGAAGTGCACCAGCGCCCGCTTCAGCGCCGCCTCCTCCCCGGGCGAGCGCCCCGGCGCCTTCGTCGGAGGCGCGTCATCCAACGAGGGCGGAGGAGACCACTCCTCGGACACGTCCCGCCGCCCGTAGACCGCCCCCTCCCAGGCGAAGCCGATCAACGAGCCCACCACCGCCACGGAGAACAGCAGCGCGGGCACGCGGATGACCAGGCTCGACGCTTTCGACATCAGCACCGCTCCGCCTGGGGGCAGCCCAGGTAGTTGTTCCCTCGCGCGTTGTGCGTCTTCTCGTTGTTGTTGCGGTCCCAGTCCTTCCACTCGCTGTTGAAGTACGTGGCGCTGCTGCCGTTCTGGCTCATCTGCTGCGTCGGCCCGCCACTCGACGGGAACGGGACGATGGAGAGGCTCGCCTCGCGCGGGTCATCCCCCGGCGGCATGTCATCCAGCTTGATGTCGCTGCTGAGCACCTCTTGCGTGGCCTCGTTGACGAACGCCTCCGCGGCCGAGGACATCTGCTCGTAGGCCGGGTTGTCCCCGCTCGTGTAGATCTGCGACACGCGCGCGTAGAGGTTCTCCTGGTCGCCGTCCTCGGTGCCCGGCTCGTAGCGGGCCTCCTTGGTCAGCGCCCACGTGTCCGTCACGATGGCGATGCGCTCCCAGGGCAGCAGATAGACATCACCCGCCAGGCCGCGCGGGTCGTCCTGCAAGTCGCCGCCCTGCGCGTTGCTGTGGATGCCGTCGCTCTTCTTCTTCGTCTGCCGCGCCAGGTTCACCTGGCTGAAGTCCTGGAGGAAGGTGCGCGGCAACAGGTAGTTCTGCACGCCCAGCCGCGCCGAGCAGCGGATGACGCCGCCCTTGCCGAAGTCATCCATGTACGCCTGGTGCAGCGTCACGTTGTACGCGCCCGCGGGCCCACCGCCGCCCCCACCGTTCGGGTCCGCCCGGTTCAGCGTGCACTCCACCTGCTGCGCGCCCGGGTTGAGCCAGCACGCGTGCGCCGTGACTTCGGCGTGGTGGCCCTCGTCGTTCTCGCACTCGGGGCCCTTGCCGGGGCCGAAGCTGTCCAGGCCCGACTCGTGGTCGCAGTACTGCAGCCGCGCGTAGTACTGCGCGCCGCTGAAGCCGTAGAAGGGCTCCTCCTCCCCATCGGGTGGAGGGTCCTCGGGCTTCGTCGGGTAGTCCTGGACGGCGTAATCCCAGATGGTCGACAGCGCCGTCTCCTGCGAGTCGAGCGTGTGCCTCAGCAGGTCATCCACGAAGAGCGCGTACATGAACACGGGGATGATGACCAACATGCACAGCGCCGTCTCCACGGCGGCCGCGCCACGCCGTGCGCGTTGTCCATAAGTCTTCACAGGGCCACCCCGTCCACCTGGGACATCTGCGCCGCGTCCGAGTTGCCCGCCGCCTCCAGCACCTGCTGCGCGTCCCCTTGCGTGAAGGGGTGCAGCTTGGCGCGCCAGTACGGCGCGAAGAGGTTGGGCGCCTCCTTCCAGCCGTCTTCACCGAAGCGGTGGTAGTAGACCAGGGACTTGGACATGGCCATGCCCTCGGTCGCCGCCACGGTGAGGCTGCCCTGGCCCTGCTGTCCGTGGGTGAGGCGCACCTGCGCCGATGCGTTGAGCTCCCACGGCGCCTGACGCGTGTTGCCCACGCGGAAGGGCATGGACACGTAGCTGTACACGCGCGGCTGACCCCAGTCCCGGTCCGGGTCCGGGTTGGCGCGGAACTTCATGAAGCAGTTGCCGGAGCCCGCGCAGCCGGTGAGCGCGCGCGTGTTGACGCCCTCGAAGCGGTGCTGTCCCGAGTGCGCGCCGTTGTTCACGTGGCCACCGCCGCCGTCGTCGCTCCAGACCTCCGACTTGAAGTTGCTGGTGCCCACGCCGTGCTCCCAACGGTGGAAGATGTTGCCCTCGTCCGACGCGGCCACCATGGTGCCGTCGTTGCCACCGGACTGGCCGCCCTGGGTGAGCTGCCCCTTGCTCTTCACCGTCTTCGCGGTGCCCTTGGTGCCGGAGATGAGCTTCGTCGCCTCGTTGTCCGGAATCTCGTCCAGCTCATCGAAGAACTGCGAGTTGAGGTACTTGGGCAGGTTGGCGGACACGCCGCCGCCCGGGCTGTCGCGGTTGGCGGACCACCCCGCGCGCGTGGCGTTGGCAATCTCGGTCATCACCCGCGCTCGGGCCTCGGGCGAGGTGTTGCTCTCGCTGCCCTGGCACTCCATGCCGTCCACCGCGCAGTTGAACTCGTTGGCGTTGATGGAGCCCACCGCGGAGACCAAGTCGCTGGCGAGGGGCGCGGTGTAGTCGCGCAGCTGTCCCAGGCCGTGGCTCCTGCCGTCCTTGACGGCCTGGAGCGTCTTGTCGTGGACCTCACGCTGGGCGGTGTGCATGTTGTCCGCCATCAGGTCCAGGGCCTCCATGGCCTGCCGGAAGTTGGACTCGAAGGCCTCCACCTTGTCGTCGTAGTCCTTGCCCGCGTCGCGGAAGTCGCCGGAGATCTTGAACGCCTCCGCCATGTGCTCGCAGTGGTCGCACATGAACTCGCACGCGACGCACAGGCCGAACTCAATCATGGCGATCTGCATGAAGTTGTTCGACGACGCGCGCATCATCTGCCCGGTGAGGCTGGCGGCGGACATGTACGCGTGCAGGCTGTTCATCGCCACGTAGGAGCTGGCGATGGCCCGGTTGCTGACCGCGTAGTAGTTGAGCGCGCGCGCCTCCAGCACCGCCATGGAGAACGACAGCGTGTCGCTGTGCTGCTGCAGGGACATCTTGCGGCGCAGCGCGTGGCTCAGGTTGAAGCTGAGCGTCACCATCAGCGCCAGGACGAGGAACGACAGCGAGCCCAGGACGATGGCCTGCCCGCGCTGGCGGCGACGCAAAGGCCGGCTCAGTAGGAGAACGGGAAGAGGCATGCGTTGCTCGCGGGCAGGGCGTTGGCGCCCAGGTACAGGTTGGACTGCATCCGCATGGTGTACGTGGTGCGGATGGGCATGATGTAGACGCCCTGGGAGGCGGCGCTCTCGTAGGGGCCCTCGCCCGTGGCGGCGCCTCCGAAGCGGCGGGTGGAGGTCTTGGACTGCTCCTCCGCCTTGATCTTCCCCATGCGCATCAGCATGGGCACCTCGCGGCCGCGCGCGGCCTTGTAGATGACCCAGTCCGCGAAGGGCACCACCAGCCGGAAGTTGAGCGTCAGCTGGATGCGCAGCTTGGTGCGGTGGTTCTCCCGCCAGCTCCTCGGGTGGATGTTGTCCGGGTCGTCGAAGTCGAACTCGCCGCCGCCGGAGACCTCCTCCTGCGTGGGGCCGCAGATGGTGACCTCCGCGTACTTGAGGTTCGCCCCGGGCATCTGGTTGTTCTTCAGCTCCTCGAACTTGGTCTGGAACTCCTGGGCGGTGCCGACGGGCTTGACGACCTCGATGCCGCCCTCACCCGAGGTGCGGGTGCTGAGGATGGGCAGGAGCACCGCGAGGGCCGCGGCCTCCATGGTCTCCACCTTGGCGTTGTGCAGCGAGCCCGCGCGCACGGCCTTGTACGCGGCGTACTTCGCCAGCAGGCGCGCCTGGTGCATCAGCCCCAGCTGCAACGTGCCCAGGATGAGGAACACGAACAGCGGCAGGACGATGGCGGACTCCACCGCGGCCTGGCCTGATTGGGCCCTTGTGGGGACGGAACGCATCCAGCCTCGCTTCAGGAGCGGCACCCCACCGGGGGCTGCCGCCAGACGACAACAGGGTTGCACGGACCTTGAGATCTCGCGAATGGGAGGCCCGTTGTTGCGAGCCTCTTTCCCCGCTCCGAGCATCCCTCTCCTTAGGTGAAAATGCCGTGCGCGAAAGAGCCGTTCGGCCAGATGACCGATGGGTCCCGGGAAAACTCTCAGCGCCTGGAAAAGCGGGTGACGCGAAGAGACATCCATGCACCGCTCGCACGGCTGCTCCCGGGCGGATGGGACGGGGCTAGCGGCGGCGGGCCATCTCCTGGATGAGCTCCACGTAGCGGCGGTTCTTCGGGTTGATTTTGAAGGCCTTGCGCAGGGCCTCGTCGGCCAGGGCCCACTGGCCCTCGCCCTGGGCCACCTCGCCCAGGAGGGCCCAGCCGTCCTCCAGACCGGGCTCCTGGCGGACCACCTCCTGGAGCTCCTGGAGGGCCAGCCGGCCATGGGACTCGGGCTTCATCAGGTATCGGGCCCAGGCGCGCCAGGCGTGGTGCAGGGGCTTGGGCTCGATGTCGCAGGCGTACTCGAAGTACTCGAACGCGCCGGCGTACTGCTTGTCGGTGAGGCGGCGGCGGGCCTCGTCGAACTGCGTCTTCGCGTCGAGCAGGTCTGTGCGGATGCGGAACTGCTCGGCGGTGGAGGGGCGCCCGGTGGCGGTGCGCTCCTTCTCGCGGTGGGCGGCGCGGCGCTTTCGCCACAGCAGGTTCTGCTCCGCGTCGGACAGGGTGCCGTAGGCGCGGGCGTAGGCGGCGAGGAGGGACTCGGCCTTGTCCTTGAGCTCGGGCGTCTGGAAGCGCAGGGGTGAGTAGCGCTCGGCCCAGGCGAGGAAGGCCCGGCGCAGCGGCAGGGGCTGCACGTCCTCGGGGACCTCCAGCAGGGCGAAGGGGTCCTTGCTCCGGTGCGAGAGGAAGGCCGACACCAGCGCGTCGCGCGTGGCCACGTCCTCATCGCTGAAGGGCAGGCCCCGGGCGGCGACGGGCTCGGGCGCCACGGGCTCCGGGGGTGGAGTGGCCACGGGCACGGCGCGCGAGGACAGCTCCACGGCCCGGGCGTCCACGTCCTCCACGAAGCCCGCGACGCCCAGGAGGCACAGCGCGTACAGCCGCCGCAGCACCGTCTCCGTGTCGAAGCCCGTGCGCTCCATCAGCTCGTTGAAGGTGGGGCGCTGGCGAAGCTGCTGGAGCAGCCGCGCGTCCTTGGACGACAGCTTGGGGCCCGACTCCAAGGCGGGCATCTGCCCGAAGCGACGCTCGTCGGTGAAGGTGAAGTGGGTGGCCACCGCGTCGAAGGGCATCACGCCCTCCACGCCCGTGAGGATGAGCTGCGCGGTGTTCATCCGCACGCTCGCGTCGGGCGTCTCCACGTCCGCGATGAGGCGGTACTTCGCGTCCACCCACCGGAAGCAGTCGAGCAGCTTGTGGGCCAGGTTCGCCTGGAGCTGCTTGTACAAGTCGAACGGGCTGATGAGCCCCTTCTGCACCAGCAGCCCGCCCATCTGCATGCCCGAGGAGACGCTCTCCGCCAGGGACTTCTGGTAGTCGACCTCCGACAGCTTGCCCTTCTCCACCAGGTACTTCCCCAGCGTCTCGTGGAGCAGGTTGGACTGGCACGCCACGGGCGAGCCGTCCTCGAAGAGGATGCGCTTCTCGCGCTGGCGCACCTTCAGCTCCAGCGTGCACGTGCGCTCCTCCGTCATCAGCGCCTGGAGCAGCAGCGGGAAGGGCGTGTCCGCGAGCAATCCCTCGCGCTGCCGGAGCACCTGCGACGGGGAGGGAAACATGGAGCGGGGGCCTCGGATGTGGACGCGGGGGAGGGACTGCGCCCCGAAGCCTACGCCCGTCCCGCCACTCCAGACATCCCCTGGACAACCGGCCCTTCACCGGGAGGTCCGAACAGCGAGCGAACCGGCCTCCACTCGCGGTCCGGGGGTCTCGGGCTACCCGGCGCTACTCGACTTCGGGCCCCGCTTCTTCCCAGCCGGCGGCCGAGGGGGCCTCGCCCGGGTGGTAGCCCTCACCGTAGCCGCCGCCGTAGCGGTGGGTGCGCTGGGTGAACAGGCCCATCTGTCGGGCCATCGTCGCGCCCGTGCCCAGCACCAGCGCGAGCAGCACCGCGTACGTCAGCGGGCGGCTGGGTCGGGACAGCCACGCCCACCGGCGCTCACGGCGACGCTGGAAACCCGGGGCGACCACGTACTCGTTCCACGCCGCGTCCCGAGCGCGCTTCGCGTCCGCGCTCCGCCCGTCCTTCGCCAGGGCCCGCGCGAGCAGGTAGCGGCCCTCCACCGAGCCCAGCCGCGTCGCGCAGAAGCGCTCCAGCGCCTCGATGGCGCCCTTCACCTCGCCGCGCTTGAGCCGGAAGCGGCCTCGCTCCAGGTCGATGGCGCCCTGGCGGTAGCCGGCGTCCAGCTTCGCCGCCTCGTCCAGGAGCAGCTCGCCGCGCTGCGCGTCGCCCGCGCCCAGGTACGCGACGCCGAGCAGGTACAGGGTGTCCACGTCCTCGTCACCCGCCTCCAGGTTGGGCTTGAGGATGTCCACGGCCTCCGCATAGCGCTTCTGCTCCACGCGGATGTCCGCCAGCTCGTGGCGCGCGCGGCGCTCATGGGGGTTGGTGAGGATGGTCCCCGCGAGGTACCCGGCGCGCTGGAAGCGCTTCACCATGCGCACGGGGCTGGGCAACAGCCGCCACGTGAAGCGGTCCGCCACGAAGATGAAGACGATGACCAGGCCCAGCGACAACAGCGGGCTGCCCGTCAGCAGCGTCAGGAACATCCACAACAGCCACTTGCTCATACGCTCCTCGAAATCCCTCGCGCGCTGGCTCGACTACAAGAGCCGCGCGCAGACGGCGCTGTGCACGTCCGCGCCCTTCTCCGTCAAGGCCAGTCGCCCGTTCGTCAGCGTCGCGAAGCCGTGCTCCACCAGCCGCGCCACCTCCGCCCGTCGGGGCCCCACCGGCTGGCCATATCGCTCACACACCGCCTCCCAGTCCACGCCCGACACCAGCCGCAGCCCCATCGCCAGCCGCTCCGCGAACAGCTCCTCGGCCCCCAGCGCCTCGCGGCTGTCCTCGGGCAGCCGCCCCGCCTCCACCTGGGACAGGTACTTCTCCGGGCTGCGCAGGTTGACGTAGCGCGAGGGCTCGGGCGTCAGCAGCATCCCCGTGGCGCCCACGCCCAGCGCCAGGTACTCGCCGCCCGTCCAGTACAGCGCGTTGTGCCGGGAGCTGAAGCCCTCACGCGCGTGGTTGGAGACCTCGTAGCGGGTGAGGCCCGCGGCGCCGTACACCTGGCGCACCGTGGCGGCCATCGTCACCACGTCGTCGTCCGAGGGCAGCTCCAGCTCGCCGCGCTTGAGCTGCTTGGACAAGGGCGTGTCCACCGCCAGCACCTCGCGCTCCACCGTCAGCGCGTACGTGGACAGGTGCTCGGGCTGGAGCGCCACCGCGCGGCGCGCGTCCTGCTCCACCTCGGCCACCGTCTGGCCGTGCACGCCATAGATGAAGTCCATGGACACCACCGGGAAGCGCGCGCGCCTCGCCAGCTCCACCGCGCGCTCCACCTGCTCCGCGTCGTGCGCGCGGCCCAGCGCCTTGAGTGTCCGGGGCTCGAAGGACTGGACGCCCAGGGACAGCCGATTCACGCCCGCGGCCCGGTAGCCCTCGAAGCGCTCCGCGTCCGCGCGCTCCGGGTTGCCCTCCAGCGACACCTCCGCGCCGGGCGACACCTTCAGCCTCGCGGCGATGCCCTCCAGCACGCGCGAGACGTAGCGCGGATGCCAGAGTGACGGAGTACCACCGCCCAGGAAGATGGACTCCAAAGGCTTGTCGCGCAGCTCGGGCGAGGCGGCGAGGCGCGCGTCGAGCTCCGTCAGCACCGCGTTCGCGTAGCGCTCCTCGGGCACCTGGCGCGCCACGGCCACGGCGAAGTCGCAGTACGGGCACTTCGCGAGGCAGTAGGGGAAGTGCAGGTACAGCCCGAAGCGGGCCGCCGGCATCCCCGTGAGCAGGTCCACTGGCGCGTCGAACGGCATGAGGGGCAAACCTCTACTTCCGGCCCTTCAATTGCGCTTCCAGTTTGGCGATCTTCGCCTTGTAGCCGGCCGCCGCCTCGAGCGCCGTCTCGGCCGCCACCAGCTTGCGCTTGAGGTTGGCCGCGTCCGTCTTGAGGCCCTCCCGCTCGGCCTCCCAGTCGGCGGGCACAGCGCCCGTCGCCGCGGCCTGTGGCGCCTGGGCCAGCTTCTGCTCCAGCGCCTCGCGGGCCTGCTGCTCGGCGCGCAGCTTCGTCTCGGCCGCGGACAGCGCCGCCTTCGCCTCCTCCAGCTTCTTCTCGGACGCGGCGCGCGCCTGGGTGGACTCCTGCGCCTTGCCCGCCTGCGAGGACTCCGCGCGAGCGAGCCGGGCCTCTGCGTCCTCGAGCTTCGAGGCCAGCTCCACCCGCGTCGCCTCCACGTCCTGGAGCCTCGAGGCCAGCTCCAGCCGCGCGACCTCCACGTCCTTGAGGCGGGTCTCCGCCGCCTGGGCCGCCGCCTCCTCCTTCTGCTTGCCGGCCTGCGCGCTCTGGGCCGCCTGGGTCGCGCGGGCCGCGTCGTTCTTGGCCGCCTCCAGCGCGCCCTCCAGCATCTTCAGCCGCTGCTGGAGCCGCTCCGCCTTGTCCGCCTCGGCGCGCGCGGCCTCCAGCTCCTCGCGCAGCTCCACGAGCTGGGCCTCGGCGCCGCCCTGCCCCTCCGCCAAGGCGTCCGCGCGGGCTTCCACTTCCGCCGCGTGCACCTGCGCGTCGGAGCGCTCCGCCTCCGCAGCCTCGCGGCGCACGCGCTCCAGCGACACCTCTTCCTTCGCCTGCGCGAGCGCGCCCTGCACCCGGACGAGCTCCGCCTCGCGCTGCCCGGAGGCCGTCTCCAGCATGGTCACCCGCGCGGCCAGCCCCACGCGCTCGGCGTCCGTGGTGGCGGTCTTCATCTCCGCCGCGGCGAGCTGCTTCTTGAGCTCGTCACGCTCGACGTGCGCGGCGTCCAGCGCCGCGGACACCTCGCCCACCTTCGCCTCGGCCAGCTGCGCCGCCTCGCCCAGCGCCGCCGCGTCCGCCTCCATGCGGTCGCGCAGCGAGACCTGCTCGACCTCCAGCGCCTCCAGCGCCTCCTTGAGCGCCGCGGCCTCGCCCTCCGCCACCTGCGCCCGCTCACCGGCCTGCGCGAGCCCCTCTTCCAGGGCCTGGGTGCGCTCCGTCGCGCGCGCGGCCTCGGTCTCCAGCCGCGCGTTCAGCCGGGCCACCTCGGCGGCGCGGCCCTCCAGCGCCTGCCGCAGCACGGGCAGCTCGGAGGCCTCCGTGGTGCGCGCGGTGAGCGCCGCGCGCAGGCCCACGATTTCGGCGTCCTTCAGGGCCAGCGCCTTCTCCAGCTCGGAGATTTGCGCCTGCAGCGTGCGCAGCCCCTCCTCCACCACCGCGAGCTGACGGCGCGCCTGGTCGCGCTCCTCCTCCAGCGTGCGCGAGCGGCCCTGCGCCTCCTCCAGCGAGCTCTTGGACCAGTCGCTCTCGCTCTCCACCGCGGAGAGCGCGCCCTGCGCCTCGGCGAGCGCGGCCTCCAGCTGGCCCACGCGCAGACCGAACGAGTCGCGCTCGCCCGTCGCCGTCTCCAGCTCGCCGCCCAGCCGCTCCACGTCGGAGAGCACCTGCTGGTACTGCTCCTGGACGGCCTCCAGCGCGCCCTGCGCCTCGGACTTCTCCGCCGCCAGCTCCGCGACGCGGTCCTGGGCCAGCGACAGCGCCTCCTTGGCGCCCACCAGCTCCTCGGCCACCGCGCCCCGCGACTCGCGCTCGTCGTGGAGCTCCGCCGTCAGCCGGGGGACCTCCGACTCCACCTCCGCGAGCGCCCGCGACAGGTCCTTGCGGTCCGCCTCCACCGCGGACAGCTCCGCCTCCACCGTGGCGAGCTTCGCCTCGGCGTCCGTCGCGCGCTTCTCCGCGCCGGCCAGGGCCTCCGAGGTCTGCGCCAGCTTCGCCGGCGAGTCCTTCACCACGCCCAGCTGCGCCTTGGCCTCCGCGGCCTCCTTGCGCACCTGGGTGAGCGACTGCTTGAGACCGGTCACCTCCCCGTCGCGCTCGGCGTACAGGGTGCGCGCCCGGGCCAGGGTCTCCGTCTTCTGGCGGACGACGGCCCGGAAGTACTCGAGCTTCTCCTCCGGAGAAGCCCCCATGGGCATCCGGGGCTCGGCTGCTTCCTTGAAGGGATCATCCCCGGGCACCCGCACCGCCCGCGAAACGGGGGCGGGGGTGGTGGCGATGGGGGCGGGCGTGGTCGCGGGGGCCTTGGCCGCGCCCGTGCCCGCCGACGACAAAGCCGGGGACGCCGCCGGACGGCGTGGGGGCAGAGGGGGCGGAGCAGCGGGCGGTGGCGCCGAAGGCGGGGGCTTGGGCTGGGGCCTGGGGAGGGCAGTGGCGGTGGGGGCGGGGGGGGCCGCTTGGACGCCAGTGTCCTCCAGGTCCAGGCTGTCGCGCAGGTCCGCGAGCGGATCCACCTCTTCCGGAGGTGACGGCATGGGCGCTCCCAGGTTACCGCCCGGCGGCGCGGCCTACCAGGGACGCGTGACGGGAAGGGTCGGTTCAGGCGACCGGACGCGGGGAGGCCCCACGGACCCCTCGACGCCAGGGCGCCTGGGCGTTAGCCAGTGAGGGAAACATCTCACCTCGCCTTGCCCTCCTGGGGGGCGAGTGCCAGCTTCGGACCCTTCCATATGGCCATCCGCTACGCGCTGCCCAACGGGCTCACTGTCGTCTTCGAGGAACAGCACGCCGCCAAGGTCGCGGCCTTCCAGGTCTGGGTGAAGGTCGGCAGCGCCGACGAGCGCCCGGACCAGGCGGGCCTGGCCCACCTCCACGAGCACATGCTCTTCAAGGGCACGGAGCGGCGCGGCCCCGGGGAAATCGCCCGGGACGTGGAGGCCCACGGCGGGGAGATCAACGCCTGGACGTCCTACGACCAGACGGTCTACCACATCGTCATCGCCAGCCAGTTCGCCCGGACGGGCCTGGACATCCTCGGGGACGCGGTGCGCCGCTCCGCCTTCGACGCCGAGGAGCTGGCGCGCGAAATCGAGGTCGTCTGCGAGGAGATCAAGCGCAGCCAGGACACGCCGTCCCGGCGGGCTTCGCGTGACTTGTTCTCCACGGCCTTCCAGCGCCACCCGTACCGGCTGCCGGTGCTGGGGACGGCGGAGAGCGTGCGCAGCTTCAGCCGCGAGAAGGTGCTGGAGTTCTACCACCGGTATTACACGCCGAAGAACATGGTGCTGTCCGTCTCGGGTGACTTGAGCGAGGCGGAGCTGCGCGGGTGGGTGGACGAGATTTTCGGCGGGGACTGGGGCCGTCCGTTCGAGGGGGAGGTGAAGCGCCCCGAGGAGCCCGCGCCCACGGCCCGCCGCGTGCTCTTGCGGCCGGACGAGGTCAAGGAGGCGTGGCTGCACCTGACGTTCCCGATTCCCGAGGCCGCGCACCCGGACACGCCCGCGCTGGACGTGCTGGCGATGATGGTGGGCCAGGGGGAGGCGTCCCGGCTGACGCGCGAGGTGAAGCGCCGTCACAACCTGGTCAACGACATCCACGCCTTCGCGTACACGCCGCAGGACCCGGGCCTGTTCTCGGTGTCGATGACGCTGCAGCCCGGCCACTGCGAGCGCGCGCTGGAGGAGGCCGCCAAGGCGCTGGCCACCATGCGCGTGACGCCGGTGACGGAGGACGAGCTGTCCACGACGAAGGCGCTGCTGGAGGCGGAGGCCGTCTACCAGCGCGAGACGGTGCAGGGTGTGGCGCGGAAGATGGGCTACTTCCAGTCCGGCATGGGCAGCCTGGAGGCGGAGGCGCGGTACTACGAGGCCGTGCGCTCGCTGACGCCCGAACAGGTTCGGCGGGCGGCGGAGAAGTACCTGCGGCTGGACAAGGCCATCGTCACGGCGCTGTTGCCGCACGGGACGGAGTTCACGGAGGCGCAGGTGAACGCGGTGCTGGACCGCGTGGAGAAGGGCCCCGTGGCGGCGCCGCCCGAGCGCAAGGCGCGCAAGGTGTCGGCGGGAGAGCCCACGTTGAAGCTGGGCGCGAAGGCGAAGGGTCCCAGCGACATCATCCAGGAGACGCTGCCCTCGGGGGCGAAGCTGGTGGTGCGCGTGGAGCCGGCGGTGCCGCTGTTCGCGGTGCGCGCGGCGTTCCTGGGCGGATTGCGCTACGAGACGCCGGCGGACAACGGGCTGACGACGTTGCTGGCGCGCAGCCTCACGCGGGGCACGCCGACGCGGGACGCGGAGGAGATTTCGCAGCTCGCGGACATTTACGCGGGCAGCATCGGGGGCTTGAGCGGACGCAACTCGGTGAACCTGCGCGGGGAGTTCCTCTCGCGGCACTTCGAGGCGGCGTTCCGGTTGTTCGCGGACAGCGTGCTGCACCCCTCGTTCCCCGAGGTGGAGGTGGCGCGGGAGCGCTCGCTGATGCTCCAGGACATCCTCACGCGGGAGGACAAGCCGTCCGGGCTGGCGTTCGACCTGTTCAACCGGACGCTGTACCGCACGCACCCGTACCGGATGCCGACGCTGGGTGAGAAGGAGTCGGTGGAGGCGCTGGGGCCCGAGGCGCTCCGCGCGTACCACGAGCGGTACATGGACCCGTCGCAGATGGTGCTGACGGTGGTGGGTGACGTGAAGGTGGACGAGGTGCTCGCGCTGGCGAACGAGTACTTCGGCAAGTCGCGGGGCAAGGCCGCGCCGGCTCCGCGCATCCTGGAGGAGGCGGCGCTCGAGGGCTCGCGCGAGGAGAAGCGCGTGTTGGCCAAGGCGCAGTCGCACCTGGTGATGGGCTTCCGGGGCGTGCGCATCAACGACCCGGAGCGGCACGCGCTGGAGGCGCTGTCGGGCGTGTTGTCGGGTCAGGGCGGGCGGCTGTTCGTTGAGCTGCGCGACAAGCGGTCCATGGCGTACAGCGTGAGCAGCTTCGGCGTGGAGGGCATCGAGCCGGGCTACTTCGCGGCGTACATGGGGACGAGCCCCGAGAAGGTGGACGCGGCGCTGGAGGGCATCCGCGCGGAGCTGCGGCGGGTGCGCGACGAGCGGATTCCGGAGGAGGAGCTGGAGCGGGCGAAGCAGAACCTCATCGGCACGCATGAAATCGCGCTCCAGCGCAACGGCGCGCGGGCGGGGATGATGGCCATGGACACCCTGTACGGGCTGAACATGGACAACTTCCTGCACTACGCGGAGCACATCGCCGCGGTGACGTCGGAGCAGGTCCGGGACGTGGCGCGCAAGGTCATCGACTTCGACAAGAGCGTGCTCGCCGTCGTCGGTCCGTGATGTCGGGTGGGCGAGCGCCTGGGTACGGGCGCTCGCCTTCCATCGGACACCCGTCGAGCGCTACACCGGCGTGAGCTTCACGCCGGTCGCTTTCAGCTGCGCCAGTGCTCGTTGGATGTCCTCGGAGACGACGAGCGCGATGGACCATCCCCAGGTGCGGAACACCTTCGCATCCTCCACCTTGGCGGAGTCGATGCGCAGGCCGTAAACATCGCGATACTGGCCCAGCTTCTCCGGACGATGGTCGTCTTCGGTCCAGTAGAGCACCTCTTCCGTCGCGCCATCGTCGATGCAGCGAATGAGCTTCGTCGCCACGAGGATGAAGTACGCGTCGGGGCGCCCCTCGATATCCACAGGGACGAGTTGCACCTCGTCAGGTGCAAGCTCCTGAAAGAGGTTGGCCACGGTGACGTGGACCACTGGCGTGCTGAAACCCGCCAGCGAGAAGTCGAGCGCCCTGCCCGGCACTTCGATGGGAACGGAGAGCCGCCCGCGCACCGCCACCGGCCGCCCCTCCCTGAACATCCAGGGGTCATCCAGCTCACGCCCTCGAGACTCACGGGGATGCCCCAGGTCCCAGCGGCCCGGCACTGAGACATCGTCGGTCAATTGAAAGTACCGCTTCACCATCACGTAGCCCCGGTCTCACTCGTGTCGCGTCAGCAGCTTGTTCAAACCCGAGCCTGGAGTGGAGACTTCCCTCGCTCACGGATTCAGACAAGCGCCCTCGAATGGGTCAAGGATGTGGAGCCATGACGAGCCTGAGTCCACAGGGGAAGGTCGACCGCCTCTTGCGGGTTTTCGAGCGCACTGGAGGCGAGGGGCAGTGGACGCGCGCCTTCGAGCGATTCCCAGATGCCTTGCGAACGCGAATGCTGGAGCATGTCCCCATCGCCTTGGACGAACGCCCAGTCCTGGCGCACTTCGAAAACGAGTCGCGATGGACACTGATAACGACAGACAAGGTCATCATCCATCGGGACGAACACACGCGCAGCCTCGCCTGGACGGAACTCGCCGACGCGACGGTCGATACGGGCTACGCGAGCGCGATGCTTGGCTCGCACCCGCGCGGAAAGTTGGCGCTGAGCCAGCTGACCCTCGTGTGTGTCAGCGGTGAACGCGTGGCGGTCGAGCTCGAAGCAGGACCGCCATTCATCGGCCTCTGGAATGTGCTCAAGACCGTGGGGAGCCTTCGACCAGGCTGAGTCGCGTCAGAGTTCGGTGCCAGGGAGCACGGGTGACGGCGGTGGTGCTTCCGCCTCCGGCACTTCACGGATGCCCATCGACAGTGCCGAGTCGAGCGCGTCGAGCAGCGGCCCCGTGGGCGCTCCAGGCAATGTGTTGCATGCCCGGACGAGCTCGCGCTTCCGGCGCAGCTTCTCCGGCTGTCGCTTCGCCTCCACCGCGAGCGCCTCCACATCCACCGGTGCCGACAGCAACACGGCGCACGTGCGGAACAACTCCATCCGCGCCTGGTCATCCTCCTGCAACAACACCCGCGCCCCATCCAGCCTCAATCCCTTGAAGCTCAGCGTCCGCACGTCCTCCACGTCGAGCACCAACACCCCGTTCTCCGTGGGACGAGGCGCGGGCGGCTCACTCTTGCCTCCAGTCAGCTCCACCACCCCGTCCACCGGCTCGGGCTGACAGGGCACCTCACGCAGCGCCACCATCTCATCCGCCTTGCGCGACTCCGTGGTCTCTTTTCCCCGGTGGAGCTGGATGAGCCCCGCGACCAGCGCCGGCACGCCCACCGACAACAACACCACGCCCCACGTCGTCGCCACCTTGCGACTCGATGGCCCGTAGTGCCCCTCACGGTCGATGCCATCCCGGTCCGGCGTGTTCGAGAACAACGTCCGCCCGGCCACCAAGAAGCCACCGATGCCAGTGAGCACCCCACCCGAGCTCACCGCCCCCGCCGCCCCCGGTGACGAGTGCGTGCTGATGAGGTGCTCCGTGTACTCGACGTGCTGCTCCGTCCGGCAGATGTCCGCCGTGGAGAACCGCAGCGACAGCCGGGGCCAATCCACCGCCGCGCTCGCGAAGGGCATCCGCTCCCCCAACTGCGACTCCTGGAGATACGTGCGCAGGACAGGCCCTCGCTCCGTGCGCCGCTCCACGTCCAGCGGTGTGCACCCCACCGCCAACATCAACACCAACGCCACCCACCGCTTCATGGCTGCTCCCCCCGGAAGAACGTCGCCACGTCCGGGCACTCCACCAGGAAGCGCGTCGCGTCCTCGCAGCTCGGCGCCCGCTCCGTCGTGGTCCCCACCCGGATGAGCGGCTCCCGGCAGTCGAGCACCCTCCCCCGCGCGGGCGATACGAAGGCGAAGTCCTCCGAGCCACACCCCGTCCGCTCCAGCAGGGTCGTCTCACAGGAGGAGTCCAGGTCGAGCTGCTCGGCGACTCCGGGGCAGGCCGATGTCTGGCAGAGGCGGGTCACCACATCCCGACAAACCGCCGCGTCGGGCGCTTCCGGGCCGGAGCAGGCACACAGCCAGGCCAGGGGCCACAAGATGAACAGGTATCTCACGGCGCTCCCACGCTACGCACGGCGCGGTAAAAGGGCCCGCATGTCCCAGACCTATCTGTCACTCACCGTGGAGTTGCCCGAGGAAGCGTCCGAGGCCGTACAGGACCTCCTCCACGAGTCCGGTGCGCTCGGCCTCGAGGTACGAGACCGCGAAACCCCCACCATGCCCGGCGTGAAGGCCCCCAACGCGGGCGAGGCCATCGTCATCGGCTACTTCGAGGACCGCCCCACCGCCGAGTCCGCTCGCGACAGCGTCGCCGAGTCCTTCCCCGACGCCCGCATCGGCCTGGACGAGCAGCCCCAGCAGGACTGGAGCAACGAGTGGAAGTCCCTCATCAAGTCCGTCCACGTCGGCCGCCTCTGGGTGGGCCCGCCCTGGGACGTGGCCAACGCCCCCGCCGACGCGGTGCGCCTGGTCATCGAGCCCAAGATGGCCTTCGGCACCGGTGACCACCCCACCACGTCCCTGTGCCTCGCCGCCGTGGACGCGTACATGACCGACCACCCGGGCGCGAGCGTCCTCGACGTGGGCACCGGCACCGGCGTGCTCGCCATCGCCGCGAAGAAGCTGGGCGCGGGCCGCGTCGTCGCCACCGACAACGACCCCACCTCCGTGGAGCTGGCCCAGGAGAACCTCACCGACAACGGCACCCCGGACATCGACGTGTCCGGCAAGGAACTCACCGCGGTGGAGGGCACCTTCGACCTGGTGCTGGCCAACATCCTCGCCAACACGCTCATCGAGCTGGCGCCGCTCATCGCGCCCAAGGCCAAGGATCGACTGGTCCTCGCGGGTGTGCTCTCCCACCAGCGCGCCGACGTCGAGGCCGCCTACCGCAACCTCGGCTTCACCGTGCTCCCCGGCGCCACCCAGGGCGAGTGGGTGCGCATCGACTTGAAGCGCTGAAGCGTCTCCCTCCGAGGGCTCGAACGAGGCCAACCCCTCACGAGCCTTCGGATGCATGGAGCGCCCCACGACTCCGAGCCCAGGGGTGGCCCTTCGCGACGCCACTCCGCTTCACGCGTGCGGGCGCCCCGTGGCGACCTGCGACCCGACGAGAGGACGCGGTGCCGGGTCAGGACACGTCCCGCGCCTTCGCAGCCTGCTTCGGGTCCCGCGTCAATGCGCTCCGTTGCTCGGAGGGGGGCGAACGAGCTCGAGGTCCTTGTCCAGCTCGACCACCGCGGAGCCCAGTCCTCCACTCTGCATCCGCGAGTAGCGCACGTCATCGATGGTGACGCGCCATCCCCGCGCCGTCTCGCTCACCTGATACGTGGGCAGGCGCAACCAGTTCGACAAGCCGCGCAGGTGCGGCGCCGCGAGCGCGGCCTGGATGACCGGGCCGGGATTCGGCTCGCGTGGCAGGCTCGGACCGTTGATGCGCAGGTGCTCCTCTCCGCCCTTCAGGAAGTCCGCCGTCACGAAGTGATAGCGGTCCTTCCCCACCGCGATGAGGTCTCGCACGAAGGGGTTCGCCGGCACCGGCCCCGCGATGACGCGCTCCACCGGCTGCCCCTGTCCCTCCAGCCACGCCTTCGCGCGAGGCGCCGCCACCTGCGAGCCCAGCAAGATGGCCCCCAGGTACAACACCAGTCCCACGCCGCACACCGTGGCCACGCGCTGCGTGGACACCACCTGCGTCCCCTTCAATCGCAGCCACACGATCGCCGCCACGCCCACCACCCACAGCACCTTCGCGGGCCACGGCACGAAGTCGGGCACCGTCACGAGCGCCGTGCTCGCGATGCCCAACACCATCCACCCCGCCGCGGACTTGCGCGTGCGCGCATCCGCCATGATGACCGCCGCTCCCGCGAGCAACCACACCCACGGGTCGATGATGAACAACGTGTCCCCGTAGAACCACGCCCCGTCGAACGGCATCAACAACCGCACGCCATACGTGTTGAGCCAATCCAACGCGGGATGACTCAATATCGACAGCGTCGACAACAAGAACAGCGGTCCCGCGCGCGCGGGCTCCAGCCCCGGCTCGCGGCGCCTGCGCACGAAGCGGTCCCACGCCAGCATCAACCCCGTGAGCACGAACGGCCAGATGGCCAGCATCAACACGCCGTGCGTCCACCCGCGTCGCCAGTACAGCGAGGCATCCGAGCCCGCGAACGTCACCACCGCGTCCACATCCGGGAGGTTGGCGCCGATGACGAGCGTCGCGGTGGCCAGCGGCGTGTATCGCTTGAGCCCCGCCTCCGCCATCCAGGCCCCGACGAGTGAGTGCGCGAGATTGTCCATTCTCCCCTGAGGCTACTTCACCCCACGCGGACCTCGACACCTCGCGTCAGCCGAATTCCTCCAGCACGGCAGCCCCAGGCGGATTAACACTCGCCCCCGCGCACCCCTTCTTGTGGAGCACACCATGTCCCTTTCGATGTACGAGGCCACCATCCCCGTCTTCATCCGCTCCCTCGAGGTGCTCTCCTCCCTGGTCACCCAGGGCGAGAAGTACGCGCAGGAGAACGGCCTCGAGCCGAAGGAGGTCCTCGAAGCGCGGCTCGCGTCGGACATGTTCAACCTGGTGCAGCAGGTCCAGCGCGCCAGCGACACCTCGAAGGCCACCGCCGAGCGGCTCAGCGGCGCGCCCGCCCCGCGCATGCCCGACACCGAGAGCACGTTCGACGAGCTGCGCCAGCGCATCGACAAGACCATCACCTATCTCAAGTCCGTCCCCGCCAAGAGCTTCGCGGGCAGCGAGAACCGCACCGTCACGCTCACCGCCGGCGCCCTCAAGCGCGACTTCAAGGGCGACGAGTACCTGACCACCTTCGGCCTGCCCAACTTCTACTTCCACGTCACCACCGCCTACGGAATCCTCCGCCACCTGGGCGTGCCCATCGGCAAGAAGGACTTCCTCGGCCCCATGTGAGCCCCGGCTGAACGCCTCTTGGGCCCGACGCGCCGGACAGGCTAGCGTCCCCGGCGCGTGGAGCCCCCTGCCTCCCAGTCCCTCCCGAGACCTCCCACGGAGGTCCGCTCGCAGCTCGTGGGTCCGCTGCTCGCGTACCTGCGCGCCACGGGCCTGGACCCCACGCCCCTGGTGGAGCGCTTCGGCCTGCCGCTCGACGCGGGCTCGCTCCCCGAGGTCAGCCTCCCGCTGACCACCCTGCACGCCTTCCTCGACGCCGCCGAGCTGCTCTCCCAGGACGCCTTCCTCGGCCTGCACGTGGCCCAGCGCGTCCCCCGAGGCAACTACGGCCTCGTCGAGTACATCGCCCGGGCCTCGCCCACGCTGCGCGACACCTTCCGCGCGCTCGCCCGCTACATGGCCCTGCTGGAGCCCGCCTGGAGCGCGTCCTTCACCGACGACGCGGACGGCGGCGGCACCTTCGCCTATGGCATCGAGGGCGCCCCGCTCGCGTACGGACGCCACGCCAGCGAGTACGGGCTCGCGCTCTTCACCCACGTCGGCCGGCAGCTCACCGAGCGCCCGTGGTCGCCTCGCGCCATCGGCTTCGCGCACCCCGCCCCGCCGGACATCGCGCCGCTGGTGGACCACTTCGGCGTCGCGCCCACGTTCAATCGCGGCCGCAACGCGCTCACGCTGGACGCGGCCACGTTGGATTTGCGCGTGCTCGGCGCGGACCCCGCGCTGCTCTCCGTGTTGGAGCGTGCCGCGAGCGCCGCCGTGCCCTCGCCCGCACCGGACGCGCCCGGCTTCGTCCAGGCCGTGCGCGACACCATCCGCGCAGCCCTGCGCGAGGGCTCACCCCAGGCCACCGACGTGGCGCGGGGACTCCACTTGAGCCTGCGCACCCTGCAGCGCCGCCTCACCGAGCACGGCACCTCCTTCCAGGACGAGGTCGACGCGGTGCGCCGTGAGCTGGCCTACCAGTACCTGCGCGACGTGAATCTGGGCGTCAGCCAGGTCGCCTTCCTCCTGGGCTACTCCGAGCTGAGCACCTTCGACCGCGCCTTCAAGCGGTGGACAGGGATGACGCCGCGCGTCTGGCGCGAGGGCGCCGAGCGGGGCTGAGACACCGGGCGTGCGGGCGAGCCGACCCGTGGCGTCCCGTGCCAGGAGATTGGCGTGAGCCGCCAAGGACACGCACCAGGGACTCCCTTAATTTGGAAGGTCCCCTGCTCCGCTGTCCGGAGGACGCCATGCTCAAGGCCCCCATCGCCGCGCTCTTCGAAGAGTACTACTCGTCGCACCAGCACCCCACCAACCGGCTGACGCACAAAATCGCGATTCCGGTCATCGTCCTGCACATCATCGCGATGCTGGACTGGGTGAGGTTGGCGACGGTGCCCGTGCTGCCGGGCGGTGTGCTGACGCTGGGCATGGTCGCCTGGGCGCTCACCGCGGTCTGGTACCTGCGCGCGGACGTGAAGCTGGGGCTCGTCGTGGTGGCCTTCATGGCCGCCTGCTTCCCCCTGGGTCGGCTGATGCCCACCTGGAGCGTGGTGGCCATCGCCGCGTTCGGCTGGCTCATCCAGCTGGCGGGCCACGCCGTGTGGGAGAAGAAGTCCCCGTCCTTCCTCACCAACCTGGTGCACGCGCTGGTGGGCCCGCTGTTCTTCGTCGCCGTGCTCTTCGGCGACTACGTCATCAAGCCCCAGCCCCAGGGCGCCACACCGGCGCGCGCCTGACATATCCTCCGGAGTCCCATGAGCTTCGCCGACAAGCTGCGCACCTGGATGCCCCTGCACGAGAACGGCCCCAGCCGCGCCGTGCACTTCGTGGGCGCTTACATGTTCATCTTCGCCCTGCTCGTACCGCTGGGCCTCGTGCGCTTCTCGGTGGGAGGCTTCTCGCTGTCGGCCGCCCACGTGCTGGTGGCCCTGGTGGCGCTGTACGCCATCAGCCTGGAGTGGACGGCGGGCCTGCTCATGAGCCTGCCGCTCATCCCCACGCTGAGCGCCGCGCTGGCCGTGGGCCACCTGCCCGGCACCACCGTGGCCATCGTCGCCGTGTCGGTGATGGTAGTGCGCTTCGCGCTCGTGGTGGGCGCGCACGTCGTGCTCGAGAAGAAGACCCACGGCCTGTCCCTGGGCGGGCCGCAGCTGTTCTTCATCGAGCCCGTGTACCTCATCACCCTGTTGCTGTTCGGCATGGGGCTCAAGCGCGACCTGCACGCGCGCGTCATGTCCGGTGGGCCGCGCCCCGCGCCGCTGACCGTGTGAAGCCCCTCGCCTGGGGGTCGTCGTCCCTCAGGTGCCGCTGGCGATGCGCACGGGAGCGGGCGACTCGACGTCCGCGTTGAGCGCGTGGCCCTGGAGCGCGTGGACCACCACCGCTTCCCGACGCCCCCTCACGTGGGCCTCGCCCAGCCGCAGGCCGACGAAGTCGCCGCCGCCGCGCGTCCACGTGCTCTCGCTCACCAGGATGTCCACGCCGTGCACCTTGGTGAGCCCCTCGACTCGCGAGGCCAGGTTCACCGCGTCGCCGATGACGGTGTACTCGTGCTGCTCGGCGCCCCCGAGCATGCCCGCCGCCACCACGCCCGTGTGCAGGCCGATGCCGATGCGCAGCGGCGGCAGTCCCCGGCGCAGGCGCAGCACGTTGAGCTCGGCCAGCTTCTCGCGCATGGCCAGCGCCGCGCGCATCGCCTGCTCCGCGTGGTCCTCGCTCGAGTCCGGCACGCCCCAGCACGCGAGCATCCCGTCGCCGAGGAACTTGTTCACGATGCCCCCGTGCGCCATCACGATGTGTGTCATGCGCCCGAAGTACTCGTCGAGCAGCTCCAGCACCTCGCGCGGCTGGAGCGTCTCGCTCAGCATGGTGAAGTCGCGGATGTCGCTGAAGAGGATGGTCACCTCGCGCTGCACCGGCCGCAGCGAGGTGTCACCCGACGCCATCACCCGCTCCACCACCGGCTTGGGCAGGAAGCGTGACAGGCCGTCGCGGCGCCGCAGCCGCAGGAACATGCTGCCCACCTCCGCGTTCGTCATCGCGATGAGCAGCCCCAGCGTCACGTAGCAGAAGACGACGAAGCTGGTGCTGGACCACGTGCCGTGCCCGGACACGCCCGCGACGAAGGCGTACCCCATGGACGACAGCGCCGTGGACAAGAGCACGTGCAGCCACGAGAAGCGCGCCACGGAGAACACCAGCACCATGCCCATGCTCGCGCCCAACATGCCCGCGTCGAACTGGCCCGTGCGCGCCCAGGCATGCCACCCCATGAAGGCGAAGAAGCTGGTGTCCGCCACCGTGGTGGGGACGGGCAACCACCGCGCGTGCCTCAAATGAGGCCGCTGGCGCAGCAGCACCACCAACGCGAGCACGGAGAACACCGCGTACAGGACGATGGCCAGCACGCGCTGGAAGTCGTGCGGCGGCAGGGACTCGCCGGTGACGTGGGCGAGGCCGCCCTGGCTCACCGACAAGAGCGCCATCAGCGCCAGTCGCACCCACGCCACGCGCCGCTCGCCGCGCAGCGAGCTCTCCGCCAGCACCAGCTCCTCGTTGGCGCGGCTCAGCGCGAAGCGGGCCACGGCGGTGTCCTTCCCCGGCGAGGGGCCCTCGTCGTCTCGGCCCATGATGGCGAGCTCCCCTTCCTTCCCTTCCCGGGGCGGAGCCAGGGCCTTCGCCTGGTCCGTCATCGTCACGTTCGCGCGTCCACCACGCCCCGTGTGCACAAGGTCCAGGGGAACCTGCCACGGGGCACCGACATGCTCATGGTGCCTCAAGTCGCGAAGGCCAGCGAGCCCTGGCGTCGAGCCACGGCTTGCTGTTGAAGTCCCCGCCCCGACACGCCCCCACCCGTCGCCGCTGGAGAACCCCACGTGGTCCGCCTCTTCGTCCCCATCGCCGAGCCCGCCCCCGACACGCTCGTGCTCACCGGCGAGCGCCGCCACTACGTCGTCCATGTCCTGCGCCTGGGCGAGGGCGACGCGCTGGAGGTCTTCGATGGCAAGGGCCGCGCGTTCGAGGCGAAGGTCACGGGCGTGGACGCGCAAGAGGTGCGCGTGAGCCTGGGGGCCTCGCGACAGGCGCCGCCTCGCCGCGCGGTGAGCGTGGTGCAGGGTCTGCCCAAGGGCGACAAGCTGGAGTGGGTGCTGCAGAAGGGCACGGAGCTGGGCGCGGCCGCGTTCCTCCCCGTGGACACGCTGCGCAGCGTGGTGAAGCTGGAGCCCAAGCGCGCGCAGGAGCGCACCCAGCGGTGGACGAAAATCGTCGAGGAGGCCGCGCGTCAGTGTCGTCGCGACGACGTTCCCCGCGTCGAGGTGCCGCGCTCGTTGGGGGACGCCGTGCGCGCGCTCGCGCAGGGCACGGTGGTGTTGGTGCTCGACGAGGAGGAGTCCGCGGTGCCGTTGGGTGAAGCGTTCCGGGCCGCGGGCGCGGGCACGCCCATCGCGCTCGTCGTGGGGCCCGAAGGCGGACTCGCCCGTGAGGAGGTGGAGGCGCTGAAGGCCCAGGGCGCCCGCCCCGTCACGTTGGGTGCGCGCATCCTCCGTACCGAGACGGCCGCGCTCGCCGCCCTGGCGGTGATGATGCACCTCGATGGGGAGCTTGGTTAGCGAGGGGCCAGTCGAGCGCCCGTTCCACACGGGTTCCCACCTTCTCTGGGTCATTCCTACGTTTGCGCTATCTGGGACCTTCCAGGCCCCCACAGACAGGAGAAGGGTTCATGGGGATCATCGCATTCATCATCATCGGCCTCATCGCGGGCCTCATCGCTCGCGCCATCCTCCCCGGCAAGCAGAGCATGGGCCTCTTGGCGACCACGCTGCTGGGCATGGTCGGCTCGCTGCTGGGCGGCCTGGTCGGGTCCCTTTTCACGCGGGACGGACGGCTCTTCGACTTGCGACCCTCGGGTCTCATCATGTCGGTGCTGGGTGCCATCGTCGTGCTGCTCATCGTCGGAGCGGTGGGACGGCGCCGTGTCCACGCCTAGCGTGAGGCGCTCCACACCGGCTGTCCCCCAGGGGACAGGTGGACGCCCGTCGTTGACGAGCCCCTGACGGTTCCTCGACCGAGGGACCTCGGGGGCTCGCCACTTTTCTTGCTCCTTCGGGGCGGACGTCTTTTCATGGCGACGCGTCTCATCCCGGAGGAGAGTCCGTTGTCCAAGTGCATGAAGTGCGGAGCCCTGTTGCCGCCCGTCGGAGAGTGCCCCGCCTGCGCCAAGGCCGCCGCACAGACGACCCTGCCGGGTCTGCCGAGCTTCCTCGACCGGGACCTGATGATCGACCGCCGCTCCGGCGTGCGTGACGACGGCCCCGCCTTCGCCGAGCGCAGCCCCGCCCCGCCGTCCGTGGCGCCGCTCGCGGGCCCGCTTCCTCCTCCCGCCGCGCCCCGCGCCGCCGCGCCCCAGAACCCGCCCGGGGTCGCCCGCCCCACCCCGCCGGGCATGACGCCCGCGCACCGGCCCGCGCCTCGCGCCCCGACGCCCCCGCCCGCCCAGCCCTCGTGGGCCCAGGGGGGAGGCTTCCCGGTGGATGTGCCGCCCGTGCCGGCCACGGCGCACACGCCCATGTCCGCCATGACGCCCGCCTATGGGACCGCGCCGGTGCCGCCGCGCGTGCAGCCCCTGGTGGCGCCCGCGCCCGGCCTCCCCGGCCTGCCCCGCGTGGAGTCCCCGGCGCCCGCCGCGAGCCTCGCGGACACGGAGCCCGGCTCGCCCATGCCGTCGGGCCTGCCCTGGTCCACGCCGGAGCCCGTGGCCCCCGCGCCCGTGTCCTCGGGACTGCCCGTGATGGCGGCCCTGGAGACGCCGGCCCCTTCCGCGTCCGGCCTCCCGGTGATGGAGTCCGCGCCGGCCCCGGTGCCCTCGGCGCTGCCGGCGATGGCCAGCCCAGCGCCTCGGACGGAGAAGCCGAAGCCCGTGCGCAACGCCGCGGTGCAGCCGGGGGTCGCCGAGGTGCACGCGCGCCCCGCGTCGCTGTGGCGCCGGCTGTTGTCCTTCAGCGTCGACACGGCCGCCATCGGTGGCGTGGCGGCGCTGTACATCACCCTGGCCTCGTCGGTGACGGGGATGAAGCCCGAGGCGGGCCTGTCCGGCCTGGACGGCTTCGTCGCGTGGCTGCGGGCGCTGCACACGGTGCTCCTGCCCGGGTTTTTCCTGGTGCTGGTGTTGGCGCTCGTGTACTGCGCGGTGGCGGCCTTCCTCTGGAACGGACGCACCTTGGGCCGACTGCTGCTGGGCCTGCGGCTGGTGGACACCCATGGCCTGGCGCCGGCGCCGGGACGGGCCATCGTCCGCGCGATGCTGGCCAGCCTCTCCTTCGTGCTGTTCCTGGGCGGATTCTGGATGGCGCTCTTTGATCGCCGTGGACAGACGCTCCATGACAAGCTGACGTCCACCTTCGTCGTTCAACCGAGCTGAACCACCGCTTCATTGTGCCTTGCGGCCGCGGCCGTAAGATGCCGCGCCTACATGCCCGCCCGCCTTGCCCAGCTCCTCGTCTCCCGCACGCTCCTTTCCCAGGAGAAGGCGGGAGAGTTGTTGCGACTCCAGCAGGCCCAGGGCGGGCATCTGGACACGCTGCTGCTGGAGCAGGGGCTCACGAGCGAGGCGGATGTCCTCTCGCTGCTCGGTGACGTCGCGGGCTTCCGGCCGGTGAACCTGGTCGACTTCGAGCCGAACCTCGAGGTCGCGTCCTTCATCCCGCCGAAGATCGCCGAGCGGCTGTGCGTGGTGCCGCTGTCGCTGGATGGGCAGACGCTGCACGTCGCCTGCGCGTATCCGGTGCCGAAGAAGGAGCTCGACGAGGTCGGGTTCCTGCTCGGCAAGCCGCTCGAGTTGTGGGTGGCCGCCGAGGTGCGGATTCGCGAGTGGATCTCCACCATCTACCGCCAGCCGCTGGCGCCGCGCTTCACGCAGCTGGTGTCCGCGTTGGACCCGGACAAGCAGCTCCCTGTCACGCCGCCGCCTCCGCCTCCCTCGGACGAGTCGCTCACGGTGGACATGGTGGAGCGGCTGGCCCGCTCCGTCGCCGGAGAGCCGGTGGCCGGGGAGATTCGCGCCGCGCCCCGTGAGGCGCCTGCGGTACGTGAGCCGCAGCGTCCGCCGCCGCCTCCGCCGCCCGACCCGGTGCCGCCCCCCGCTTTCGTGCGGGCCCCGCTGCGGCTGAACATGCCCTCGGCTGAGCGTCCCGCGACGCCGCCGTCCAGGCCCGACACTTCGCGCCCGGCCCAGCCGCCGGTGCTCACGGCGACCCCGCCTCGGCCTCCCGTGGAAGCGGCGCCCACGACGGTTCAACGGGGTGTTGCACCATCCGGGGTGCAGGCTCCGGCGCGCGCCGCGGGTGCTTCGCCGACGGGAGCACAGGCTTCGGCGGGTCCATCGACCGGGGCGGTCAGGACGCAGTCATCGGCGGGTTCATCGACCAGCGGCGCTTCGGCCGGGGTGTCCGGGGCGAGCGGCGCTTCACCGGCGGGTTTCGCGGGACAGCCTCCCGCGCATCTCGCGACGGGCGGCGCTTCACCGGCGGGTTTCGCGGGACAGCCTCTCGCGACGGGTGGCGCTTCACCGGCAGGCATCGCGGGACAGTCTCCCGCGCATCCCACGACGGGCGGCGCTTCACCGGCGGGTTTCGCGGGACAACCTCCTGCGCATCCCACGACGGGCGGCGCCTCACCGACAGGTTTCGCGGGGCAGCCTCCGGCGCATCCCTCGACGACCAGCGGCGCGTCCTCGGGCCGTCCCGCGACAGGTCCCGGTGCGCAGCCTCCGGCGACGACGGCGAGCGGTGTTCCGGCTGCCACGTCCACGGGCCGACCCGCGACAGGTCCCGGTGCGCAGCCGCAGACGACAGCGCAGAGTGGCGCAACCTCGGTGGCGCGTCCCTCCACCTCACCCGGCGCGCAGCCTGCCTCCCAGCCCGCGACGGCGGCGCGTCCCACGACGACTCCTGCCAGCGGAGCGCCTGCGTCCGCGACGACGCCCGGCGCCGCGCCTGCGTTGTGGCCGCCCGCGCCGTCCGGTGGCGCGCCGCAGCTGTGGCCGCCGGGTCCCGCCGCGCCGACGTCGGGGATGGACTCCGCACCCCTCTCCACGATGCGCTTCGGCTCGCCGCTGTCGGCCGGAGGTCCTCGGCCCGAGGTGCCTCCCGCGCAGCCCCCGCGCTCGAGTGAGCCCGCGTTCATCGTCTTCCCCAACCCGAACAAGCCGGCCGCGCAACCCCGGGCCAAGACGCCCGAGCCGGAAGTCCGGCCGCCCCCCACCGCATCCGCCAATCAGGACGTCCCTGACTGGACGCTGGCGGCGGCGCGCGCCGCGTTGCGCGAGTCCACCAAGGACCGGGACAAGTTGATGGACGTGGCGCTGCGCTTCGGGCGGCGGACGTTCGACTACGTGGCCGCCTTCGCGGTGCTGAGAGGCGCGGCGATTGGATGGGAAGCGCGCGGCGACGGCATGGCGAGCGAAGGGCTCACCCAGGTGTCCGTCCCGCTCGACGCGAGCAGCGTCTTCCGCACGGTGGCCGTGACGCGGGGAAGCTACGCGGGGCCGCTGCCTCCGGATGCGCTCACCCGTCACTACCTGGAGCTGTTCGGCCGGCAGACGCCGCGCACGGTGTTCCTGTACCCGGTGGAGGTGAAGGGCCGACTGGTGGCCATCATCTACGGAGACTGTGGACAGAAGCCGATGAGCCAGCGACGGCTGTCGGACTACATCCTGTTCTGCCAGGACCTGGCTTCGGCCTTCCAGGAGCTCATCCTCTTCCGCAAGCAGCGTGTGTCCGAGCCTCGCTCCATCGAGGAGGACATCACCATCGACGTCGACGTGCCGGTGGCCGCCACGCCCGCTCCCGCGCCCGCGGTAGTAGCGGGGCTGGGCTGGAGCCCGTTCTTCGGTCGCGGCGCCGCGGGCACGGTGGGACGCGCCGCCGCGCTGCCGCCTCGCGCGCAGTCGCAGGAGGAGCGCCCGCCGCCGGACTTCGCGCCGCTGCTGCGTCGGCTCACGGGTCCGGACGCCGCGCAGCGCTCGAACGCGATGGTGGAGCTGGCGCGCTCGCCCGAGGCGAGTGCCCGGGTGCTCGCGCAGCACTTCCCTGGGCCCACCGCGTGGAGCCGACTGCCGGTGGTGGAGCTGCCCGAGGCGGACGAGCTCGGTCCGATTCCCGCCGCGCTGTCGCGGCTGGGGCGTCCCGCGGCGCAGGCGTTGGCGCCGCTGCTGGATTCGCATGACGCGGACACGCGCTACTTCGCGCTGCTCACGGCGGGCAACCTCCCCTACGTGGAGCTGGTGGACGGCGTGCTGCGCGGCCTGTTCGACCTGGAGCCGGACATCTCGAGCGCCGCGCGGGTGGCGGCGGCCGCGCTCAAGCAGTTGCCGAGGTTGGACTCGGCGATGCGCGAGCTGCGCCAGGAGCTCAACAACCGGGACATGATGCGTCGCGCGCTGGCGGCACGGGCGCTGGGCACGCTGCATGACCGCGAGGCCGTCGAGGGCCTCATCCAGCTCACGCGCAGCGAGGACGAGATGTGCGCGCAGGCCGCGGCGGAAGCACTGCGCGAGGTGACGCGCATGCCGCTGGGCCTCAGCCCGAAGCAGTGGGCGGCGTGGTGGGCGGAGAACCGCAGCCGTCGCCGCGCGGACTGGCTCATCGCCGCGCTGCGACACCGCGAGCTCGACGTGCGGCTCGCCGCCATCGAGGAGCTGAGCCGCGCGCTCAACGACACGCTCGGCTACTACGCGGACGCGCCGGAGAACGAGCGCGAAGTGGCCGCGCGTCGGTGGGAGAGCGCCGCCGTGGACCCGGCCAACGCGCGCCGGCTGGGCATGCTCTGAGCGGTAGCCGTGCCATCCCCGCTATGCTGCGCGGGTGACGCCAGCGCGGGACAGGACTCCATGACCGGTGGGATGTGGATCAGCCTCATCGCGTGCGCCGGGCAGCTCGCGCTCGCGGGGCTGGCGTTGGCCCGGGTGGGACGCAGCCCGCTCGCGCTGCCGCTGTCCCTGCTCTCCATCGCGCTGTCCGCGTGGAACTTCACCGGCTACGCGTTCGCCCGCGCGGGTGAGCCCGGCTGGCGACTGGTGGGCTTCGCCGCCGCGCTGATGACGGTGCCGTGCACCCTGCACTTCACCCTCGCCTTCGTGGGCCGTCGTCGCCGCTCGGCCTGGGCCATGTACGGCACCTATGCCGTCTTCGGCGCCCTCGCCCTGTTGATGCACGTGGCGCTGGGTGTGCCCTCGCTCGCCGCCCAAATCCTCACCCTGCGCTTCGGCCTCTTCGTCACCGTCCTCGTGGCCCCACCGGTCATCGGGACCTTCACACTGCTCGCGCTGCACCTGCGCGAAGCGCGACGCCCGGACGAGCGCGCCCGCGCGGGCTTGATGGCCCTGGGACTCACCTTCCTCGTCGCCCTGCTCCTCACGGAGCTCGCGGTGGAGATCGGCCTGCGACAGGTGCCGCGTCTGGGCAGCCTGGGCACGCTGCTGTGTCTGCCCTTGATGGCCACCGCCTCGCTGCGCTTCGGGCTCTTTGGACTCGACGGGAGCAAGGGCGCCCCGCGCATGGCGTTGCACGCGGTGGTCCTCGCGGGCGTGGGCGTGCTCGCCTACCTCACCGTCTTCCGCCTCTTCGCCGCGCAGGTGGGCGCGCTCGTCCTGTGCACCACCGCCATCACCTTCGCGCTCGTGGCCGCCACGCGCCGAGGTGTCACCGCCTTCGTCACCCGCGGCGAGCGCATGGAGCGCCTGGCCACCCTGGGCCGCTTCTCCGCCCAGATGGCGCATGACTTGAAGAACCCCATCGCCGCGCTCAAGGGCGCCGCCCAGTACCTCAAGGAGGAGCACGCCCGAGGCCAGTCATGGGACACGCATGGCGAGTTCCTCGACCTGATGCTCGAGCAGGTCGAGCGCCTGGGGCGCGTCGTCGACACCTACCAGCGCCTCGCGCGCGTGGAACCCCTCCCCCGCCCCGTCGACCTGGGCCGCGTCGTGGAGGGCGTCCTCTCCCTCCAGGCCTTCGCGAGCACCAGCCCCATCACCATCGTCCGCGAGCTCGCCCCGGACCTGCCGACCTGCGCCGCGGACGAGGACCTGCTCACCAACGCCGTGGAGAACCTGGTGCGCAACGCCGCCGAGGCCATGCCCAAGGGCGGCACGCTCACGGTGCGCACGCTGAAGGACGGCGAGGCCGTCGCGGTGGAGGTGGAGGACACGGGTGAGGGCATGGACGTGCGCACCCGCGAGCGCGCCTTCGACGACTTCTTCACCACCAAGGCCTCGGGGAGCGGGATGGGGCTGGCGTTCGTCCGCCGCGTGGTGGAGGCGCACGGAGGCACGGTGGGTCTGACAAGCCGGGAGGGGCGCGGTACGGTGGTGCGTCTGCGCCTGCCGGTGGAAGCCCGGAGCGTGGAGGGTGGGGCCGAAGGAGAAGCCGCGTGAGTGAGTCGTTGAAGGGAACCGTGCTGCTGGTCGATGACGACCCGGCGGTGGCGAAGGTGCTGGGCGCGCTCCTGGGTCAGGCGGGCCTGGCCACGCACACGGCGCGCAACGGGACGGAGGCGCTCGCGCTGCTCGAGCGCTGGCCGGTGGACGTGGTGGTGAGCGACGTGCGCATGCCCGGCATGGACGGCATGCAGCTGTTGGCCGAGATGGGCCGGCTCTGGCCGGACGTCCCCGTCATCCTCATCACCGCGCACGGCACCGTGCCGCTGGCGGTGGAGGCGATGAAGGCGGGCGCCGCGGACTTCGTGCTCAAGCCCTTCGACCGCGAGGAGATTCTCTTCACCATCCGCAAGGCGCTCCTGCGCGCGCAAGGCGAGGCGGTGAACGAACCGCTCCGCACCCCGAGCGCCTTCGTCGGCGGCAGCCAGCGGATGATGGAGGCCCAGTCCCTGCTCGCGAAGGCGGCCACCGGCATGGCCACCGTGCTCTTGCGCGGCGAGTCCGGCACGGGCAAGGAGCTGGCCGCCAAGGCCGTGCACGACGGCAGCCCCCGCCACGCGGGCCCCTTCGTGAAGCTGCACTGCGCCGCGCTGCCGGACACGCTGCTGGAGAGCGAGCTGTTCGGCTACGAGAAGGGCGCCTTCACCGGCGCCGCCACACGCAAGCCCGGCCGCGTGGAGCTGGCGCACGGCGGCACGCTGTTCCTGGACGAGATTGGCGACATCTCCCTCGCCGTGCAGGTGAAGCTCCTGCGGGTGATTCAGGAGCGGGAGCTGGAGCGGCTGGGCGGAACGCAGACGGTGAAGGTGGACGTCCGCTTCGTCGCCGCCACGCACCAGCCGCTCGAGGAATTGGTGAAGACGGGGCGCTTCCGCGAGGACCTCTTCTACCGCCTCAACGTGGTGCCGCTGTGGCTGCCGTCCCTGCGCGAGCGCCCCGAGGACATCGAACCGCTCGCGCGCCACTTCCTGGACATCCACGCGCGCACGAACGGCAAGCCGCCCTTCACGCTCACCCCGGACGGGCTCGCGGTGCTGCGCGCCCAACCGTGGCCCGGCAACGTGCGCCAGCTCCAGAACTTCCTGGAGCGACTGGTGGTCCTCTCCGACGGGCAGACGCTCGCGGGCGAGGACGTCTCGCGCGAGCTGGCCCGCCAGCCGGGACTCTCCGCGCCCGTGACCACGCCGCCCCAGGGCGTCACCGCGCTCGCGTCCCCCGCCGCCGAGAGCGGCCGCACCCTCGAGTCCCAGCGCAAGGACACCGAGAAGCAGGCCCTGGTGGACGCGCTCGCGCGCGCGGGCGACAACCGCACGCTGGCGGCCCGGCTGCTCGGCATCAGCCGCCGGACGCTCTACAACAAGCTGGAGGAGCACGCCCTGCTGTAGCCGCCAGCGCGGGCTACGCGACCTGCGTCACCACGTCGCTCAGCGCCTCCAGCTCCGCGTGGAAGTGGTCGATGAGCGCGTGCGGGTCCGGCACGCGCAGCGCATCCGCGGCCACGCCCACCGTCACCTGCCCCGCGTAGCTGAACAAGCTCACCCCCAACCCCAGGTGTCCCGCCTGGGGCACCCAGAACGTGAGCGCGCGCAGCTTCACGCCCGCGAGCGACACCGGCTGTCGGGGCCCCGGCACATTGGTGGCCACCAGCGAGGCCTTCGTGGCGAAGACATCCACCACCACCCGCTCGAGCGGCGCGGGCGTGTAGCCCAACAACTCCAGCGCGCCGAAGGTCACCACCGCCTCGGGAGACTTCTTCACCAGGTCCATGCGACGCGACAGCTCGTGGAGCCGCCGCCGAGGCTCGGCCAGGTGCACCGGCAGCCGCAGGAGCACCACGCCAAACCGGTTGCCCAACTCCCGGGGCACCGGCTCGTCCAGCGGGCGCAGGTTCACCGGCACCACCGCGTGCAGGTCCTCGGGAGGGACGTTGCGAGCCTCCAGGTAGCGCCTGAGCGCGCCCGCCAGCGCCGCGAGCAGCACGTCGTTCACCGTGCCGCCCAGGGCCTTGCCCACGGCCTTCACCCGCTCCAGGGGGATGGGCGAGGACCACGCCGCGCGCTTGCGAGTCCCCAGGGGCCCTCGGAGCGGCGTGCGCGGGTCCGGCGTCACCACCATCAGCTTGCCGAGCGCCGCGGCCCCCAGCGCCCCCTGCCGCACCAGGTCGCCCGCGAGGATGGGCTCCGCGGCAATCTCCGCGCCCTTGCGCAGCACCGTCCGCGCCGTGCCCGCCACCGCCCGCGCCCCGCGCATCCACTTCGCCAGGCCCCCCTCGCGAGGCGCTGACCGAGCGGACTCCGGCGCCACCGTCTGGGCACCGTCGCCATCCGTGAGCGTCAGCAACACCCGCGCCAGGGCGATGCCATCCGACAGACAGTGATGCAGCCGCGCGAGCAGCACATCCCCCCCGTCCCCCCCCTCCAGCACGTGGAGCTGCCACAGCGGACGCGAGCGCTCCAGCGGCGTGCTCATCCACTCGCTCACCAGGGACTCCAGCGCGGCGCGGTCTCCCGGGGCCGGCACCTGGAGGCGCCGCAGGTGCGCGTCCAACGAGAAGTCCTGGGCCTCCTCCCACTGAGGCTGCCCCAACCGTCCCAGCACCACCTTCTGGCGGAAGCGCGGGTAGCACTCCACCAGACGCGTGCGCACCAGCTCGCGCAGCCGCTCGAAGTCCAGCCGGCCCTCGAAGCCGAGCACGGCCGTAATCATCATCAGGTTGGCGGGCTCCTCCATGTGGAACCACAGCGCGTCCACACTCGCCATCCGCTCCTGGTTCATCCCGGCCACGCGTGCCTCCGTGCGTCCCACCCGACGGGACACACCATGATGGCGCAGGACGACCTCCCGTGGCGCGCTGTCTTTCGCGGGCCGCTACCCCTCCTCGCGCTCGAACTGGAAGGTCTGCTTCGTCGCGTCGTCGACCGTCAACGTCAGCGTCTCCTCCTCGAAGTCCCACCGGAAGGAGCCCCCCTTGAACTTCACCTTGGAGCGGGCCAGGGGGATGACGCGCTTGTCACCGCACACCGGCCCCACCGCCTGGCCATCCTTCGCGAGCAGCTTCACGTGGTGGTCATCCAGCACCTCCATCGTCCCCCAGGCGCGGACGACGAGCTGGTTGCCCTGCCCCAGCGTCGCGTCCTTCAAGGCGGTGCGCAGCACGAAGCACCCCTCGGGCGTGATTTGCAGCGTGCGCGCATAGTCCGCGCGCGGCTGCGGCTCGATGCGCGTGAAGCCTCCGTCCGTCTGCAATGGCAGGCTCGCGGCCGCCAGTCGCCACGCGCCAATCAGCTTCTGGGGCACGGGCCTGGCCGAGGCCGTCCGCCCGTCGCACGGAGACTTCTGCTCCTTCTCCGGACTGGGCGGCGCGGGCTCGAAGGCCTTCTGACACGTGTTGCCGCACGCCCTCGCGGAACACTGGGTGTCGTCCTCCGCACAGCCCGCCTTCAGGGTGCAGGCCTTGAGCCTGTCCAGCGATTGCTCGCAGCCCTCGCGCAGACAGCGGTCCACGCACTCGGGCTCGATGCACTCCGCCACGCACACCCAGTTGGCGCTTCCGCAGACGCCCGCCACCGTGCGAGGACGCTCGCCCCCCTCCTGCCCCAGCGCCGCGAAGGCGCTCAGCAGGCCCCCCACCACCACCCACCCACGAATGGAACCCATGCCGGGCTGAAACCTAGGCACGCGCCCCCGGAGGCGAAGCCCTCCAGTCCCTCCGGGTGTCCACCCGCGAGCACTGCCGCCCGCTCCCTCAGCGGAAGTGCCAGCGCCAGCTGCCCACATCCCCCGGGTCCGGCAGCTCCAGCTCGAAGGCCAGCGTCTCGTAGCGGGCGAACTCACGCGGGTCCACGCGCAAGAGCGTCATGCCCGCGGGGTTCTGTCCTCGCAAGGGCGACACCGTGAAGGACAGCTCCGCGTCGAAGGCCACCTTGTAGAACAGGCAGAAGCCATCCACGCGCCCCTCCTCCATCACCGGCCGCTCGTAGCGCACGCGCTGCGGCAAGCCCTCCGCCGTCATCGTCTCCAAATCGAAGGCGAACGCGGGCTCCGGCTCGCACAGCAGGTGGTCCACCTCGTACGAGCGCACCATGCGCGTGAAGTAGGACGGGTTCATCGCCTCGCGCAGCGTCTGCAGGCAGCTGTAGTCCACGCCCGGGATTCGCTGGCTCCAGATGAAGGGCAGACACGCCTCCTCGCGAAGCTGCACCGGCTCCACGAAGACCTCGAAGCGGTTGGGGAGGATGCGCCCGCCCGGCTTGAGCAGCCGCGAGCGCAAATCCAACATCCTGGGCACCAGCCCCGCGTCGAAGAGCGCCTCGCCGAGCAGCTCGTGCAGCAGCACGTCCACCTTCTCCGGCGCCTGGAAGCTCCACGGCTGCGCACGCACGAAGTCGATGTGCTCGAGCCCGTTGCGCCGCGCCACCCACTGCGTGGTGTCGAGCAGCCGCGAGGGGTCCACCGCGTACAGCCGCCGGGGATGCCGCGTCGCCGCGGCGAAGGTGCGCAGGCCCGCCCCCGCGCACACGTCCATCACCACCTGCCCCGGCTTCACATACCGCTCACACGCCTTCTGCCATGCCAGCACCCGGGCAGGATCCGACAAGGCCGAGTCCTGCGGCGCCGGACTCGACAACGACAGACTGTCCGGCACCACGTTGCGCAACGGCAGCTGCGACACCAACGGCAGGTGGCTCAGCCGTGAACGCAGGTCCATCAACGCCTGCCGAGGCAGGTCGAGCAGATTGGGCATGACACCCCTCACGACAGGAGACGGAAGACCCCCGGGCTGGGCCGGAGGCCCAACGGGGATTACCAATCATGCTGGAATTACCTGGAGTGCCCCATCCACCGTGGGGACAGGGTCTCTGTCCCCACATGAACGACCCCGGCGTCGACTCGAAGACAGTCGCGCGCCGGAAGCGGTGGGATGTCAGGAGGAGGACGGGAGCTTCGCGCCGAAGACCTTCAATCGCTCACACGCCTTCACCAGTTTGTCACGGGGGATGGAGAAGACGGCGCGCACGCGCTCGGGGTCCGAGCACCAGGGGCCTCCGTTGAGCACCACGTGTGTGTGCTCATAGACGATGCGCGGCAGGTTCTCCGGCGTGAGCCGCTCGCCGTCCACCGTGCGGCCCAGCCAGGCCGTCATGCGAGGGGCGAGGAAGAGTCCCCCCGCGTCCCCCACCTCCGCGCGCGCCTCGGACGGGAGCACCGCCGCGAGCATGTCGCGCTTCTCCGCGAGCTCGCGCCGCATCTTCGTGAGGAAGGCGCGCAGGGAGCGGTGTCGCGCCGGGTAGAGGAGCTGGCCGTCCGGGCTTCGCGCATAGGCCGCGTACAGGTAGGCCGCCGCGCGCGCGGTGACCAGGTGCAGCACGCCCGGCCCCGCCTCGCGCATCGCCGAGGCCAGCGCGCGGTCCCTCGTGGCGAGCCAGCCCACGCGCAGCCCGCCCGCGGCGAACTCCTTGGACAGGCCCCCGAGCACCACCGTGCGAGCGCCCACGCCCGGCACCGCGCCCTCGAGCGTCACCGGGCTGTGCACCGTCTCCGCCGTGGGGCTGGTGAGGTTCACCAGGCCGAAGATTTCGTCGGACACCAGCAGGCAGCGCTGCTCCACCACGTAGTTGGCGAGCGCCACCAGCTCCTCGCGCGCCACGTAGACGCCGGTGGGGTTGGACGGCTGCGAGATGACCACGGCGTCGGGGACGAAGCCGCCCTGCCCTCGTCGCGACAGCAGCTCCGACAGCGTGCCCTGGTCCACCTGACAGCCGGCGGAGAGGAACGTCGGCGGCAGCACGCCGTAGCAGGGCGTCGTCAGGAAGACGCGGGGCGCGCGGCCCAGGCGCTTCTTGAGCGCGACGCCCAGGTGGTGGATGAGCGGCCAGACCCCTGGCGCGAGCACCAGCTCCTCGGGCGTGTAGCGCGCCGCGCGCGTCTCCAGCAGGAAGGCGGCCACGGCCTCCGAGAGGCCCGTCTGCGCGCCGGACTCACGGGGAGCGGCGGCGGCGGCGATGAGCCCCTCCACGAGCGGCTCGGGCAGCGGGCCTTCGTTCTCGCCGTAGTCCAGGCGCACCAGCTCCGCGTCGTCCTCGCGGAACACCTTGGGCGCGAAGGCGGGGAAGCGCGTCAGCGTCTGGATGCGCGAGGAGCGCGGCAGCGGAGACACCGGGTGACGGCGGGGCCCGGGCGGCTCCGGCTCCGCGAAGGAGATGCGGAAGGACAACAGGTCCGCGAAGGTGCGCTCGTAGAACCATTGGGCCAGCGTGCTGATGCGCGAGTACGTCACCTCCGCCGCCACCTCCAGGTCCGCGCGCAGCGGCTCCGGCACGGGGAGCAGCAGCGTCAGCTCCAGGTCCGGCCACACCGCGTTCTTCACCAGGCCGTAGAGCACGACCAGGTTGGGGGCATACGGCTCGCGCGCCAGGAACTCGAAGAGGGTGAGCGGCTCCACCGCGCCGGTGATGTTGAAGAAGGCGCTCTCGTCCAGCACCACCCAGATGCCCCGCCGCGACGCCTCCGCGATGATGTCGCGCAGCACGGACAGGTTGGTGCGCTCGCCCTTCTCCACCGTGAGCAGCACCATCTTCACGTCGAAGGCGGACAGCAGCCGGCGAATCTCCTCCAGCGTCGTGTGCGTCACCGTAGCGCGCACGCCCGCCTTCTCCAGCGCCCGCGCGTAGAGCGGGTGGAGGTTGCGCGACACCAGCACCTCGTCGCCCACGTCGCACGTGGCGAGTAGGAGCGAGTACACCGCCTGCTCGCGCTCGGGCGCGACGAACAGCTCCTCCGCCGACAGCCGGAGGCCGAAGTAGCGCTCCAGGTAGCGCACCAGCTGACGCCGGAACGACGCGTCCCCCGCCTCGTGCGCGTACGGCAGCAGCGGCCCCTTCGCGAGCCGCTCCGAGAGCGCCGCGACGAAGCCGAGCTGCTCGGGCGAGGCGGCGCCCAAATCCAGCTCCTCCTGCAGCGCGGGGATGCCCAGCCCCCGCAGCGACTGGCGCAGGGCCAGCGTCTCGCGCGGACGCGACAGGTGCGCTTCCCACACCGCCACCTCGTGCCATACGGCATGGCCCGACTGCAGCCAGCCCAGCGCGGTGGCGGCGCGCAGGGGCTCGGGGCTGTGCGCCTCCATGAAGAACTCGAACTCGCGCCCGGTGCGCTGCTCCAGCGCGACCAGGGGACGGATGTCCGTGTCCGCCGCCTGCCTCACGCGCCGCGCCACCCGCACCCGCGTGGAGAAGCCGCGGCGGGTGAACATGCGCTCGATGATGGGGCGGCCTGGACGGCCCGCGAGGTTCAGCAGCAACTTCCCCGTCAGCGCCAGTCGCTCGGGCGCCTCGTCGAGCAGCCGCGCGATGAGCCCCAGACCGAAGTGGTCCTCGTACACGTTCTGCAGCGTGCAGTAGTTCGACAAGTCGTACAGCGCCTGCTCGTCGGCCTGGGACAGCTCCCCGGGCAGCTCCTCCGTGCGCAGCACCTGGGGGATGCAGCCCACCACGAAGTCCCACGCGGGCAGCGCCGGAACACCACGCAAGAGGTCGCTCTCCGCGAAGGACAGCCGCGACACCAGCGTCTCGTCGCCGTTGAGCCACGCGTTGCAGCGGGCGACGACGAGCGAGTGCGGGTTGAGGTCCGCGCCGTGCACGTGCGCCAGCCGCGTGAACTTCGCCAGCGCGATGCAAATCCAGCCCGAGCCCGCGCCCACCTCCACCAGCCGCTTGCCGGCGTACTCATCCAACGGGACGCTGAGCAGCCCCTCCAGGAAGGTGTAGGCCCAGGACTCGGGCGCGAAGATGGAGGGCAGCAGGAACAGCTCCAGCCGCTCCTGCGAGGCGCCCACCGCCACCGTGACGGTCACCAGTCGCAGCGGCGCCGACTCGGGCTGCTCGCGTGACAGGTCCGCCAGCTCGCGCAGCTCCACCCGAGCCTGGGCACGCCGCTCTGGGTGGGCCAGGTCCTCCGACAACGCGCGCAACAGGTGGAAGGCCTCTCGGGGTGAGGACGGGTAGGTCGGCATGGCGCGCGCGACTGTCCCGGGCCCTCCGCCGTGTGTCAACGCACTCCTGGCGCATGCACGCAACCCTTTGGCGTCGTGGCTCCAATCAAGTTTCGGGCGCTCGCGCGTAATGAAGGGGTGGTCGCGTGGGTAGGACGGGAAGGCAACGGCTGGAACGAATGAAGTCGGTCACGCTCGTGGACAGACCCCGTGGTGGAGAGGGGGCACTGATGGAACTCAGCTTCGGGTCGCCGACGAAGGTCGGCATGCAGGCCTTGATGAGCATTCAGCCCTCGCGGAACCGAGTCATCCGGGACCCCGCGCGTGCGCGGTGGGAGGCACAGCCGTGGCGTCGTCAGCTGCGCAATCCCGAGGAGTTCGAGACGCCGGTGTCCCGCTCGGCGCTGGTGAAGGCGCTCCTGGATGAGCAGTTGGAGGTGGACGCGGAGGTGGCGCGGTTCGCCGGGGCGTCGGAGGACGCCGACTGCATCAGCATCGCGCAGGTGGTGCGCTTCGCGGAGCTGTTGACGCGGCGCATGACGCTCGCGGAGGCGGATGACCAGGTGCTCCAGTTGGGGCACCTGCGTCGCAACACCGAGGACCTGGCGGAGCGGATGATTGAGTGGGCCAACCTGGGCCGACTCTGAGTCTCTTGAAGTCGTAGCGCATCCCGTCTGATTCGACATTCCGGGCCGTGCGGGCGGACGCCCGTGGCACCTGGGGCCCGAGGTCCCGGGGCCACGTACCCGCGTGGGTCTGGACGAGGGGGAGTCGAGGACCGGGATGAGGAGGGGGGACCGGTGGGCAGTCAGGCGGACTGGCTTCGCCTCGCTGCTCCACCGGGGTTTTGCCGGCGCCATCGTCCACCACTGGCCGTTCGGGTGAGGCCCAGGCGGCTTCCGCGAGGACGGGTGGTGCGAGTGCCTTGACAGGGGTGGAGGTGCGCTGCTCTCACGGAGGGCATGCTCTCCTCGCTCGTCCTCGCCGCCACGCTGGCGGCTGCTCCCGCGCCCCGTTCCGCAGCCCAGGCCCAGACGGTGGTCCACGTGCCCAAGCTGGACGCGCTGGCGGGGCTGACGGCCTTCCTGGAGCGCGCGGGCACGCACGCGGCGCTGCTGAGGCCCGCGGCGTGGCGCGCGGAGCTGCACCCGTTCCTGACCATCGACCCGACGAAGCCGGACACGTTGACGGCGGTGGGGTTGGACCCAGCGGGGCCCGCGACGGTGTCGCTGCGGACGGATGGCCGCGTGTCGTGCATGCGGGTGTCGGACGCGAAGGTGTTCCAGGCCAAGGCGGCCGAGGCGATGACGCAGGCCGGGGCAGAGGAGGCGAAGTCGTCGACGTCGAAGGGCGTGACGACGGTGAGCACGACGCGCTCGGCGGGCGGGGCCATGGGCTATGCGCTCAAGGGCTCGGACGTCTGCGCGTACGGGGCGACGGACGAAGGTGGGGCGGCGCTCTTGAAGGAGGCGGTGAAGCTGGTGGGCAAGGCGCCCGCGGCGGATGCGCGGCTGGGCAAGGTGGCGGGGGTGGCGTTCCTGGCCACGGGTGGAGCGGTGTTGGGGTTGGACGGCACGGCGGCGGGGCTGAAGGTGGACGGCACGACGACGAAGCTGCCGCTGCCGCCGTTCCAGGCGAAGGCGGCGAGCCCGTATGCGGCGATGAAGCCAGAGGGGCTGTTGTTCTCGCGCGTGGCGGTGGCGCCGGCGGGGATTTCCCAGGCGGTGGGCTCGCTCAGGGCGAACATCCAGTCGCTGTGCGCGTCGTGTCCGCGCGAGCAGGTGCAGGCGACGACGGAGGCGGTGGCGAAGCAGCTGACGGGCAACATGCTGGTGAGCATGAGCAACGTGCAGGTGCGCGGCTCGCTTCGAGCGCCGGAGGCGCGCTTCTTCGCGGTGAAGCAGGCGATGGCGGCGGAGGTGAAGGACGCGGCGGCGATGAAGAGCGCGCTGGCGTCGCTGGGGACGTTGCCGGGGGCGAAGGCGCTGGAGGACGGCTGGGCGCTGACAGTGAAGGGCGGCACGGTGCAGGTGCGGCAGAAGGGCAAGCACCTGGTGGTGGGCAACGACGACGCGGTGACGCAGGCGACGATGGCCGCGCTGCCGGAGACGACGGCGAAGTTGGAGCGCGCGGCGGACTTCTCGCTGGACCCCAAGCTGCTCGCGCGCGGGCTGTCCCAGGTGTCGCTGGCGGACGTGCTGTCGGACGAGAACCTCGCCGCGATGTTCGCCGTGAGCTCCGAGCTGGGACCGCTGCTCGCGCGCAGCGAGCGAATCACGGGCTGGCTCGACAGCGCGCCCGGTGGCGCGCACCGGTTCTTCTTCGACTGGACGTTGCCGGAGTCGAAGTAGACGCGCGCATCCCTGGCGCCTGGAGCGTCACGCCGGTCGCTCCTCGCGCCAACGCCGAGCATCCCGCTCCGCCCGTTCCTCGCGGTTCTGGAAGAGCGTCAGCCCGCGCTCCACGTCACCCACCTCGAGCGTCCCCGCCAGTCGCCCGTCCGCGTCCACCACCAGCAGCAGCGGAGACGCCTCCTCCGACATGCGACGCAGGGCCCGCCAACCGTCCTCCTCCAGCCGCGCCATCGGCGCCGCGCGCATCACCTCGCGCACCTGCCGCCGCGTGCGCTCCTCCGCTGGCACCGCGCGCACCGCCTCCACCGCCACGCGCCCCAACGGCCTGCCCTCCTCCGTCACCGGCAACGCCGTGCGCCGCTCCACCCGGAACTCCCACAGCGCGTCCTCCAGTGACGCCCCCACGTCCACGCCCAGCCAGCGCGGCGTCATCAACTCCGCCACCCGCACCTTCTCCAACGTGGCCTTCATCCGCACCTGCCGCGCCTCCCCATCCGCGCCCATGAAGATGAAGAAGGCGATGACCATGAGGAACGGGTTGAACGTCACCAGCCCCCACAGCCCGAACAGCAGCGCGAACCCGCGCCCCACCACCGACGCCACCTGCGTCGCGCGCACCATCCCCATCCGCCCCGTGAGCAGCGCCCGCAGAATCCTCCCGCCATCCATCGGGAACGCGGGCAGCAGGTTGAACACCCCCAGGAACAGGTTGAGGCTCGCCAGGTAGAAACACGCGAACTGCAGATTGAACGAGCCCGTGCCCGCCACGCCCCACGTGGCCAACGCGAGCAGCCCCGCCAGCGCCAGGCTCGTCAGCGGCCCCACCAGCGCCATCAGCGCCTCGTCCCGAGCCCTCGGCGGAGCCTCCGACAACTCCGACACCCCGCCCACCATCATCAGCGTTATCGAGCGCACCTGCCCGCCCCGCGCCAACGCGTAGAGCGTGTGCGCCAGCTCGTGCACGAACACCGACACGAACAACCCCACCGCCACGCCCAGCCCCCACACCCACGGCGCGCCCCACAACTGTCCCGCCGGAACCTCCGCCACCTCCGCGGCCCGCCGGAACGCGCCGCCAAAGACATACGCGAGCAACGGCAACACGAGCAGCAGCGAGAAGTGCACGCGGATGGGAATGCCGCGCAACGAGCCCACCTGCAACGCACCTCGCGTCTCGCGCATCTCGCGTCCTCCTTGGCCGGCGCGCCCTCGCCTGCCCCACCAACGTCCGTCAGCCGCACGACGCGCGCACGGTGCCAGGGGTGACGCGTTCGCCCGCCCGGCCCCTGAGTGTCCGCTCCCCATCCCGCCAGGTGTCCACCCACGAGCACCTCGCCCCGGGACACGGCGCCATGCGCGCGACTCGCCAGCTAGCGTGCCCGCGCTCGACTCCCGCCATGCCCCTTCCCCTCGAGAGGCCCCTCATGAACCTGAACAGCCCCCTCACGCTCGCCCGTGAAGTCTGGAGAGCGGCCCGCGTGCTCAGGGACCCCAACCGCCTCCCCGACATCATCGACCTGGCCCGCGTGCTCGTGCCCCCCACCGCCATGCGCCGCATCGTGGAGCGGCTGATGCAGTCCCCCGCCTGCGCCCGTGCCCTCGCCGAGCGCCCCCGCGTGGGCCGCCTCCCGCTCGCCACGCTGCGAGCCCTCCCGGAAGGCACGCTCGGCCGCGCGTTCATCGACCACCTGGACCGCAACGGCCTGGACCCCGACGCCCTGCCCCAACGCGAGGCCCACACGCCCGAGGACTACGTGCGCGCGCACCTGCTCGAGTCCCACGACCTCTGGCACGTGCTCACCGGCTTCGACACGGACGTGGCCGGAGAATTGGGCGTCCAGGCCTTCAGCCTGGCGCAGGTGGGCAGCCCCTTCGCGCTCGGCATCCTCACCGGAGGGCTCGCCAACACCCTGTTCTATGCCTTCTCCGAGCGCGACGCCCGCGTCCAGGCGCTCGCCCGGGGCTGGGTGTTGGGACGCCGCGCTCGCCCCGTGTTCGGCGCCCCCTGGCGCGAGCTGTGGGCGTGCCCCCTGGAGGAGGTCCGCCAACGCTACGGCGTGGACTTGTTGGCAGTGGACGCGCTGCTCCCCGTCCTGATGGGCCCGGTAAAGGACGACCCCGCCCGACGCGCCGCCTGAGCGAAGGCGGGCAGCGCGCGAGCGCCCCAATCGTGCTAGAGCGCGGGCCCATGGACGAGACCACCGAGAAGGACCCCCTCCGCGCACGCCTCCAGCAGATGGAGAAGCAGGCCGAGCTGGGTGGCGGTGCGGACCGCATCGCCAAGCAGCACGAGGCCGGCAAGCTCACCGCTCGCGAGCGCATCGACCTGCTCCTCGACCCCGGCTCCTTCTGCGAGCTGGACAAGTTCGTCACCCATCGCTCCACCGACTTCGGCATGGGCGACAAGAAGATTCCGGGCGACGGCGTCGTCACCGGCTACGGCACCGTGGAAGGCCGTCAGGTGTTCGTCTTCGCCCAGGACTTCACCGTCTTCGGCGGCTCGCTGTCCGGCGCCTATGCCCAGAAGATCTGCAAGATCATGGACATGGCCACCCGCGTGGGCGCGCCCGTCATCGGCCTGAACGACTCGGGCGGCGCGCGCATCCAGGAGGGCGTGGAGAGCCTGGCTGGCTACGCGGACATCTTCCTGCGCAACACGCTGGCCTCCGGCGTGGTGCCCCAGATTTCGCTCATCATGGGTCCGTGCGCGGGCGGCGCGGTGTACTCGCCCGCCATCACCGACTTCATCATGATGGTGAAGGACACCTCGTACATGTTCATCACCGGCCCGGACGTCATCAAGACGGTGACGCACGAGGAGGTGTCGAAGGAGTCGCTGGGCGGCGCGCTGACGCACAACCAGAAGTCCGGCGTGGCGCACTTCGCCGCGGAGAACGAGCAGGCCGCCATCGTCATGACGCGCGAGCTCTTGTCGTTCCTGCCCTCCAACAACCAGGAGGACCCGCCCGTCCAGCCGTGTGACGATGACCCGTTCCGGGCCGAGGAGTCGCTCAAGACGATTGTCCCGAGCAACCCCAACAAGCCCTACGACATCAAGGACATCATCAAGGCCGTCGTCGACAACAAGCACTTCTTCGAGGTGCAGGAGCACTACGCGCGCAACATCGTCGTGGGCTTCGCGCGCATGAACGGCAAGAGCGTGGGCATCGTCGCCAACCAGCCCGCGGTGCTCGCCGGCGTGCTGGACATCGACGCCAGCGTGAAGGCCGCGCGCTTCGTGCGCTTCTGCGACTGCTTCAACATCCCCCTGCTCACGCTGGTGGACGTGCCCGGCTTCCTGCCCGGCACCGACCAGGAGTGGGGCGGCATCATCACCCACGGCGCCAAGCTGCTGTACGCCTTCGCCGAGGCCACCGTCCCCAAAATCACCCTCATCACCCGCAAGGCCTACGGCGGCGCGTACGACGTGATGGCGTCCAAGCACATCCGCGCGGACATCAACTACGCCTACCCCACCGCCGAAATCGCGGTGATGGGCCCCGAGGGCGCGGTCAACATCATCTTCCGCAACGAGCTGAACAAGGCGCAGGACGCCGCGGCCGAGCGCACGAAGCTGGTGAACGACTACCGCGAGAAGTTCGCCAACCCGTTCAAGGCGGCGGAGCTGGGCTACATCGACGAGGTCATCCGCCCCGAGGAGACGCGGGCCAAGGTCATCCGGGCGCTGGAGATGTTGAAGGACAAGCGTCAGGAGAACCCGCCGCGCAAGCACGGGAACATCCCGCTGTAGGCTCCCTTCCGGGCCCCTGGATGCCTGCTCTGCCTCGGCTGGAGAGCAGGCAGGCTCGCGTCGCACGGGAAATTCTCGTGCGTCCCGAGGGCTTTCACCGGGCCAGGAAAGGAACCCCCATTTTGCCCCACCGCCGACTCCTTCTGTTTCTCGCCGACGTCGAAGGCAACCTCACCGCACTGCGTCAGACGCTCAAGCGTGTCTGCGAGGCGGTGGACCTCCCCACGCCGGAGGTGAAGTGGGTGGAAACGCCCCCGGACGGGCTGGCCGATGCGGGCTGGCACGCCGCGGAGGTGGCCCTGCCTCCCGCCCCCGGTCGCAAGGCGCGCAAGTCCGAGCAGCCCTTCCTGGAGGAGCAGCTCGACGCCATGGCGCAGGCCATCTCCCAGGACTTCCGTGAGCGCACGTTGGGCATCTTCGTGGACCGGGAGCACAGCTACGCGCGCACGTGCGTCAGCGGTCCGGGCCGTCCCTCGAAGGCCGTGGAGGGCGAGGTGCTGGATGTGATGCGCCAGGCCGCTCGCTGGCTGGATGTGGAGACGGGCTTGCTGGCGCGGATGCTCGGGGGTGGCAACACCGCGCGCAACCTGCTGGCCGCGGCCGTGGATTTTGGGGGGGATGCCGCGGCGGTTCCGTCCAAGCCTCCGGAGCCGGATGAGGATGACCGGTTCGTCGAGGCGAAGCTCGCGCAGGCGCGGGCGTACATGGAGCAGTACCGCAGCGCGCGGAAGTAGCGCTCGCGCGTGTGACGCCCGGAGGGGTCTTCCGGGCGTGAGGAAGTTCGAGACGTCACGGGTGGACTCGAGCGTGGAGGTGGAAGCCTCCACTCCCGAGTCCGTGTGCGTTCGAGAGGGGATGTCAGACGTGACGTCGGCGTGAGGCGCGCAGCAGCACCGCGCCCGCCAGGAGCGTCAACAAGCCCAGGTTCGACGAGTCCGAGGACGATCCACAGCCGCACCCCAGTGGCTCCTCGGGGGCGGGGATGGATGGGCCATGGGGCCCGCCGTCCTCGGCGGAGCCCGCGTCTGGCGCGACACCGGCATCCAGCGTCCCAGCGTCATCAGCACTCGCATCCGGCGCGCCGGCGTCTGGAATCCCGGCGTCTTCGACACCCGCATCCGGCTCACTGCCTGCATCCGGTGCTCCCGCATCTTCGTCACCGCCGGCATCCGGCACGCCGGCGTCCGGCGAGGGGATGCACGTGCCGGACTGACAGGCGCCGCCGGAGCACTCGGCGCCATCCTCACGCTCCGGGTTCGAGCAGCGCCCCGTCAACGGGTTGCAGACTCCCACCTCGTGACAGGCATCACTCGCGCCGCAGATGACTGGCGCGGCGCCCGTGCACGCCCCCGCCTGACACGCGTCGCTTCGCGTACAGGCGTTGCCATCGTCACACGCCGTTCCGTCCATGACGGGCACAGGCGGCGAGCACTGGCCGGTGGACACATCACAGGTCCCCGCCGTGTGGCATGCATCCCCGGCCACGCACACCACGGGGTCCGCTCCGGTACAAGCGCCCGCCCGACATGTATCGAGCTGGGTGCACGCATTGCCGTCGTCACACGAGGTCCCATCCATGACGGGCACCGGAGGCGAGCACTGGCCCGTCGCCACGTCACACGTCCCCGCCGAATGGCAGGAATCCCCCGCCGTGCACACCACGGGGCTCGCGCCGGTGCACGCACCCGCCTGACACGAATCGACCTGGGTGCACGCATTGCCATCGTCACACGCCGTCCCATCGGCCACGGGCGTCGGAGGCGAGCACAGTCCCGTCGTCGCATCACACGTCCCCGGCTTCATGCAGGGATTCGGCGAGGAACAGACCAACGGCTCCGCGCCCCTGCAGCGACCGCCAAGACACGCATCCACCTGCGTGCACGCGTTGCCGTCATCACACGCCGTCCCATCCGGCACGTTCATCGGCGCCGAGCAGGTCCCCGTCACCGCATCACACGTCCCCGGCACCTGGCACGCATCGTCCACCGTGCACACCACCGGGTCCGAGCCCATGCAGACCCCGGACTGACACGTGTCCTCGCGCGTGCACGCGCTCGCGTCGTCACACGAGGTCCCGTCCACCTCGAGCACGTCCTCGGGGCACTCGGCGGAGTCCCCACCACACCGCTCCACGGCATCACAGACCTGAGCCGCGGGACGACACACCACGCCCGCCGCGACGAAGCCATCCGCCGGGCATTCCACCTCGACACCGTCACACAGCTCCGCCGCGTCACACAGCCCCGACACGGGCCGACACACCGTCTGGACCTCCGCCCGGACCGGACCGCACACCCCATCCACGACGCCGCCCGCCTGCACCGCGCACGCCTGACAGTCTGTCGCCCCCCCTCCACCACACGCCCCGTCACAACACACGCCGTCGACGCAGAAGCCGCTCGAGCACTGCCCTCCCGCCGCGCATGTCGCCCCATTCATCAGCGGGTCCGTCACCAGCCGCGCCCGGATGCGAGCGAACTGTCGATAATCGTTGTACGCCACCAGGAACCGACCGGGCTCCGACGAGGCCACCCCGATGCGCCCCGCGCCCGAGGACGTGTTGTCTGAGATGAGGAACGAGGACGGGTCCACCGGCGTCATCTGTGGCGAGAACCTGCGCCCATGCAGCGCGTGCTGGCTGTAGTTCACCGAGCCCCGGTGCCACGTCAGCAGATACCGCGTCCCATCGAAGCCCAGCGTCGGCTGGCGCTGATAGACGAGCTCCGTGGCGAGCGACAACGCCGAGGGGTCCACGACCACGCCGTCCGACGCACGCACCCGCCGCCCCTGCACCGTCGTCAGGACGACGCGCAGGTCTTCCCAGGCCACCAGGTAGTGGCTTCCGTCGAACGCCACCGTGGGTGACTTCTCACCATACGTCTGCGTGGCCAGCGCGATGCCCTGGGGGTCGAGCACCACGCCATCCGCCGCCCTCACCCGCGTCCCGAAGATGTCCCCCGAGTACGGGAAGTTGCGCTCGTCCTCCCAGGCGACGAAGAACTGTCCATCCCCCGAGGCGACCACGGGCCGCCGCTCCACGAGCGCCTGGCCGGACACCGCGAAGCCCTGCGGCTCCATCACCACGCCATCCGACGCCCGCACCCGTGCGCCGAAGATGTCGCTGCGCTGCGTGTTGGTCCGCGCATCCGTCCACGCGACCAGATAGTACCCACCGCTGAAGGCCACCGACGGCGTCGTCTGGTCCGTCGCCGCCGTGGAGATGGGCATCGGCGTCGCGTCGAGCACCGCCCCATCCCTCCCCACGCGCACCCCGAGAATGTCGCTGCTCCCCGAGACGCCATCCGTGCGGCGCTGGAACACCACCAGGAACTGGTGACCATCGGACGCGACGCTCGGCAGCTCCTCCAGGCTCGACGTGGTCGCGATGAGCAGCGGAGACGCGTCGAGCACCACCCCGTCCGAGGCGCGCACCCGCGCCCCCAGGATGTCGGCGACCTTCGCGCGCGCCCGGTCGTCCTGCCACACCACCAGGTACGTCCCCGAGGCGTGCGCCACGGCGGGCACCAGCTCCCGGCCCACGTCCACGGAGAGCACCTGCTCCGAATCCAACATCGCCCCCGACGCGTCCACCCGCGCGCCGGAGACCAGGAGGTGGCCCGTGGTGCGCAGCTCGTGCCACGCGACGAAGTAGCGCGTCCCATCCGAGGCCAGCGTGGGCTGCCGCTCCTGGTCACTCGAGGCCGCGGCCACCCCCAACGCGAACGAGCTGCCCACCGTGCCGTTGCGCCCCACCGTCGCGGCGTGGATGTCCGTCACGTTGGTCGCCACGGTGTGCTGCCATGCCACCAGGAAGCCGTTCCCGTTCGACGCGACGCTCGCCGCCTCCTGCCGCTGCGCGGCGGTGGAGATGGGCAGCCCACTCGGGTCCAGGACCGCTCCGTCCAACGTCACCCGGGCCCCGAAAACATCCGGATTGCTGGCGCCGTTGCGGAAGTCGGTCCAGACCACCAGGAACAGGTCCCCATCGAAGGCGACCTTCCCGCTGGCCAGGATGCCCGCGACCGAGGAGATGACGAACCCGCCCCCATCCAGCGAGGCCAGGTCCGACGCGCGCAACCGCTGGCCCCACAGCCGCCCGTTGGTGAAGGTGAGCAGGTAGTTCCCCTCCGCGTACCCCACCTGGGGCAACCAGTGATTCGTGGAGCCCGAGCCTCCCGCGAGCAGTCGCCCGCCCACGTCCAGGATGGCGCCATCCGAGGCCCTCACCCGCGTGCCGTACACGTCGTAGGTGTTGCTCGCGCGCCGCCCATCCTCCCAGACCACCAGGTAGTCCGTGCCGTCCGAGGCGATGGAGGGCCTGCGCTCGTCCCTCGCGCCCACCGCGAGGTTCAGCGGAGCGCCATCGAGCACCCGGCCATCCGCCCCTCGCACGCGCGCGCCCTTCAGGTCCGAGTACGGCCCCGTCGTCTGACTGACCTGAGCGTCCTCCCAGGCCAGCAGGAAGTCCTGCCCATTGGACGCGACGGCGACACCTCGCTGGTCCCCCGTACCCGCAACCAGCACCAGGCTGCCCACGTCCAGCACCCGCCCATCGGCGGCATCCACGCGCGCGAAGAACAGCTCGTCCTGGGTGAAGATTCGATTCTCCCAGGCCACCAGGTAGCGCCCGCCACCGAAGGCCACCGCCGCGCGCGTGTTCGACAGCGCGTTGGGCACCGGCACCGGCACGTCCACCTCGATTTCCGGCGACACCAGCGGGTCCAGCATCGCCGGCCAGCTCGAGTCCTCCAGCACCCGCGCTGGCACGCGCATCACCAGCACCTCGCCGTCGCGCACCGTCTCGACCGACGTCTTCCGCCCGGCCGCGTCCACCCACGTCGCCAGGCCATAGCGCGCGCCCAGCTTCGTCACCGGGTCCATGAAGTGGTGGCCGTGCTCCGTCCGCCCCGCGTACGCCAGCCCCTCCACCGCCACGCGGACCTCAAGGTCGCCTTCGCCCTCGGGCGCCCGCGCCCACTCCCACCGCTGCTCCATCCCTCCGTCGCCGTTCTCCAGCACCTCCACCAGCGCCCCACGCGAAAGCGACAGCGCGCCGTCCTCCCGGACGGACACCTCCAGCGCCCCCAACAGCGAGCGTCCACCACGCGACACCGCCACCGTGCGCACCGACAGCGGCGCGCCCGTGACGGGCTTCGAGCGTGTCTTGGCCGCCCCACCCTCCACCGCCTCCAGGTGACGGGGTGACAGCCGCACCGTGCCCCCCGGGTCCACCCGGAGCGCATAGGTGTCCTGGTCTCCCGTGAAGCCGCCCTCCCGCGCGACACGGAACGCGCGCTCCGCCCGGCGCACCACGCCCTGCACATCCAGGGGCGGAGACACGGCGGCGGCGGGTCCCTGTGACACCTCCGGCGACGAAGCGGGTGGGTCCGATGGACGACAGCCGGTCATGCTCAGCCAGACGGCGAGCAGAACCCCGCCCCCCAGCACGGAGAGCCGAGACGAAACGATGCAGATGGATGGCACGTGGAAACCCCGCCCGAACCGTGAGCGGCCCCTGGGGCCAGCATAGCCGAGAGCCCGACGTGACGCGCTCCCCGCCAACAACGGGGGCCCATCCAACCCAGGCAAAACGAGGCGGCCCGTGGTAGACGGGCGCCCATGCCCAAGATCCGCAAAGTGCTCGTCGCCAATCGCGGCGAGATCGCCATCCGGGTGATGCGCACCTGCAAGGAGCTCGGCATCGCCACCGTGGCGGTGTACTCGGAGGCGGACCGCGCCGCCCTGCATGTCCGCACCGCGGACCAGGCCATCTTCGTCGGCCCTCCGCCCTCCCGGGAGAGCTACCTGGTCCAGCAGCGCATCCTCGACGCCGCCAAGGCCTCCGGCGCGGACGCCATCCACCCCGGCTATGGCTTCCTCTCCGAGAACGCGTCGTTCGTGCGCGCCTGCGAGGCCGCCGGCATCACCTTCATCGGCCCGCCGGCGTCCGCCATGGACGCCATGGGTGAGAAGACCCGCGCCCGCGCGAACATGATCAAGGCGGGCGTGCCCGTCGTCCCCGGCACCACCGAGCCCATCGCCACCGAGGCCGAGGCGCGCGAGTACGCGCAGAAGATTGGCTTCCCCATCATGCTCAAGGCCGCGGGCGGCGGCGGCGGCAAGGGCATGCGCCGCGTCGAGAAGCTCGAGGACCTCGAGTCCGCGTGGCGCTCCGCCAAGAGCGAGGCGCTCAACTCCTTCGGCAACGACGCGGTCTACATCGAGAAGTATCTCGAGAAGCCACACCACGTCGAAATCCAGGTGTTCGCCGACACGCACGGCAACGTCATCCACCTGAACGAGCGCGAGTGCTCGGCGCAGCGCCGTCACCAGAAGGTGGTGGAGGAGACGCCCAGCCCCATCCTCACGCCGGAGCTGCGCTCGAAGATGGGCGAGGTCGCGGTGAAGGCGGCCAAGGCCGTCAACTACGTGGGCGCCGGGACGGTGGAGTTCCTGGTCGACGTGCACCGCAACTTCTACTTCCTGGAGATGAACACCCGCCTCCAGGTGGAGCACCCGGTGACGGAGTGGGTGACGGGGCTGGACCTGGTCGCGCTGCAGATCAAGGTCGCCGAGGGCGAGAAGCTGCCCCTGCTCCAGGCGCCCGAGCCTCAGGGTCACTCCATCGAGGTGCGCGTGTACGCGGAGGACCCGGCGCGCAACTTCATGCCCAGCCCGGGCAAGATCACGTACCTGCGCGTGCCGGGCGGTCCCAACGTGCGCGACGACTCGGGCGTGTTCCCCGGGTACACGGTGCCCAACGTCTACGACCCGATGATCTCCAAGCTGTCCGTGTGGGCTCCCACGCGGCGCGAGGCGATTGCCCGGGCGCAGCGCGCGCTGTCCGAGTACGTGGTGAAGGGCATCACCACCAACATCCGCTACCTGCGGGCGATTCTCGCGCACCCGGAGTTCGTCGAGGGCGACTACGACACGGGCTTCCTCGGCCGCGAGCACACCACGCTGCAGGGCGTGGAGGACCCGAAGCTCAGCGAGATGGCGCTGCTGGCCGGCGTCGTCTACGCGCACCAGCGCGACGCCAAGCGCGCCAAGACGCTCCCCGGCGCCAAGGCCGCGAGCAGCTCCGACACGGGCCGGGTCAGCGCCTGGCGTCAGTCGCTGCGCTCGCGTCGCCGCTAACCCCACCCTGAGGCTCACGAGACTTCCATGCGCTATTTCACGAAGCAGCAGGGACAGAAGGAAGCGGTGCCGGTGGACCTGGAGGCGCTGGGCGGCGAGCGCTACAAGCTCACCGTCAACGGCGTCACGTACCAGGTGGACGCGCTCGCGCTCGAGCACGGCACCATGAGCATGTTGGTGGACGGCCAGTCCTACAGCGTCGAGTTCGAGGAGAACGGCGACGAGGTGGGCGTGCTCTTGCGCGGTCAGGTGAGTCGCTTCGACGTGGCGGACGAGCGTCGGCTGCGGCTGCGCGCGGGCACGGCGGGCTTCTCCGTGGAGGGCAAGCAGCTGGTCACCGCGCCCATGCCGGGCAAGGTGGTGAAGGTGCTGGTGAAGGTGGGCGACGAGGTGAAGGAGGGCCAGGGCCTGGTGGTGGTGGAGGCCATGAAGATGGAGAACGAGCTCAAGAGCCCCAAGGCGGGCAAGGTGACCGAGCTGTTCGCCAAGGAAGGCACCACCGTGGAGAACAACGCGAAGCTCGTCGTCGTCGAGTAGCCGGCGTGGCGGCGCGTGCCCGGGTGCGCGCGCCGCCCCCACGTCGTTCAGGGCCGGGGCGACAGTCCGAAGCGCCTCGCCTCGTAGGGGTCGTCTGATTCGAGGCCCAGGTCCTCCACCCGCGTGAGCGCCTTCATCAGGGGCGCGGGCAGCGGCGCCTCCACGAGCGGAGGCAGTCGCAGCGGACCGGAGTGGGATTCGAGGAGCTCCGGCGAGTCTGCGTCCAGCCAGTAGCGCACCAGGAAGTACCGCCGCTGGAGCGTGCCTCGCGCCAGGCGCTGGCCCTTCGCGTCCACGGCGATGGCCGCGAGGGGCTGCCGGAGCTTGTTGCCCTGGCGCGCGACGCCCGTGGGCAGCTCCCCGTCCAACAACCCGCGGGCGCTGACGAGCGCGGTGGCGGAGCGCCCCTGACGCGTCCAGGAGCGCAGCTCCACCTGGGGCAGCGGCGGCCACTCGGGTCCTCGGGCCTGGACCGTGAGGTCCACGGTGCACATGCCCTGGAACGCCAGCTTCAGCGCGCGGGTGCCTTGGGGCACGGCGGTGATGAGCGCCAGTCGACGAGGCTTCGCCGCGGCGCCGAGGGACTCGAAGAAGCGGTCCACTGGCGCGCCCTGGTCATCGAGCAACACCCACTGGAAGTCGGACGCGAGGTCCTTCCCCGTTCCATCCTGGAGCTGGACCCGGACGGGCTCCGCGTCCCGGTGCGCGAAGTCGATGGCCACCAACTCCGCGGACGGCGAGGGCTGCACCGTCGCCCCGCCCCGGAACACCCAGGCCCGGTGGACCCGGACCTTCCCCTGACACGCATCCCCCTTCGCGACAGGGGCTGCGGCCAGGAGCGAAGCGGTGAGCCCCACGAGCAACGAGAACATGCCGCGAGCGTAGACACAGCATCCCCTGGATTGCACCTGCATCCCCAGTACATCAACTTGAGCGGGGCTCGCGGCCTTCAGCGGTAGTACGGCGACAGCGCGGCGGTGATGCGGGCAATCAGGTCCGTCGTCTGCAGCCGGTCCTCGGTGCTCAGCGTGGGCAGCGCGGCGGTGAGCGTGTCACGCGCGGACATCAGGAGGGAGTACGCGGCCAGCGTCTGCTGCAGCTTCAGGATGTCCACCATGGCGCGGCGCGCGGCATAGCCTCGCACCCCATCCGCGTTGAGCAGGATGCCCTGCACGTCCGCCAGCACCAGCGACGTCAGCGCGGGGGAGTCGGGCGGGTTGGCGCTGAAGGGGCCGCGCTGCGCCGCCGGGTCCAGATACAGCCGCGCCAGGAGCCTGCGCGCCAGGTCATCCGCGCGCGACGCATAGTGGGCGGGCGCCCCCATGGGGATGACCAGCGGCGGGCGCACCTGCTGCATCGCCAACTGATACGCCTGCGCCTGCACCGCCGGACTGCCCGCGCGCACGAACTGGAGCACGGGGTTCGCCGTCGCGTTGAACCGGCCCGCCAACGACGCATACAGGAGCGGGTGCGAGATGTTCAGCAGGGTGTTCATCGCCACGTTCAGCGCGGGCACATGGAACTTCGTCAGCGGCTCATCGGTGCGGTCATACTGGGTGCAGTACGGGTCGCTCCGCGTGTCCACGTCCGTGCAGAACGGCTGCGTGGGCAGGTCCGGGGACAAGCCGTAGAGGTAGCGCACCGCCTGCACGTCGTAGGCCCCCGGCGCGTCGCCGTACACGGCATCCCGAGGGTCCAGGTACTCCATCACCGAGTTGGAGCGCGGCCCCGTCGCGCCACCGTCGTACACGCGTGAGCCCGCGAAGTTGTGCCGCAACCCCAGCGTGTGCCCCACCTCGTGCAACACCAGGTACGTGAGGTACGCCTCCACCTTCTGCTTCTTCGTCAACGGCGAGCCGGGCTCGGCGAGGAGCTCCGCGACCTGCTCGCCCTGTTCGAGCAGCGCCTCCGCGTGGAAGTCACACCGCGTCTCGCCCCCCATGCCGGCCCAGGACATCCGCAGCGACGAGGCGGGCCGCCCGGCCGCCACCAGCGCGCCCACGTCCCCTGAGAAGGTCTGGTGCGCCACCTCCAACCAGTTGCTGCCCAGGTAGATGCTGGCGCCGCGAATCTCACCGGTGTTCGGGTGGGTCCGCCAGTCGGCGAAGGCGAAGGCCGCCGCGCGGTCCGGGTCGACGATGAGGTGGTTCTCGTCATCCCGACCGAAGTCGCTCGAGCTGTCCCCCATCACTGTCTGGAGCACCGGGAAGCCGAAGGCCGCGTTCCACCCCTCGATGCCGCGCTTCACGGCGCCCACCAGGTCGTACGCCTGGAAGCGCGGGTCCGCCTGCACCGTGAGCAGGCTGGGGGTGATGTTCCAGCGGATGGGCGTCATGCCCGGCTGGATGGCCCACTTCGTGGCCACGCGCTCGGTGGCGCCCCCCGTGTTCGGTATCAGCTTGGGCTCGCTCAGGAAGTAGTGCTCCCGCGCGGGCGAGGGCGTGGGCACGTAGCCCGGGCTCTCCCGGTAGCGGCGCAGCGCGATGCTCAGCGTGCCCGACGTGCGGAAGGGGTTCTCCTCCAGGTACAGACGCGACGCGTCGTCCGGCAGGTTCGAGTAGCCGGTGAAGACCTGCTCGAAGGTGACGCCGTCCGCGATGGGCCGCAGCTTCTGCGCCAGGCTCAGCTCCACCTGGAACTGCGCGCGCATCATCACCGCGTTCAGGTCCCCCATCACCCCGAAGCGGTTGAGCCCCGCCGCCGGGTCGATGAGCACGTACTGCTCCGAGCCTCGCCGCCGGTGGAACGGCGCGTGGTGCTCCACGATGGGATACGCCTCCACCAGCACCTGCGGGTCGAAGATGTCGCTCAAGACCTTGCGGTCATCCACGTCCAGGACGAACAGCTTGCCGTTCTGCTCCTTGAAGCTCACCACGCGCGTGCCCAGCGAGTTGGCCGCGAAGTAGGAGGCGCCTCCCGGGTGGTACTGCTGGATGTACGCGGACAAGAACCACTTCGACGCCAGTTGGTCCCGGCGGATGGCCAGGTAGAAGCCGCGCCCCGAGTCCTCCACCACGCCTCGCAGCTTCTCTTCCACCTGCTGCCGCTCGGCGCTCCCCACCTCCCGGGGCACCGCCACGAAGGCCCCCTCCAGCACCTCGTCCGGCAGCGCCACGTCCGGCGTGTCGGGCGGGGCCTCGCCACACCCCGTCCCCCACATCAGGGCCAGCGACAACACTCCCACCCACGAGCACCGAGAGAACCGCTTGCGTCCGCGCATCGCGTGTCTCCGATTCCGGGACGCGCGAGGAGGCGCGCCCACGGACAGGTCAACGACGCGCCCTCGGGTTCTTCCCGGCCATGACACGATTCCCGCGCGCCTACCGGGCCCGCCCCCGATTTAAATGCGACCTTCGCAATCCAGATGCTTTTGCTACTCAGTTCAACCCGAGCTGTCGCTCACCTGGAGGCACCATGCGGAGCTGGAACATGAAGGGGCTGTGGTTGGCTGGCGCGCTGTTGGCGGGCTGTGGTGGCACCGAGGCCCTGGACGGGCAGGCGGAAGCGGCCGCTCCCGAGCTGGCCCAGACGGAGGCCCGCCTGGAGTACAACGAGGACCTGCACTGCATCGTCATGACGTCCTCGGTGCGCTGCAACAGCGGCATCCAGATGTACGCGTACTGGAGCGCCGAGCTCGGCCACTACTTCATCCCCCGCAACGTCTGTGGCAGCCGCGGGCCCATCGTGTGCCCGCTCTAGTCACTCCCTCACACTCTTAGTGTGAAACGACGCCCTGGCTCGCCACGTGGTTTGTTCGCTCGCAAACCACATGGCAGACTCGGTCGTCATGAAGGTCACTGGTCGCCGAGTCCTGCTCGCGGCCCTGGGCGCGTCGCTGTCTGCGTGCGCGTCCCGGCCCGCGCCTCCGGTCCTGCACTACAGCTTGGGTATCTCCCGAGCGGACTACCGAGACTACGGTGGTGCGAAGGCCAACCCCTGCGACGCGGAGCAGCGCTGGCTGTCGGACGAACTGACGGCCATCAACGGCGTGCTCGCGCGCTTCGTCAACGGCACGGACAAGCTCGACACGCCCGCGTCACCGGACCACGCACAGCAGGTGGAGCTGCTCAAGGAGGCCCAGCAGACGCTGCCGCCGGTGCTCGTGGTCCACGAGAACAACCTGCGGGGCCTGTCGCGCTGCGGGTTCAAGGACAAGGGCGCCTTCCCGGAGATTTCGCGCCGGGGCGGTGAGCTGGTGAAGGAGGCGCGCGAGCGGCTGTCCGACGCGGACAAGGTCCTCGCCGCCGTGTCGCTGCGTCAGGCGCAGGACAAGTGGAAGGAAGAGTCTCCGCAGCGCGAGGCCACCGCGCGTGGCACGTGGTGCACCGCCGACCCGAAGATTGGCGAGGCCACGGTGTTCTACGCGCGCGCCGCGCTGGACGGCACCTTCCGGTGGCACTTCTGCGACGGCTCCCTGGTGGAGCAGCGCGCGGGCGCGGAGCCGGCCTACGTCGAGCCCGAGGGGCTCAACAAGCGGGACCGCCGCCGCATCCAGCCTCCGCGCTACCTGGAGGCCGCCGCCAACTTCCCCGCCGAGGAAATCGACCGGCCGCCGGAGACCGGCGCCCCGAAGAGCGCCTCTCCGGCCCCCTGACGTTCTACAGTCCGGGGACCACCGGGCGGCCTCGCGCCGCCCCCTGCCCCGGAAAGCCGCCCCATGCGACACGCCGCCGCCGTCGCCCTCGTGATGCTCTGCTCGCTGCCCGCGCTCGCGGCGCGGCGAGAGGGCACCTGTGAGGTCCGGGTGATGGGAGGCCTGCAGATGGCCTTCTCCGGCAAGGGCGGCACGCAGTCCGCCACCTCGGACCACTGGATGTCCCCCGAGGAGATGCGCGCGGTCTACGAGAAGATCCACAGCCGGATGAAGCAGGACCCGAAGAAGACCCAGGCCGCCGCCGCGAAGCTCGCGGCGAAAGGGACGATGAGCGGTCCGCTCTCCATCCACTGCATCAGCGCGGGCGGCATCCAGGTGGCCAGCCTGAGCGTCCTGTCCGGCCAGAACACGAAGGAGAGCGTCCCCTTCAAGCCCGGCGCGTACCCGCTCGTCACGCTGGACGAGAAGCCGGGTGAGCTGCCCGTGGCGCTGCGCCTCAAGGGCGTCAACTACATGGTCACCGTGCCCGGCGTCCTGGTGCTCACGCGGTTCGACGGACGCGGCGTGGCCGGCACGTTCAAGTTCACCGCCCGCACGCACAGCTCGGCCAACAAGAAGGACGTCACTGAGCGCACCATCCGCGTGGAGGGGAGCTTCGACCTCCCCTGCCCCGTCAAGAGCCGCGTCTGCAGCTAGCCCGTGCGGGGCACCTCGGAATTCCTGAGGTCGGAAGCTTCTGCATTTGCCATTCGGATACAGTGGTCTCCGCGGTCATCCCCCATGCCACGGAGCCCCTCCATGCAGCTTCGCCCCTTCCTCGCCTCCCTCGCTGTCTCCCTGTCCCTCATCGCCTGCGGTGGCGGCACGCCCCCGAGCGAGCCCGTGAGCCCCGAGGCGCCCCAGGCCGAGGGCTCGACGAGCGCCCAGGCCTCCTGTTGGGACGAGTGCTACCAGGCCAACTCCTGGTGCGAGTCCGTGTGCCAGGCCTCCAGCGAGGTGTGCGCCCAGGCCATCTCCGTCTGCTACGACTCGTGCGAGCGCGGCGTCGGGCCCTGGCTGCCCTGCTGAACCTCACCTGCCAGCGGCCGTGGGGTTCTCCATCATGGACAGCCCCACGGTGTAGCTGCTCTCCGCCGAGAGCTCGAGATTCATCCGGCAGGTCTCCACATGGCGCGGCCCCTTGGCGCAGACGGTGAACAGACCCGCGCGCACCTTGGCGAAGGTGGCCATGCCGTGGGCATCCGTCTTCAATTGCTCGGGATGGAGTCGACGCGGGCGGCCCTCGCTCACGAGCGCCACCGTGATTCCCGGCTCCGGGAGAAGCCCCCATGAATCGAGCGTCCGCACGTGGACGCTCCCCAGTCGCGAAGGCTCCAGCGTGCGAGGGTCCTCGGGGTCCTCGATGGGCATCGAGCCCGCGTCCGTCACCCCCGCGTCGAGCGTCGGGGCGGAGGCGAGCGGCGCGCGGGGCTCGGGCACCAGGCGCTGCCGCAGGAGCGCGGCGAGCGAGAGCGATATCCCGACGCCCGCGACGGCGATGACCCAACGAACCCCTCGGTGCATACCGCGCTCCCTGGCTTCCCACCCGCGAGGACGACGGCCCGACGTCCAGAGCCTAGCATTCCGAGGACTCCCTCCCGCGGCGGTGGACAGGGGCGTGGACGGGCGCGCATCGAAATTCCGCAGGCTCGCCCGGGACTGGTAGGGTCCGGCGCCGCTCAACTTCCCCCTGCCTTTCGCGTCACACGAGGTCCCCCGCATGGAGATGCTCTGCACCTTGCGCAGCGTCACGGAGGCGCAGCGCGGCGCCCTGCTTCAGGCCCCCGAGCGCCTGGAGGACTTCCTCGACGACGACGAGGACTTCGGAGACCCCACGGGCGGAGCGTTCCTGGAGCTGGACATCGGCGAGGCGTGGCACGCCCTCCAGTACCTGCTCACCGGCACCGCCTGGGAGGGCGGCGCGCCTCTGGACTTCCTCGTGCGCGGCGGTGACGACGTGGGCGACATCCCCTCCGACGAGGGCACCGCGCGCGTCTTCGCGCCCACCCAGGTGAAGGCGCTCGCCACCGCGCTCAAGGACGTCTCCGAGAACACGCTGCGCCGCCGCTTCGACCCGGCGAAGATGCAGGCCCAGGACATCTACCCCGGCACCTGGGACGAGCCGCCCGAGGACAGCGACCCGCTCGAGGAGGTGCTCTCCTACTTCGAGGAGCTCCAGAAGTTCGTCGCCCAGGTGTCCCGCCGCGACGGCGCGCTGCTGGTGCACATCGGCTGAAGGCCGTCAGCCCAGCACCACGTCGTGCCCCAGCTTCAGCACCAGCGCCAGCACCACGGCGAGCACCACCTTGCGCACCAGGGTGTCCCCGCCCTTCACCGCCAGGTGCGCGCCCAGCCACGCGCCGGTGAACTGCGCCGCGGCCATGGGCAGCGCCACCTTCCACAGCACCACGCCCTTGAGCGAGAACAGGAGGACGGACGCCAGGTTGGAGGCGAAGTTCACCACCTTCGCGTCCGCGGACGCGCGCGCCAGGCCGTGGCCGAGCAGCGTGTTGAAGCCGACGATGAGGAACGTGCCCGTCCCCGGACCGAAGAACCCGTCATAGGTGCCCACGGCCAGCGCGATGAGCGCGCCGATGGCCTGCGCGCGGGAGCGGGGCGAGGGCTCCGCGTGCGCGGCGCTCTTGGGCGCGCGGCGGAAGGCGAGGAACACCGCCACCGCGATGAGCAACACCAGCACCAGCGGCTTGAGCACCTCCGGCTTCACCAGCAGCACCAGCGCCGCGCCCGCGAAGGCGCCCCCCAGGCCGAAGGGGAACGTCACGCGCGCCAGCTTCCAGTCCACCAGCCCCGAGCGCGAGAAGCGCACCAGCGCCGCGAACGAGCCGAACACGGACTGACCCTTGTTGGTGCCCAGCGCCACGTGCGGAGGCAGTCCCGCCGTCAGGAGCGCGGGCAGCGTGATGAGCCCACCACCACCGGCGATGGCATCCACCATGCCCGCCACCAGCGCCGCGACACACAGCAGCAGCAGGTGCTGCGCACTGACGTCCACCAGTAGGTCCACCCTGTGTCTCCCTCGCCTCGAGCGGCGCCTGGGTACCACGGGCCACGCGGCGCCGTCGCGGCTGCTCGCTTCTTGCGTCCCCCTCCACCTTGGGCGTCAATGCCCGGGTCGTTTCACCTCCGAGGTCTTCATGCTCGCCTCCCTCATCACCGTGCTGGCGCTCACGCTGGCCTCGGCTCCACCGTCGCAGGACCCCACCGCGCCCACCTGCCGGATGATGAACAGCCAGGTGGCGTGTGGGTATGGGTGCAAGACCGACTCGAACCGCGCCCGCTGTGCGCAGACGCCCCAGGGGCGCTGTCAGCTCATCGACGGGCAGGCGGTGTGCTTCGACCCGCCCGCGTACGTGGTGAAGGCGTATGGCGCGTCGCTGCCGGAGCCCGAGTGCAAGGCCATCGATGGAGCGGTGGCGTGTGGCTACCACTGCGTGACGCAGCCGGGTCGGGTGAAGTGCGCGAAGTCGCCGGCCGGGGTGTGCAAGGCCCGGGGCGGCGAAGTGGAGTGCTTCGACCCGCCAGCGGTGGTCTTCGCGGTGTACGGCAAGGAGACGCCGCGCGCGGACTGCCGCAGCAACGGGGTGGAGCTGACGTGCGGGTACAACTGTCTCAACGCGTCAGAGGGGGTACGGTGCACCCGGACGCCGGCGGGGGTGTGCAAGATTTCGAGCGGGCGTATCACCTGCTTCGACCCGTCCCCGGCGGCCCTGTGCACGTGGAAGCGCGCGATGCCCGCGCCGGAGTGCCGCAACACGGAGACGGGTCCGGCGTGCGGCTATGCGTGCACCACGGCGTTCTCGAAGTCCGCGTGTGCGTCCACGCCCTCGGGCATCTGCAAGGTGTTCGACAGCGAGGTGCACTGCTTCGACCCGCCGGTGGAGCAGCAGGCGGACCCGGCCTGCCTGTCGGTCCTGGGGATGGCGGCGCTGGACGGGGCCGCGCCCTGACCCAGGGTATGAGCCGTCCGCCCCGCCGTCTGCTTTGAGCCTTCCTGGGAGAGCGGTAGGGTTGCCGTCATCTCGCAGCAGGAATGGAGCAGAACCGCGCATGGCGGAGGGTGACGTCCGTCAATATTGGGTCCGCAACGACAGGGGCACCCTGTGGGGGCCCCTCACCCTGCCGACCATTGAACTGCTCGTCGACAGCGGCGCCATCAAGGGCAAGCTCCAGGTCTCCGAGGACGGGCTGAACTTCGCCTTCCCGTGGCGCTTCCCCGAGGCCCGCGAGGTGTTCCCGCGCGAGCTGTGGGGTGACGGCGCGCCGGCCAACCTCGGCCCCGGACCGGGTGCGCCCCAGGCGCAAGCCGCGCGCCCCGGTGTCCCCATGGCGGGGCCCGGTGTGCCGATGGCCGGTCCGGGTGCTCCTATGACGGGACCTGGTGGCATGCCCATGGCGGGGCCGGGCGCGCCCATGGCGGGCCCGGGTGCAGCACCGATGGCGGGCCCAGGTACTGCTCCGATGGCCGGTCCAGGAGTGCCGATGGCGGGGCCGGGCGCTCCGATGGCACGCCCGGGCGTCCCCGTAGCGGGCCCAGGCGCTCCCATGGCGGGGCCGGGTGCCGCGCCGAACGCGCGCCCAGGTGTCCCCATGGCGGGCCCAGGTGCACCCATGGCGGGGCCCGGAGCAGTCCAGGTGGCTCGTCCAGGTGTCCCCATGGCGGGACCAGGGAGCCCCGCGGCGGGCGCGGGAGCCACGCCGAACGCGCGCCCAGGTGGCCCCGTTGCGGGCCCTGGAGCGCCCGTCGCGCGTCCAGGTGCCCCGATGTCGGGCCCAGGAGTCCGGCCGGCAAACCCGATGCAGGCCGGGCAGCCCCAGGTTCCAGGAGCACCGGGAGCGGTCGCACGGCCCAACACAGCCACCGGACAGCCGCAGGCGGGAGCCGTCCCTCCATCGCCTGTCGCGACGGCACAGCCCGGCGCTGCCCCTCTCCCCACCACGGGAGCCGCGCCCGCCGTCTCCGCGGAGGCCTCACCGTACGCGATGCCCTCGCAGGGTCAGCTCGAGCAGACCTCGCCGCTGAACCTCTACGGCCGCATCGCCTCCGCGGAGCAGACGGGCCTGCTCAAGCTGGCGCTCGCGGACCGGGTCACCCTGATTCACTTCCGCAAGGGCAACCCGGAGTTCGTCGACTCCAACCACGCCGAGGACTCGCTGGGCACCTCGCTGATGGGCGCGCGGCTGCTCACGCCCGAGCAGCTCCAGCAAGCCGAGGCCGCCAAGGAGCGCTTCGGCGGAGACCTGCTCGCCGCGCTCTTCGGACTGGGTCTGCTCCAGCCCGCCACCGCGTTCTCGATTCTGGCGCAGCGCGCCTCCAGCATCCTGTTCAAGGGCCTGCGCGCCGAGTCCGGCATGTTCGCCTTCGAGCTGCGGGAGCTGGCCGGCAACAAGGCCATGCCGCTGGGCAACCGGTGGGCGGTGCTCAGCGACACCGTGCGCCGCATGCCCTCCGCGGACATCAAGCGTCGGCTGATGCCCGTGCTCAACCTGCCCATCATGAAGTCGGGCGGGATGGTGGCCGCGAGCGAGCTGCGGCTGACGCCGCACGAGGTTCGCGCGCTCACGGTCATCGACGGGGTGCGCTCGGTGTCGCAGCTCCTCGCGGACTTCCCGCAGGACGCCGACCACCTGCTGCGCCTGGCCTTCCTGCTGCGCGAACTGGACGCGGTGTCCTTCGCGGCCGCGCGCACGGTCCCCGCGACGGCGGCGGGCCCCTCGGTCGCGGCGCAGCCCGGACCGGCCCCCGCCTCGCCCCCCACGGCCGCACAGCCCGCCCGCCCCGCCACGCCTCCCGCGGCCCAGGCTCCGTCCACCGCGCCCGGAAATCCCCCAGGAGCGGGTGCACCGCAGGCCGCGCGTCCAGGCAATCCGCCCGGAGCCGCGGCGCCGGCGGCGGCCCGTCCGGGTACTCCCCCTGGAGCCGCCGCCCCGCGTCCGCCGCCCGTCGTCGGAGCAGCAGCGCCAGCGCGTCCAGCGAGCCCCCCGCCCGCCGCGGCGCGTCCGGCGCCGCCCACGGTCTCCGGCCCTGCGCCCGGCGCCGACGAGATTCCGGCGCTCAAGCAGCTCGCGATGGCGTTGAAGCAGCAGACCCACTTCCAGCGGCTCGGGTTGGCGGAGCAGGCGGACGGCAGCGCGGTCAAGGTCGCGTACTTCCGTCTGGCCAAGCTGTACCACCCGGACACGCTCCCGCAGGGGGCGCCGCCGGAGCTCGAGAAGCTCAAGGCCGAGGTGTTCGCCTACATCGGCGATGCGTACCGGACGCTGTCCGACGACAAGAGCCGGGCGGCCTATCTCGAGGAGCTGAAGAGCGGTGGGGCCGGGGCGGAGGTGGACATCAACGCCATCCTGATGGCGGAGGAGCTCTTCCAGAAGTCGTGCATCCTGGTGAAGGCGCGCAAGTTCCCGGAGGCCGTGAAGATGTTGAACGAGGCCATCCAGCTCAACGCCGAGGAGGCGGAGTTCTACGCCTGGCGGGGTTATGCGCGGTTCTTCACGGCGGCGGACAAGAAGGCGGCGCAGCCGGAGGCGTTCCGGGAAATCCAGAACGCCATCAAGCGCAACGAGCGGTGTGCGCCGGCGCACTACTTCCTCGGGGTGATTGCGAAGCTGACGGGAGACACCACGGGGGCGCTGAAGCACTTCAAGCGGACCGTGGACCTTCAGCCAGACCACATCGACGCTCAGCGGGAGATTCGCATGGCGGCCCAGAAGAAGTAGGGTGCGCCCCCCATCCGGAGGGGCCAGGGGCCCCGCGGGTGGAGTCGAAGGAGACAGCAACGTGTCGCTCACCGGGAAGCAACGCCGCCATCTGCGCGCGCTCGGACACCACCTGGAGCCGGTGGTCATCGTCGGTCAATCCGGCGTCACCGAGGGCGTCATCGCCGCCGTCGAGCAGGCGCTGCACGACCACGAGCTCATCAAGGTGAAGATCAACGAGGGCCCCGAGTCGCGCCAGGAAGCCGCCGCGCGCCTCGCCGAGGGCACCAGCGCCGAGCTCGCCCAGCTGTTGGGCCGCACGGCGCTGCTCTTCAAGAAGCGCAAGGAGAAGTCCAAGTTCGAGAAGTTCTGACGGACCGTCCCCGAAGCCCGTGGGTTCACTTCACTTGCCGCTGAAGCGGGCCTCGCGGCGCTCGAGGAAGGACTGGACGCCCTCCGCGGCGTCCTCCGTCGCCACCAGCTCCAACAGCCGGGGCAGCAGCGCGGCCCTGGCTGCGTCGGGCCCTTCGTGCACCGCCTGTCGCGCGGACGCGAGCGTCGCCTGCACGCCCAGCGGAGCCTGCTTCGCCACTGTCTCGGCCAGGGCCAGCGCCCGCTCCAGGTGCCGGCCGCGCTCCACCACCTCTTGCACCAGGCCGATGCGGTAAGCCTCGCGCGCGTCGAACTCGTCACCGGTGAGCAGCCATCGCATGGCGTTGCCCCAGCCGGCGCGCTGAGGGAAGCGCACGGTGGCGCCGCCGAACGGGAAGATGCCGCGCTTGATTTCAATCTGTCCGAAGCGCGCGTCCTCCGAGGCCACGGTGATGTCCGCCGCGAGGATGAGCTCGATGGACAGCGTGAGGCACAGTCCCTGGACGGCGAGCACCAGGGGCTTGGTGCGCGGCGGGCCCTGGATGCCCCAAGGGTCGATGAACCCCTCCGCGTAGAGCGGCTCTCCGCTGGAGAGCGCGGGCGCGACGCTCGCGAGGTCCAGCCCCGCCGAGAAGTGGTCTCCCACCGCGAAGAGGACCATGCACCGCACGTCCGAGTGCCGGTCCGCCTCCGTCACCGCGGACGAGAGTCCCCGCAGCATGCCCACATCGAACGCGTTGCGCTTCTCCGGGCGATGGATGCCGATGAGGGCGAGGTGTCCGCGCACTTCCAGGGTGATGCGAGGGTCCGACGGGCTCATCAGCGCTCCACGGTAGAGGTGGACGCGCATTGTCCGTCACGAGCCTCGATTCACACCATCACCCGCATCGCCCCGTCCAACGCACGACGTTCAGCCGCGGCCCACCCTCAGCGCGTGAAGCCCGCCGTGCTCGCGGCCAGCTCCGCCGCCACGCCCAGCCGCTCCAACAACGCGGGGCCGAAGTACTGCCTGCGCGACTCTCCACCGTTCGCGTTCACCAGGTCCGGCGTCTCCACGTAGCCCACGTAACCGCCCGCGAGCCCCAGCACGCCCGAGGCCCCCGTGCGCCGCACCAGCTCCGCGCCCGCGTCCACCGTGGGCTCGCCCGGCACCGTCACCAGCTCCAGCGGCCCCAGCACCAACGCGGACACCTCGGCCACACGCTCGGCCGAGCTGCACAACAAGTTATCCCCCGCCGCCCGAGTGAAGGCCGGCACCAGCCGCGACGCATCCGGCCGGGGCATCACCGCCTCCGCGCGCGCCAGCGACAGCCGCACCGACGCCCCCGCCGAAGCCAGGGGCGCCTTGCCCGCCAGCTCCGACAAGGCCCGAGCGAAGCCCGACACCCGCTCCAATCCCTGCCCTTCCGAGTAGGCCACCGACGCGTTGCCCACCGCGCCCTGCAACAACAGCGTCACGCCGCTGCCCTCTGACTCGCGCAGCGTGCTCAAGCGGCCCGGATAGTCCGGGTCCACGTACGCGCGCTGCCGGGGCACCATCGCCGGGTGCGCCGCGAAGAAGAGCAGCTCCGCCACCGGCGCGGACGCCCCCCGCAGCACCGCGCGCGTCAGCGTCCCATCCGGCGCGGTGCCACCCGAGCGCGTGTAGACATACGAGGACTCCTTCGCCTCGCCCAGCTCCAGCGTCACGTCCGTGAGCGAGGAGGCGGCCTGCCCGAGCGCCGCGCTCGCCGCGGCCACCACCGTCGCTTCCGAGTCCTCCCGATAACGCCCCGTCCCGACGAGCTGCGACACCAGCCGGGAGTCATATCCCCCGAGCGACGAGTGCGTGTGCGTGGCCAACACCAACACATCCTGCAGCCCCAGCGTCTTCGCGTGCTCGCGCACCCGCGCCGTCACCACATCCGTGATGAGCAGCAGCTCCAGCGACACCAACCCCACCCGCGAGCCCTCCACCTCAAACACCACCGCGCGCGCATGGAGCGGAGGGTCGGACTGCGTCGCATCGGGGCGCGGCGGCGAGTAGCCCGCCACCACCACCGGGAACGGCGGCACCAGGGCCACCTTCGCCGCGCCCGCGCGCAGCGGCCCCTCCGCCTTCACCTGCGACACCAGCACCGGCGCGCGCTCCGCCCACGTGCCGCACCAGTTCCAGGAACCCAAGGCATAAGCGGCACCCACGGTGAGCAAGACCAGGGGAAACAGGGAACGCCAGGAGGCTCGTCGTGGGAACACCATGCGGTGCGCAGACTAACGGCACGCGGCACTCACCGCGAGGCTCGTCTGCCCACATCGGACGACTCCGGTGACGGGTGGAATACCCACCAGAGGGGCGTGCGTTCCTGTTCCGCTCACCGCCCGAAAGGAGTAAGGCAGCGCGCCATGTGCGGCATCTTCGGAATCACGGGACACGCCGAGGCCTCCAACCTGACGTACCTGGGGCTGCACGCCCTGCAGCATCGCGGGCAGGAGTCCGCGGGTATCGTCGCCTCTGATGGTCATGGCCTGCGGGCACACCGTCAGATGGGGCTGGTGGCCGACATCTTCGATGCGCCAGTGCTCGCCGGCTTGCCCGGTCAGTCGGCCATCGGCCACGTGCGCTATTCGACGGCGGGCGGCAGCCAGCTCAAGAACGCGCAGCCGCTCTTCGTGCAGTACGCGGGCGGTCAGTGCGCCATCGCGCACAACGGAAACCTGGTCAACGCGGCGACGCTGAAGGAGAAGCTGGAGGCCGACGGAGCCATCTTCCAGTCGGACGCCGACACGGAGGTCATCCTCCACCTGCTCGCGCGCTCGCGGCAGGGGAGCTTCGAGCAGAAGCTGGTGGAGGCCCTGCGCAAGGTGGAGGGCGCCTACAGCCTGCTGGTGCTCACCGAGAACAAGCTGGTCGCGGTGAGAGACCCCTTGGGCATCCGGCCGCTGGTGCTGGGGCGGATGAAGGAAGGCGCGTACGTCGTCGCCAGCGAGACGACGGCGCTGGACCTCATCGAGGCGGACGTGGTGCGCGAGCTGGAGCCCGGTGAGCTGCTCGTCATCGAGAACGGCCTCATGCGCACGAGCAAGCCGTTCGCGGAGCCCGCGCGGCTGGGGCGGTGCATCTTCGAGCAGGTGTACTTCGCGCGGCCGGACTCGGTGCTGTTCGGCAACAGCGTGTACGAGGTGCGCAAGCGCATGGGCATGCAGCTGGCGCGCGAGCAACCGGCGAACGCGGACCTGGTCATCGCGGTGCCGGACTCGGGAGTGGCGGCGGCCATCGGCTTCTCGCAGCAGAGCGGGATTCCGTATGACGTGGGGCTCATCCGCAGCCACTACGTGGGCCGGACGTTCATCGAGCCGCAGCAGTCCATCCGTCACTTCGGCGTGAAGCTGAAGCTGTCGGCCGTGCGCCACGTCATCAAGGGCAAGCGCGTGGTGGTGGTGGACGACTCCATCGTCCGCGGCACGACGAGCCGCAAGATCGTGAAGATGATCAAGGCGGCCGGAGCGCTGGAGGTGCACCTGCGCATCTCCTCGCCGCCGACGAAGTGGCCCTGCTTCTACGGCATCGACACGCCCAGCCGGCAGGAGCTCATCGCCGCGAGCCACAGCACGGACGAGATTGCCCGCTACGTCACGGCGGACTCGCTGGGCTACATCTCCATCGAGGGCCTGGGCGAGGCCGTGGGCGACCCCAGCCGGGGCAGCTTCTGCACGGCGTGCTTCTCCGGTCAGTACCTCCTCGGAGACATGGCCGGCTCCGCGCAGGGAGCCAGCAAGCTCACCGCCTGACGCCGCTCACGCGCGCGTGAGGCCCGAGGCCCCCTGCCCTTCACCGGGTCGGGGGCCTTCGTCGTTTCAACGACCCTGCGTCGAGGAGGGCGGAGGTGGCAGGGGAGCGCCCGCGATGAAGTCCGCGAGGTCCGAGGGGAGCGGGGCCGAGAACGAGACCTCCGCGCCGGTGCCGGGGTGCGGGAAGACGATGCGCTCGGCGTGCAGCGCGTGGCGAGGCAGTCGCAGCCGAGCCCAGGCCTCGGGCTCCAGGCTGTGTTTGCTGAAGCGGTCGAAGTAGCCCGGGTCCGGGCCGTACATCTTGTCGCCGACCAACGGGAAGCCCGCCTCGCGCAGGTGGATGCGAATCTGGTGCTGCCGTCCCGTCTCCGGGAAGCAGCGCAGGAGCGCGAAGGGCGCGCCGTCGCGCGTGAAGCGCTGGAGCACCTGGAACCGGGTCCGGCTCGGCTTGCCCTCGCGCGCGTCGATGCGCACGGCGATGCGGATGAGCTCGGTGCCCTCGGCGATGGGGGCATCCACGGTGAAGGTGTCCTCGGGAGGATGTCCTTCGCAGAGGGCGAGGTACTCCTTGTGCACGTCGCGCGAGACGAAGAGCCGGCCGAGCACGCGGCAGGATTCGGTGGTGCGACCGCAGACGACCAGGCCGCTCGTCTCGCGGTCCAGACGGTGCGCGGGTTCGGCGAAGCGCTCACCGAAGCGCTCGCGCAGGAGGGAGACGAGGGTGCCCTTGTGGTAGCGCGCCGTCGGATGGATGGGCAGACCGGCGGGCTTGTCGAGCACCAGCAGCCACTCGTCCTGGAAGACGACGGGCAGCGTGGTGGGCGTCTCCGGCTCCTCGCTGCCGGGACGGCGCAGGCGGAAGGCCAGCCCGGGGTACACGGGCGTGGAGGGCTTCAGCCGTCGCCCTTCGCAACGGACACCGCGCAGGATGATGCCGGCCAAGCGCTCGCGAGGCATGCGGCGCAGCTTCTGGCCCAGGTAGTCCTCCAGGCGCCAGCCCGCGTAGTTGGGCTCGACGACGAAGGAGATGTCGACGAAGCCCTCGGGAGCGGCGTCCGCGGGACTCGAGCCTTCCTGCTCAGGGGCGGAGCGCTCCACCGATGACTCCTTCTCGCCGTGCATCGCCTCCGCGCTCTACCACGGCGCGAGACGGCACACAGTCTGAACCCATCATCGTCGGGGAGGCCGCACGACGAGCCCCCCCGTACCAGCAACTCGGAAGCAGCAGGACCCGCACATCGAAGCGGATTCACGCCGACGTCTACGAGACACCTCGGACACACCACACGCGGGGCCCCCATGCGCCCCACGCCGCGCGCCCGCACAGCCTCACGCCGATGCGGACACGGGCCACACGGTGAAGCCCTCACGAGCCCCACCGCGTGCGCCGTCACACCCTCACGCGGAAGCCGCGCGTCGCGCGTCCTCATCCACGCCCAGGAAGCGCGCGAACAGGTCGGCGATGCGCTCGCCCGAGCGCCCATCCCAGTACTCGGGGATGCGGCCCTTCTTGCCCTGACCATCGAGCACGCGGTCCGCGGATTCACGGATGCGGTCCGGGTCCGTGCCCACGACCTCGTTGGTGCCCTGCTCCACGGTGATGGGGCGCTCGGTGTTCTCGCGCAGCGTGAGGCACGGCACGCCCAGCGCCGTGGTCTCCTCCTGCAGTCCGCCCGAGTCGGTGAGAATCAACTTCGCCTGCGACGTCAGCGCGAGGAACTCCAGGTAGCCCATCGGGTCCACCGGGCGCAGGTTCGGGCTGCGCTCGAACCACGAGCCCAGGCCCTGCTCCGAAATCATCTTCCGCGTGCGCGGGTGCACCGGGAAGATGACCGGCACGCGCGAGGCCACGTGCGAGATGGCCGACAACAGCCCCCCGAGCAGCTTCGGGTCATCCACGTTGGAGGGCCGGTGGAGCGTGCACACCGCGTAGCCACGAGGCTCCACGCCCAGGGTCTTCAACACGGGCAACTGGTCCGCCCGCTCCTTCGAGGCGAGCAGCGAGTCGATCATCACGTTGCCCACGAAGTGGATGCGCTCCGGGTCCGCGCCCTCCTTCAGGAGGTTGGCGTCCGCGTCGCGCGAGGGCGTGAGCAGGAGGTCCGACAGCCGGTCCGTGACGACGCGGTTGATCTCCTCCGGCTGATGCCGCGAGTAGCTGCGCAGGCCCGCCTCGACGTGCGCGAGCGCGATGCCCAGCTTCGACGACACGAGCGCGGCGGCGACGGTGCTGTTGACGTCACCGACGACGGAGACCAGGTCCGGCTTGTGCTCGAGGAACACCCGCTCGAGCTCCACCATCGTCTTGGCCGTCTGCTGCGCGTGGCTCCCCGAGCCGATGCCCAGGTGCACCTCGGGCGCGGGCAGTCCCAGGTCCGAGAAGAAGACGTCGCTCATCTTGACGTCGTAGTGCTGTCCCGTGTGGACCAGGACCTGCTGGAGCTGATTCCGCGCGGCGATGGCGCGGTGAATGGGCGCGACCTTCATGAAGTTCGGGCGCGCGCCGACGATGTGGATGACCTTCTTCATGTCGCCAGCCAAGCTAGGCACGCCGGGTCGGATGCCTAGTGGCTGCGGGGCGGCGACCCATCGAGGGGCCAGCGTCCGTTCTGAATCTGATAGACGGAGTGTGCCATGCCCTCCTCGCGCACCATCGCCGTCATCCCCGCCCGTCACGCCAGCACCCGATATCCGGGCAAGCCGCTCGCCCTCATCGCCGGCCGTCCCATGGTGGAGCATGTCTGGCGCCGCTGTCAGGAAGCAGGCGTCTTCCACGAGGTCTGGGTCGCCACCGACGACGAGCGCATCCGCGCCACCGTCGAGTCCTTCGGCGGCCGCGCGGTGATGACCAGCCCCGCGTGCGCCACGGGCACGGACCGCGTGGCCGAGGTCGCCCGCGCCCGTCCTGACGTGGACGTCTGGGTGAACGTGCAGGGCGACGAGCCCCTGGTCGACCCGGCCGCGCTCGAGGCCCTCGCCGGACTCTTCGACGACACCGCCGTGCGCATGGGCACCCTCGTGCGTCCCCTGGAGGCCGACGAGGCGGAGAGCCCACACGTCGTGAAGGCGGTGCTCGCGCTCAACGGCGACGCGCTCTACTTCAGCCGCAGCCTGGTCCCCCACGCCCGGGAGACGGGCACCCCCGTCCCGCGCTGGGGCCACATCGGCCTGTACGGCTACCGGCGCGACGTCCTGCTGCGCCTCGCGGACCTGGCCCCCACGCCGCTGGAGGAGACGGAGAAGCTGGAGCAGCTGCGCGCGCTGGAGCACGGCATCTCCATCCGCTGCGCCCGCGTCTCCTGGCGCACGGTGGCCGTGGACATCCCCGCGGACGTCGCGAAGGTCGAGGCCGTCATGCGCGAGAAGGGCCTGCTCTAGAACACGCCCCGGCCTCAGAGCATCGGCAGCTCGTCGGTGGAGGCCCCCCGCGGGAACGCGGCGTCGATGCGCGCCAGTTCCTCCCGGGACAGCTTCAGCGACGCGGCCGCGGCATTGTCGCGCAGATGCGCCACGCGGCTCGCCTTCGGGATGGCGAACAGCGAGGGCCGCCGCACCAGGAACTGGAGCGCCACCTGTCGGGGCGTGACGCCATGCGCGCCGGCCACGGCCTCCAGCACGCGGCCCCCCGGACTGTCGGGACGCGGGAAGCGACCGTTGCCGAACGGGCTGTAGCCCACCACCGCGATGCCCCGCGCCTCACACCACGGCAGCACTGCGTGTTCGATGGCGCGCTCCCCCAGGTGGTACAGCACCTGGTTGCACGCGATGCGCTCCGGCTTCGCGAGCTCGACGAGTTCCTCCAGCTCCGCCACGCCGAAGTTGCTCACGCCCCACGAGCGAATCTTCCCGTCCGCCACCAGCTTCTCGAAGGCGCGCACCGTCTCCTCCAACGGATGCGAGCCGGGCCAATGCAGCAGGTAGCAATCCAACGTGTCGGTGCGCAGCCGCTTCAGGCTCCGCTCACACGCGGCCAGCGTGCCCGCATACGTCGCGTTGGACGGCATCACCTTCGACACCAGGAAGACCTCCTGACGTCGGCCGGCGATGGCCGCGGAGACGATGGACTCCTCGACGCGGCCGTGGCCATACAGCTCCGCGGTGTCCACGTGCGTCAGCCCCAGGTCCAACCCCGCGCGCAGCGAGCGGATGGCCTCGTCGCGGTCATCCTCCTCCATCTGCCACGTCCCCTGACCGAGGACGGGAACCTGCTTGCCGGTACCGCCGAAGACGCGCTGCTCCATGGCCTACCTCCGTGTCCGGAAGGATGAGCACCTCCCACCCGCTCCGACAGCCGGGAGCCGTGCGAAGCGGGAAACTCCGCGCTAGTCTCCGCGAGTGCCCGCCAGTCCGTCACCCGCCAAGCCCCGGCTCCCCTCGCGCGTGACGCTGGGTCGCCTGCTCACCCTCGCCCGACCCGAGGTCCCCACGCTCGTCGTGGGCACGCTCTTCCTGCTGCTCAGCAGCGCCGCCACGCTCGTCTTTCCCCGCGCCATCGGCGATTTGGTGGACGAGGCGCTCGGCGCGCGCAGCCGCGACAAGCTGGACACCATCGCGCTGGTGATGTTCGCCGTCTTCGTCGTGCAGTCGGTGGCGATGGCGCTGCGCGCCTACCTCTTCAGCACCGCGGGCGAGCGCGTGGTGACGCGGCTGCGCAAGCGCCTGTTCCAGAGCCTGCTGTCCCAGGAGGTGGCCTTCTTCGACGAGCGCCGCACGGGAGAGCTCACCAGCCGGCTCGCCTCGGACACGAGCGTCCTGCAGAACACCGTCACCACCAACGTCTCCATGACGCTGCGCTACACCTTCCAGGCCCTGGGCGGCGTGGCGCTGCTGTTCTTCACCTCCCCCCGGCTGACGCTGGTGATGCTCGCGCTCATCCCCGCGGTGGCCATCGGCGCGGTGGTGTACGGCCGGCGCGTGCGAGTGCTGTCGCGACAGGTGCAGGACGCGCTCGCCGCCTCCAGCGAGGTCGCCGAGGAGGATTTGTCCGGCATCCGCACCGTGCGTTCGTTCGCCGCGGAGGGCCACGAGGTGGAGCGCTACAGCGTCGCGGTGGACCGCGCGCTGGCGCTGGCGAAGGACCGCGCGCGCCAGTCCGCGCTCTTCATGGGCATCGCCTCGCTGGCCATGTACGGCTCCACCGCGGCCATGCTCTGGTACGGCGGCCGCATGGTGGTGGACGGCGAGCTCACCGTCGGCGCGCTCACCTCGTTCCTCATCTACACCTCGCTCGTGGCGCTCTCGCTGAGCGCCGTGGCGGAGGTGTGGGCGGACTTCATGCGCGCCAGCGGCGCGGCCGAGCGCGTCTTCGAACTGGTGGACCGCGTGCCCGCCATCCCCGCCGGAGGCCATCAGCTCCCGTCAGTGAAGGGCCACGTGGAGTTCCGCGGCGTGCGCTTCTCCTACCCCACGCGCGCGGACGTGCCGGTGCTCCAGGGGCTGGACCTGGAGATCAAGCCCGGCGAGGTCGTCGCCGTGGTGGGCCCGTCGGGCGGAGGCAAGTCCACGCTCGCCTCGCTCATGTCGCGCTTCTACGACCCGCAGGGCGGCGCGGTGGTGCTGGACGGACATCCCCTCACCACGCTCGAGCCCGAGTGGCTGCGCCGCAACGTCGGCATGGTGGCCCAGGAGCCGCAGCTGTTCTCCTGCTCCATCGCGGACAACATCCGCTACGCGCGGCCCGACGCCACCGACGCGGAGGTCGAACACGCCGCGCGCGCCGCCAACGCCCACGACTTCATCCAGCGCTTCCCGGAGCGCTACGACACCCAGGTGGGCGAGCGCGGCGTGCAGCTGTCCGGCGGTCAGAAGCAGCGGGTCGCCATCGCCCGCGCGGTGCTCAAGGACCCCCGCCTGCTCATCCTCGACGAGGCGACGAGCGCGCTCGACGCGGAGAGCGAGCACCTGGTGAAGGACGCGCTGGAGCGCCTGATGAAGGGCCGCACCACGCTCGTCATCGCCCACCGCCTGTCCACCGTGGCCAACGTGGACCGCGTGCTCGTGCTGGAGTCGGGCCGCATCGTCCAGAGCGGCACCCACGCCAGCCTCATGGGCCAGGAGGGCCTCTACCGCCGCCTGGTCGAGCGCCAGTTCGTCGCGGCCTGAACCCTCGCCTACCCTCCACGTCCGCTGCTAATCGCACCGGAAAGTGGCGCGAAATCAGGGGGGCGATTAATTGTTCCGGCCTCAAGAAAGGAGGTGATGCCTTGAACGACAGCAAGAGTCAGGCGTCCACCTCCGCTTCGGTGGGCTGAAACGGCTTTCCGTCGCGGTGGAAGACGCTAAAGGTTTCAGGGGCCCGTCTCCGCGCATGCGGGGGCGGGTCTTTTACTTTCCGGTCGGGAATGGAAGTCCCGACAACCTGTTCCGACGCGCCGGGGGGAGTGGCCGACCCTTGACGTACCCATCCGGGAGATTCGCCGTGTCCATCACCCCGTGCCCCAGCCCTCTGCCCACCGCCCTGCGTGACGAGGAGTCCGTCGAGGCGCAGCGCAACCTGTACTGCCCCAACTACGACGCCTGCCTGCACATGGTCGTCAAGCGCGGCTGGGAGGGGTGGAGTTGCCGCAATTGCGACTTGCGCGACTTCCGCGTCGGACAACCCGACGTCCGGGAGTTCGCCGTGTCTCGCCCGGGTGCTTGGGACGGCAACTGAGGCGGCGTCAGCAGGCGGACCGGTCGACCCCCCGTCCGGCGCAGAATAATTGACGCATCCCTGCCCTACTTGGCAGAACGGGATATGCGCTCCAAGAAGACCAAGTTCATTTTCGTGACGGGCGGAGTGGTCAGCTCCCTCGGCAAGGGCCTCGCCTCGGCCTCCATCGGCGCCCTGCTGGAGAACCGTGGCCTCGCCGTCACGTTGCTCAAGCTGGACCCGTACATCAACGTGGACCCGGGCACGATGAGCCCGTTCCAACACGGTGAGGTCTTCGTCACCGAGGACGGTGGCGAGACCGACATGGACCTGGGCCACTACGAGCGTTTCACCAACGCGCGGATGAGCCGGCTCAACAACTTCACGTCCGGCCGCATCTACCACGCGGTCATCATGAAGGAGCGCCGCGGCGAGTACCTGGGCAAGACGGTGCAGGTGATTCCGCACATCACGGATGAAATCAAGGCGAGCATCCGTCAGGCGGCCCAGGACGCGGACGTGGTCATCGTGGAGGTGGGCGGCACGGTGGGCGACATCGAGTCGCTGCCCTTCCTCGAGGCCATCCGCCAGATGCGCTACGACGTGGGCAGCCAGAACGCCGTCTACGTGCACCTGACGCTGCTGCCGTACATCGGCGCGGCCGGCGAGGTGAAGACCAAGCCCACGCAGCACTCGGTGATGAAGCTGCGCGAAATCGGCATCCAGCCCGACTTCCTCGTGTGCCGCACGGACCGCGAGGTGTCGCGCGAGCTCAAGGACAAGATTGCGATGTTCTGCAACGTGGACACCGGCAACGTGTTCACGTCCCCGGACGTGCGCAGCATCTACGAGCTGCCCCTGGAGCTGCACCGCCAGGGCCTGGATGACCGGCTCGCGGAGGTGCTCAACATCTGGAGCCGCGCGCCGCACCTGGAGCGCTGGGAGAACATCATCCGCAAGGTGTACGAGCCCGCGCGAGGCCAGGTGCAGGTGGCCATCGTCGGCAAGTACGTGAACCTGACGGAGAGCTACAAGAGCCTCAACGAGGCGCTGCTCCACGGCGGCATCGCCAACGACGTGAAGGTCAACCTGCACTTCGTGGACAGCCAGGACGTGGAGGCGCAGGGGCCCGAGAAGCTGCTCGCCGGCGTGGACGCCATCCTGGTCCCCGGCGGCTTCGGCGTGCGGGGCACCGAGGGCAAGATTGCCGCCGTGCGCTACGCGCGGGAGAAGAAGATTCCCTTCTTCGGCATCTGCCTGGGCCTGCAGATGGCGGTGGTGGAGTTCAGCCGCACCGTGCTGGGGCTCACCAACGCGAACAGCCTGGAGTTCAACGAGCACACGCCGCACCCGGTGGTGACGCTCATGGAGAGCCAGGTGTCGGTGCAGGACAAGGGAGGCACCATGCGCCTGGGCAGCTACGCCTGCGCGCTCAAGCCGGGCACCCGCGCCCACCAGCTCTACGGCCAGGACCTCATCCAGGAGCGCCACCGGCACCGCTACGAGGTGAACAACGGCTACCGCGGCCGCCTGCAGGAGGCGGGATTGGTCATCTCCGGTCATAATCCGGAGCTGAACCTGGTGGAGATGATCGAGCTGTCGGACCACCCCTACTTCGTCGGCTGCCAGTTCCACCCCGAGTTCAAGAGCAAGCCCTTCGCCCCCCACCCCCTCTTCTCCGGCTTCATCAAGGCCGCGCTCGACCAGCGCGACGCCTCCGCCGGCCAGGTGCGCGCATGAGCGCCAGCAGCCTTCCGATTACCCTCTGTGGCCACAAGGTTGGCCCGGGACAGAAACTCTTCGTCATCGCCGGCCCGGACAGCATCGAGTCCGAGGAGATGGCGCTGAAACATGCTCACTTGCTCAAGGGCATCACCAGCCGGCTGGGCGTGCCCTATGCCTTCAAGTGCTCTTATGACAAGGCCAACCGGACAAGCGGGAAGTCCTTCCGAGGTCCTGGCCTCCGGGAAGGGCTGCGCATCCTAGCGCGTATCAGGGATGAAGTGGGCGTCCCGGTCCTCACGGACGTCCATGAAACCAGCCACGTAGGTCCTGCCTCGGAAGTTGTGGATATCATCCAGATACCGGCGTTCCTCTGCCGGCAGACGGACCTGGTCGAGGCGGTGGCTCGCTCGGGGAAGGGCGTGAATTTGAAGAAGGGACAGTTCGTGGCCCCCAAGGACATCGTCCACTCGGCGCGCAAGGCGTTCGAGTCGGGCAACCCCAACGTGCTCGTCACCGAGCGGGGTTCGACCTTCGGCTACAACAACCTGGTGGTGGACATGCGGGGCCTGGCGCAGATGCGCGAGGCGGGCCTGGCGGTGTGCTTCGACGCCACGCACTCCGTGCAGCAGCCCAGCTCCGGTGACGGTGTGACGGGAGGCGACCGGAAATTCGTCTCATTGCTCGCCCGTGCTGCCGCTGCCGCCGGGATTGATGCATTGTTCACGGAAGTCCATGAGGACCCTGACCGTGCCCTGTGTGACGGTCCGTGCTCCCTCAATCCACAGATGTTCGAGGACGTGGTACGAAATGTGCTGGATATCCGCCGGGTGTTGGGACACGAGCCCGGCTGATGAACACGACGAGGGGAGCCGAGCAAACGATGCAGACGGACGCACCTTCCAAGCCTGGAAAGGAAGAGCTGACGTCCCGCGCGGCGCGCGTGCGGCTCTTGGTCTTCGACGTGGACGGGGTGCTCACCGACGGCGGCCTGTATTACGGCGACGGCGGGGAGCTGATGAAGCGCTTCGACGTGAAGGATGGTCACGCCCTGGTCATGGCCCGGTTGTCGGGCCTGCCCGCCGCCATCCTCACCGCTCGCACCTCAGGAATCGTGGAGGCACGCGGGCGGGAGCTCGGGCTGGCGGCTGTGTTTCAAGGCCGCCGGGACAAGGGTGCCGCACTGGACGAGCTTCTCCAACAGTTGGGCGTACCCCATGAGGCCTGTGCCTACATGGGGGATGACCACAATGACCTGGCCCCGCTGTCGAGGGTGGGCTTGTCCGCGTGTCCTGCGGATGCAGTTCCCGAGGTGCGTCAGGAGGTCCACTTCGTGGCTCAGAGCCCGGGAGGCCGTGGGGCCGCTCGGGAGCTCGTGGAGCTCTGCCTCAAGGCCAGTGCCCGGTGGGACGGGGCCGTGGGTCTGATGAGGGGGACTGATGGACGCAGTGCGCAGAGAGGTTGAAGGAAACCCCGTATTCAAGGTAGGTGGTTGATTCCATGGGCAGCGGAATGATGCAGCAAGAGGGGAGTACGGCGATGACGGACCAGCTCTACACGACGCACGACATCAGTCGTTTGCTTCAGGTGGATCCGTCCACGGTGAGCAAGTGGATTGACCGGGGCATCCTGATGGCCTTCAGGACGCCGGGCGGTCACCGCCGGGTGCGCTCGGCGGACCTGCGCACCTTCCTCATCGCGCACCAGATGCCGGTTCCGGAGGAGCTGGGCAGCGGCACGGTGCGGCTGTTGGTGGTGGATGACGAGCGGGCGGTGCTGGACGCCGTCAAGCGCGCGTTCAAGCCGTTCTCCGCGCAGGTGGAGCTTCAGACGACGACGAGCGGCGTGGAGGCCCTGCTGCTGGTGTCCGAGCAGAAGCCGCACGGGATGATCATCGACCTGAACATGCCGGACATCGACGGCCTCGAGGTCTGCCGTCGCATCCGCGCGCGCAAGCAGATGGAGGGTGTGCGGCTCATCACGATGACGTCCATGCACACCGCCGACGTCGTGGAGCAGTCCAAGCAGGCTGGCGCGCTCGCGTGCCTGGCCAAGCCGCTCGATGTGCAGCAGGTGCTGGAGCTGTTCCGCGTGCCCATCTCGCTCGGCGCCAAGCGCTGAGGTCGGGAGGGCTTCCGCCGCCCCCTCGCGGAAGCCCTCGACAGGGGTGAAGAAGGAGGAAGCCGCGCCGTTCTCGGCGGACAGCGGCCTCCCAGGAGGGGTGTGCGCGCGATTCGACGCCTCGCGCGGAAATCAGCCCTGGACCTTGACCTCGATGACCCGAGGCTTGGACTCCTCGCGTCGCGGCAAGGTGAGCGTCAGCACGCCCTGCTCGTAGCGCGCCTCCACCTTGGTGGCGTCCACCGTCTCCGGCAGGGAGAACGAGCGCGTGAAGCTGCCCTGGGCTCGCTCCTGGCGGCGCACGGACACGCCCTCGGCGACGGGCTGTGCCTTGCGCTCGGCCTTCACGGTGAGCACGTCGCGCTCCACCGTCACCTGGATGTCCTTGGCGTCCACGCCCGGCACGTCGAGGTGCAGGGTGACGCCCGCCTCGGACTCGAGGATGTCGGCCGCGGGCACGCGCTCGCGGGCCGCGGACTGACGGAAGAAGCCCGGCTGGGCGAACTCACGGAAGAGCGCGTCGAAGTCGCGCATCAGGGGGTTCACCACCACGGCGGAGTTGAACGGGTTGCGATTCTGCATGGTCTTCTCCTGTGCGTGACACTCCTCTGGCGGAGTGCACGGTGTGTGAATCACAGACGTTGTCGTTGTCAGCGGTTCCGCCTCGGGGGCCCCATCGGGGCTCCACTCCAGCGCCGCCTCACAAGACTCAAGAGAACCATGCTCCGGGACGTGTCAAGCAACGCCCCCAGGCCCTCGCGGCACCTTCACACCCTGCCCGCACGCCTGCTCTCCGGGCCTCCGAACGGGGGCCCTCCAGGACGGGCGGACGCGGTCGACTTCAGTCGTCGTCGCGGGCCAGGGCCACGGCGTAGGCCTCCTCGTTGCGCGACACGTGCACCGTCCACGGGCGGCAGCAGACAGGGCAGTCCTCGATGTAGCGCTCCGCGCTGGCGCCGATGGGGTCGACGTCGACCTCCACCTCTTCGCCACAGTAGGGGCACTGCTGGATGGCGGCTTCCGCGAAGGGCTGCATGGTGGTGCCTCCTCGCCCTCGTAGCGGGCGAAAGCGTCGCGGACTGAGCGTCCGCGCCGTCAGACGGTAGACTCCCGAGCCATGGCTTCTCCTTCCCGCAATCGCATCGGCGAAATCCTCGTCAAGGCACGCGTCATCGACGAGCTCCAGCTCCGCAGTGCCATGGCCTCCCTGGACCAGTGGGGTGGTCGGCTGTCGCGCGTCGTCTCCGACCTGGGGCTGGCCACCGAGGACACGATTACGGAGGCCATCTGCCAGGGCCTGGGGATGCAGCGCGTGCAGTTGGGCAACATCAGCCGGGACGCGGGCGCGCTCGCGCGCGTGGACATGACGCTCGCCGAGCAGAAGGGCGTCTTCCCCGTGTCGCTCAAGGACAACGGCAAGACGCTGGTGCTGGCCATGGCGGACCCCACGGACCTGGCCACGCTGGACCAGGTGGCGGCCCGCAGCCGAGCCCGGGTGGTCCCCATGGTGGCGGGCGAGCGTGAAATCGAGCACGCCATCCTGCGCCACTACCGAGGCCAGGAGCCGGTCATCAGCACCCGCTTCTCGCCCTCGCGCAACCAGTCCTCGGACACGCAGGCCACCGTCGACGAGCAGGAGGACGAGTTCAAGGTCGTCGACATGAGCGGCAAGACGGTGGTGAAGCGCATCGCCGACATCCTCCCGCCCGAGCCGCCCGCGGCGGCGCCAGCGCCCCGCGCTCCGGAGCGCCCCGCACCGCCCGTGGCGGCCCAGGGTTCGAGCGCGGCGGACATCCTCGACGAAATCCTCGCCGGCGGCCCGTCCACCACGCCCGAGTGGACGGACGAGGACCTGCAGCGGCTGCAGACGCTCCAGCAGAACCAGGAGAAGAGCTCCAAGATTCTGCGCGCCCTGCTGGAGCTGCTCCTGGAGAAGGGCAAGCTCCAGCAGCGCGAGCTCGCCGCCCGGATGCGCCTGTAGCGCGTCAGCCCGCTTCCTGGAGCTCCCGCCCGGTGAGCCCCAGGAGGTAGAGGATGGTGTCCAGCCCGCCGGCGGAGATGGACGTGTCGGCGGCCTCGCGCAGCCGGGGCTTGGCGCGGAACGCGATGCCCAGCCCCGCGCGCTCCAGCATCAGCAAGTCGTTGGCGCCGTCGCCCACCGCGATGACCTGCTCGAGCAGGATGCCCTCCTGGGCCGCGAGCTGCTCGAGCAGCTCCGCCTTGCGGCGCGCGTTGACAATGGCCCCCACGGTGCGGCCGGTGAGCCGGCCGCCCTCCTCCTCCAGCACGTTGGAGAAGGCGTGGTCGATGCCGAGCCGCGACTTGAGCGCCTCGGCCGCCACGGAGAAGCCGCCGCTGATGACGGCGGTGCGGTAGCCCAGCCGCTTGAGCACGCGCACCAGCGTCTCGGCGCCCTCCGTCAGGGGCAGATTCGCCGCGAGCTGCCGCAGCACGCCCACGTCCAGCCCCGCGAGCAACGCCACGCGCTGGCGCAAGGACTCGTCGTAGTCCATCTCCCCCTGCATGGCGCGCTCGGTGATGCGGGAGACCTGCTCGCCCACGCCGTGCGCGCGCGCCAGCTCGTCGATGACCTCGATGCGGATGAGCGTGGAGTCCATGTCCATCACCACCATCCGCTTGCCGCGCCGGAACAGGCTCTCCTTCTGCAGCGCCACGTCGAAGGTGGCGTCGCGCATGGACAGCGCCAGGAGCGAGCGCTTGAGCACCTGGGGCTCCAGCGTGGGCGGCAGGGTGACGTGCAGCTCCATGGAGCCCAGGTGCGGCTCGGACAGCCGGACGATTCGCTCCACGTTGGCGCCCGCCTGGGCCAGGTGCGAGGTGAGCGAGTGCAATTGCCCCGCCCCCAAGGCGCGCCCCACCGCGGTGACGACGTAGCGCGCGGGCACGGGAGCCCCGAGGTCCGGTGTCTCCACCGCCTGGAAGTCCAGCGCCACGCCCAGCTCCCGCGCGGCGAAGAGCAGCGCCCGGGGGATGCCCACCGACTCAGGCAGCCGCACCAGGAGGCACAGCGTCAGGCGGCCCTGCACCACCACCTGCTCCACGTCGAGCAGCTCGGCGCCCGCGTCCGCGAGCAGGCCGGTGAGGCGGGCGGTGATGCCGGGGTGGTCCTTGCCCGTCACGGTGACGAGCACACAGCCAGGGGAAGACGAGGTCATGGCGGGCGGACAATGCCATGACGCCGCCTGGACGGGGCGGACGCCGCGAGGCCCTCGCGACGTGCCTGCCTGCGACCGCCGGGGTGACGGTGGCGGCGGAGGGCCCATCCCTGGCGCCTCCACGCCATCACCGTCCACGCGGGGGGGCGAGCCTCACGAGGAGGCCCGCGCCCGGCAGTGCGTCACTGCTGGGGCGACTCCGAGGACAGGATGAGGTCGTTGCGCACGAGGAACTCCTTCTCCGGGAAGGCCTTGTAGAAGTCCTCGAGCATGGCGTCGATGTCCGGGTAGCGCTGCTCGCGCTTGTCCTGGGTGGCCTTGTCGAAGAGCTGGTCCAACCCGCTGGGCGCCTCGGGGTTGACCTCCGAGGGCAGCGGCGAGCGGCGGCCCGGAATCTGCCCGGTCAGCATCTCGTAGAGCAGGATGCCCAGCCCGTACACGTCCGCGGAGGGGCCCGGCTCCTTGGCGCCGCGGTTCATCAGCTCCGGGGCCATGTACGCCATGCCGCCGGTGCCCACGAAGACCTGGGGCATGCCCTTGGTGGCGTCCACCTCCACCACGCGGCCCAGGCCGAAGTCGGACAGCTTGGCGTTGCCGTAGCCGTCGAAGAGGACGTTCTCCGGCTTGAGGTTGTGGTGCGTCAGCCCCGTGGCGTGGGCGGCGCGCAGGCCGTAGGCCATCTGCAGGAAGGTGCGCAGCGCGAAGGGCACCGGCACCCCGCTGCCACCGCCCGCATCCAGCCGCTCCTTCAGGCTGCCGTTCATCAGCTCCAGGACGAAGTAGGGCCGGCTGGCCTCCACGTTCTGGTCCACCACCTGGACGATGCCGGGGTGGCGCACCTGGGCCTGGGCGCACAGCTCCTTCTTCAGCCGCTTGAGCACCTCACCGCGCTGCAGGAAGGAGAAGTAGCCGAAGATGTCCTTGAGCTCCTTCAGGCAGATGTCCAGCCCCAGCGCCGTGAAGCGGCCCTTGAAGACGGTGCCCAGGGGGCCCGTGCCGATGGGGTCGAACTTCTGGTAGCGCAAATCCAGCTCCGTGCCCTTCGGGGCGACGGGCGCGGCGGCGACGGGAGAAGTGGCGGCGGGAGGGGGCATGGAAGGGGCGGCGGCGGACGACGACGGGGGAGCGAGGGGCAGCGGCGCGGTGGGAGCCAGACCGATGGAGGTCTCCCGGCGGGGCTCGGGCACCGCGGGGGTGACGAGCGCCACGGGCGCCGGCGGCGTGAAGGGCGCCGGGACGGGCACCGGCACCTGCGACGTGTTGGGCGGCGGCGTCAAATCCAGCGCGGGCATGGCCGAGCGCGCGGCGCGCATCGGGGGCATGGGCGGCGGCGACGGGGGCGGCGCAATCTGCGTGGCCGCGGTGGGCACCACCTCCGCCTCGTCCAGGAGCAGCTCCGGCGGGGGCGGGGGCAGAATCAGGGACTCCTCGGTGCCCTGGGCCACGGGGGGCTCGTCCTCGGCGGAGGCCAGCTGGTCGGCGAAGAACTCGCCCACCTCCACGGAGAACTTGTCCGAAAGCTCCCCGCCCGCCACGCGCTCGCCCTGCTCGGTGAGCTTGAGCTGGGCCTCGCGGTCCATGGCGATGTAGTGGAACTTGCGCAGGAAGAAGAAGTAGTTGTCGAAATCGAGCGAGACGGACGGCTCCAGCGCGGCCTTCACATCGGCCAGCTTGTTGGAGCGTCCGTGTTGGCCGTTCTCCCTCAGGTTTCGGAGGATGAACAGCGCCTCGCCACTGACGGCGTCGCGGTTGATGGCGGCCTTCGGCATGGGTGGGCGACTCTACGACGTCCGCCCGCCATCGCTCAACGTGGGACTGCCAGAACCCGGGGGTTCTCAGCGGATGCGAAGCAGCTGCTTCACCGTCTCCAGGACCTCGACGAACTTCACCGGCTTGCGCAGGTAGATGTCCACGCCCAGCTGCAGCGCGCGGTCCTGGGCCTCCTTGCCGCCGGCGGAGATGGCGATGACGGGGATGCCCTTGAGGACCTCATCCTCGCGGATGCGCTCCACGAGCGCGAAGCCGTCCATCACCGGCATGTAGAGGTCCGTCATCACCAGGCTGAAGCGGCCCTCGCGCAGCATGCCCAGCGCGTGGTGCCCGTCCGGGGCGAAGTGGACCTCCAGGGGCACCTTCCCGTGCAGCTCCCCGGACGCCAGCTTCTTCAGGACGTAGCTGTACATCTCGATGATGTGCGGGTTGTCCTCGACGATGAGCACACGGTACCCCTCGTGCTCGGCGTGGGGCGCGTGGCTGTTGGGTCCTGCCGCACTCAAGATGTCACCCAGTCTGCGCCTGTCCTCCGCGCGCTCGACGCGGACCCCGACTCCTCCGGGCTGATCGACGCCCGCGGGCCTCATCCAGGCCACGATGCCGGTGACTTCTACCGGATCCAGCAGTCCCGGGAAAGAAAGTGCGAGGCGCACGTCCTCCCCCAGCGTGAAGGCCTGGTCGGTCTGCACGAAGAGCCCCGAATGGGACAGGTTCTCCGTGACGTCACGCGCCTGGCGTCCGTCCGCGTACTCCACCTTCAGCACGGCCGGGATCCGGGGGTGCTGGCGCTTGTTCTCTGGGCCCGGGGTCATAACAAGGGGTTGAAATCGCTCGGCAATTTGCTGATGGCGGCCCAGTGTACCGTCGAGGGTTTATGTTGACAACGCGGCCTTTGGAGCAATACGTAGCCCCCCGCCATGGCGGAGCCCCTGTTCACTCCTGAAGAGCAGAAGAAGTTCGACGCGGGTATCGCGGAGATCATCTCCCACTACCCCCCTGAGCGCAAAAGCGCGGGCATGCTCCCGGCGCTGCGCGTGCTCCAGGAGATCAAGGGCTGGCTACCGCCCGAGGGCCTGCGGCTGGTGGCCAGGCACCTGGAAGTCACGCCGGAGCGCGCCTACGAGGTCGCCAGCTTCTACGTGATGTACCACCTGAAGAAGCCGGGCAAGTACGTCATCGACGTCTGCACGAACCTGTCCTGCTCGCTCTGGGGCGCGGAGAAGATGCTCGCCTACCTGGAGGAGAAGCTCGGCCTCAAGGCAGGTGAAGCCAACGAGAAGTTCACCTTGCGCGAGACCGAGTGCCTGGCCTCCTGCGGCACGGCGCCGTGCCTGCAGATCAACGAGGATCATCACGAGAGCCTCACCCGCGCGAAGCTGGACGCCATCCTGGCCAAGCTGAGCTGAAGCGCCACCCTTTCACGCAGGCAGGACGTCATCACATGGCCTCTACGGCAAAGGGCATCGACCCGATCATCTCCGCGGCCTGGGGCAAGCCCCAGTCCTGGACGCTGGACAGCTACAAGAAGCGCGGTGGCTACGAGGGTCTGAAGAAGGCGCTGGAGATGCAGCCGGCCGCCATCATCGACGAGGTGAAGAAGTCCAACCTCCGCGGCCGCGGCGGCGCCGGCTTCCCCACGGGCCTGAAGTGGAGCTTCGTCCCCAAGGACAGCCCCAAGCCCAAGTACCTCGCGGTCAACGGCGACGAGTCCGAGCCGGGCACCTTCAAGGACCGCTACATCCTCGAGGATGACCCGCACATGATGCTGGAGGGCATCGCCATCGCGTCGTACGCGCTGGGCGTGCACACCTGCTACGTGTACCTGCGCGGCGAGTTCAAGTTCCCCGCCGAGCGCTGCCAGGCCGCCATCGACGAGGCGTACAAGGCGGGCATCTTCGGCAAGAAGCTGATGGGCAAGGACTTCGAGCTCAACTGCTACCTGGTCCGCGGCGCCGGCGCGTACATCTGCGGCGAGGAGACCGCCCTGCTGGAGAGCCTGGAGGGCAAGAAGGGCTGGCCGCGCCTGAAGCCCCCCTTCCCCGCCGTCGTCGGCCTGTTCGGCAGCCCCACGGTGGTGAACAACGTGGAGACGCTCGCCAGCGTGCCCCACGTCTTCACGGGCGGCTCGGACTGGTACGCGAAGCTGGGCACGGACAAGTCGGGCGGCACGCGCCTGGTCTGCCTGTCCGGCACGGTGAACCGCCCGGGCGTCTACGAAGTGTCGATGTTCACCACGCTCGCGGAGCTCATCTACGACGACAAGTACGGCCGGGGCATGCCGGCGGGTCGCAAGGTGAAGGCCGTGATTCCCGGCGGGTCCTCGGCGCCGGTGCTGGGCGCGGACGAGCTGGACGTGGCCATGGAGTTCGAGGCCCTCAAGGTCAAGCAGACCATGGCGGGCTCCGGCGGCGTCATCGTCATGGACGACTCCACCTGCATGGTGCGCAGCCTGTGGCGCGTGGCGCGCTTCTACGCGGAGGAGTCCTGCGGCCAGTGCACGCCGTGCCGCGAGGGCACGCCGTGGCAGACGCGGCTCTTGCGAAAGATTGAAGAGGGACGCGGCGACCCGGGCGACGTGGAGATGCTCTCCAACGTGGCGTCCTCGATTGCCCCCTACCCGCCCATCGGCCTGGGCAACACCATCTGCGCGCTGGGTGACGCGGCGGCGCTGCCCACGCACTCGTTCCTGATGCGGTTCAAGGACGAGTTCGAGGCCCACATCCGCGAGAAGCGCTGCCCGTTCGGCGACAAGCCCTGGGGTTCGTTCGGAGACTGGTCTTGAACATCGAGCTCATCCTCTTCGGGGCGTTCGCGCTCCTGACGCTGCTGTCGGCCGGGATGGTCATCTTCGCGCGGAGCCCCATCAACTCCGCCATGGCCCTGGTCTCCACGTTCTTCTTCCTGGCCGGGCTGTACGTCCTGCTCTGGGCGCACACGGTGGCGGTGCTCCAGGTGCTCGTCTACGCGGGCGCCATCATGGTGCTCTTCCTGTTCGTCATCATGCTGCTCAACCTGAGCGAGTCGCCCTCGCGTGGAAAGCCCACGCTGGCGCGAATCCTGGGCGGCGCGGCGACGGTGGGCCTGTTGGTGGTGCTGGGCATCGCGCTCAGCAAGCTGCCCGCGGGGCCTCCCCCGTCCATGGGCATCGAGGCGCAGGCGACCTTCGGCACCATGGCGACGCTGGGTCAGGTCATCTTCACCCAGTGGCTGCTTCCCTTCGAGGCGGTGAGCCTGCTGCTGCTGGTGGCCATCGTGGGCGCGGTGGTCGTGGCCAAGTCGCGAATCTGATCGCAGCCGACTCCCTCAAACTTTCTGTGCTAGATGGCGGCGCAGGTCGTCCGCCCGCGAGGCCCCGAACCGGCCATGGTCCCCATCTCCTACTACCTCCTGCTTGCCGCCGCCCTGTTCTGCATGGGCATGTTCGGCGTGCTGGTGCGCCGCAACGCACTGGTCGTCTTCATGTGCGTGGAGCTGATGCTCAACGCGGCGAACCTGACGTTCCTGGCCTTCGCCCGCATGCACGGCGACAGCATCGGGCACGTCTCCGCCTTCTTCGTCATCGCGGTGGCCGCGGCGGAAGCGGCCATCGGACTGGCCATCGTCATCGCCGTCTTCCGGAGCCGAGGCAGCATCCTGGTGGAAGACATCCGGACCATGAAGCACTGACGGACACGCCAGGAGCCCACTCATGAGCACCTTCTCGGAATTCCTCCAGGTCGCGCCGGTCGCGCCAGAAGTGATGGCGCCCTCGCTCTGGCTCATCATCGCGCTGCCCCTCTTGGGCGCGTTCATCTGCGGCGTGTTCGGCAAGATGCTGGGCCGCGCCAACGTGCACCTGGTCGCGTGCTCCGCCGTCGCGGGCGCCTTCGTGTTGAGCGTGCTGGCCTTCTGGGCCACCAGCTCCATGGACCTGGAGAGCCGCCGGCTCCTGTCCTTCATCGTGAACCCGTTCGGCAACGAGCGGGACTACGTGCGCTACGCCATCGCGCACGACTACGGCACCTGGTTCTCGGTGGGCGACTTCCGGGTGAACTTCGGGCTGATGGTGGACCACCTGTCCGGCATCCTCCTGCTGGTCATCACCGGCGTGGGCTTCCTCATCCACCTGTACTCCACCAGCTACATGGAGCACGACGAGGCCTACTGGCGCTTCTTCGCGTACCTGAACCTCTTCGTCGCGGCGATGCTGACGCTGGTGCTGGCCGACAACCTGGTCCTGCTCTTCGTGGGCTGGGAGGGCGTGGGCATGGCCAGCTACCTGCTCATCGGCTTCTGGTACACGGACCCCGCCAAGGCGTGGGCCGGCCGCAAGGCGTTCGTCACCAACCGCATCGGTGACTTCGCCTTCCTCATCGCCACGTTCCTGATGGTGCTGATGGTCGGCGCCTTCAACAAGCAGGCCGACGAGCGCGACTACACGGCCGCGGGCAGCACGAGCCAGCGCTACGCCGCCGCGCTCCAGGACAAGGGCCCCGTCACGTTCCTGGGCCTGCAGAAGTTCGCCGAGGCGATGCCCGAGGGCGGCGCCGGCAAGGTGGACCTGTCCACGACCATCGCCTCAGGGCCCCTGGAGGGCTACACGTTCGGCGGCGTGATGACGGTGGCGCTCCTGCTGTTCCTGCTGGGCGCCGCGGGCAAGAGCGCGCAGCTGCCGCTCTACGTCTGGCTGCCGGACGCCATGGCCGGCCCGACGCCGGTCTCCGCGCTCATCCACGCCGCGACGATGGTGACCGCGGGCATCTACCTGTTCAGCCGCATGGCCGCGCTGCTGGTGCTCAGCCCCACGGCGATGGCCACGGTGGCCATCATCGGCGCGCTGACGTCGCTCCTGGCGGCGCTCATCGCCTTCGCGCAGGACGACATCAAGAAGGTGCTCGCCTACTCCACGGTGTCCCAGCTGGGCATCATGTTCATGGGTGTGGGCATGGGCATCTTCTGGGCGGCCGTGCTGCACCTGGTGACGCACGCGTTCTTCAAGGCGTGTCTGTTCCTCGGCGCCGGCAGCGTGATGCACGGCAACGGGGACGAGACGGACATCAAGAAGCTGGGCGGCCTGCGCCACGAGATGAAGTGGACGTGGGGCACCTTCTTCGTCGCCACGCTGGCCATCACCGGCATCATCCCGCTGTCCGGCTTCTTCTCGAAGGACGCCATCTTCCACGGCGTGCACCACAACCACCTGGAGGGCCTGCACTGGGTGTCCAGCGCGGTCTACTACCTGGGCCTGCTCATCGCCGCGTGCACCGCGTTCTACATGACGCGCGTGTACCTGCTGACCTTCGAGGGGCCCCGCTCCAAGGAGGCCAAGGTGGCGCACGCGCACGAGAGCGCGTGGCAGATGACGCTGCCGCTGGTGGTGCTGGCGGTGCTCAGCGTGGTGGCCTCCGTGTACGCGTGGCCGCTGCTCAAGGCGCCCGGCGACGGTCGTCCCCAGCCGGTGTTCGAGAACTTCCTGAGCCCGGTGTTCGCCGCGATGAACCGCGTGGTCGCCACGGGCAAGACGGTGCAGCTCGACACGAGCGTCCCCACGCTGGCCGACTACGGCTTCGCGTGGCTGGTGGCGGTGTCCGGTGGCGCCCTGGCGGCGTTCCTGTACCTGCGCTACTTCCCGTCGCGCGCGGGTCAGCCCGCGCCGGCCTACGCCCGGGCGGTGCGCCGCGCGGCGCAGAACAAGTTCTACGTGGATGAGCTGTACGAGCTGGTCATCATCCGGCCCATCAAGTTCATGAGCTTCATCCTCTTCCGCGTGGTGGACGCGCTCCTCATCGACACCGTGGCGGTGCGCGGCACGGCGTGGGTGACGGCGCGCGTGGGCAGCGCGCTGCGCTACGTCCAGTCGGGCGACGCCCAGGCCTATGCCGCAGTGATGGCCCTCGCCCTGCTCGGCGGCGTGGCCTACGCCCTCATCCAGGTGCTGCAATGAGCTTCTTCGACACCCACCTGCTCAACCTCGTCGTCTTCCTGCCGCTCGTCTTCGCGGCGCTGGTGCTGATGCTGCCCGCCGGCGAGTCGGGGCAGATTCGCGCCGTCACGTTCATCGGCATGGTGGTGGACCTGGTCTTCGGCGCGTGGGCGTACTCACGCTTCGAGGTGGGCGGCCCCGAGTTCCAGCTCGAGTACCGGGTGCCCTGGTTCAAGGAGTTCGGGCTGAGCTACCACCTGGGCGTGGATGGCCTGGCGGTGAGCCTCATCCTCCTGACGGTGTTCCTGGGCCCCCTGGTGGTGCTGGCCTCCACCACGTACATCAGCCACCGCATCAAGGAGTTCCACCTGGCGCTGCTGGTGCTCCAGACGACGATGCTGGGCGCGCTGGTGTCGCTGGACGTGCTGCTCTTCTACATCTTCTTCGAGGCCATGCTCATCCCCATGTACCTGCTGGTGGGTGTGTGGGGCGCCGAGGACCGCCAGATGGCGGCGGTGAAGTTCTTCCTCTACACGCTGGTGGGCTCGCTGCTGATGCTGGTGGCGCTCATCGCGGTGTACTTCATCAGCTCGCCCGCGGGCGCGCGCTCGTTCGACTACGCGAGCATCTACAACGGCCTGTTGGACGCGAACCGGCAGCTGTCCGCGTGCTCGGCGGGACCCGCGGGGGCGTGTGACTCACTGACGGGCATGGCCGCGACGCTGCACACCTACGGCCCCTGGCTGTTCGCGGCGTTCGCGCTGGCGTTCGCCATCAAGGTGCCGATGTGGCCGGTGCACACGTGGTTGCCGGACGCGCACGTGCAGGCGCCGGTGGCCGGCTCCATGATTCTGGCCGGCGTGATGCTGAAGATGGGCACCTTCGGCTTCTGGCGCTACGCGATTCCGCTCTTCCCGGTGGCCGCGCAGCAGGCCCGGCCGTTCCTGGCGACGCTGGCCGTCATCGGCATCGTCTACGGGGCGCTCATGTGCCTGGCGCAGCGGGACATCAAGAAGCTCATCGCCTACTCGTCCGTCAGCCACCTGGGCTACTGCATGCTGGGCATCTTCGCGCTGACGGCGGAGGGCGCCACGGGCAGCGCGTACCAGATGCTCAACCACGGCGTGTCCACGGGCGCGCTGTTCCTCCTGTTCGGCTTCCTCTACGAGCGGCGCCACAGCCGCCTGATGGCGGACTTCGGTGGCATCGCCAAGGTGATGCCGGTGTTCACCACGGCCTTCATCATCATCACCTTCTCCTCGGTGGCGGTGCCCGGCACCAACGGCTTCATCGGTGAGTTCCTGGTGCTGCTGGGCACGTTCAAGAGCGATTTGGGCGCGGCCGCGGGCAACCCGCACCTGACGGCGGTGTTCGGCGCGTTCGCGACCACGGGCGTCATCCTGGGCGCGGCCTACATGCTGTGGATGGTGCAGAAGGTGTTCTTCGGCGGCCTGACGCACCGGGAGAACCAGCACCTGCGCGACATGAACGTGCGCGAGAGCCTGACGGTGCTGCCCTTCATCATCCTCGTCGGGGTGATGGGTCTGATGCCCCAGCCCTTCCTCGACCGCATCGAGCCGTCCACGGAGCGCTTCCTCTCCCGCGCCCGCGTGGGCACGCCTGGAGCGGGTGTGCAGGCCGACCAGGTGCGCGTGGAGGTGATGTCCCTGCCGGCCAACCCCACCGTGGCAGCCCCGAGCGCCCCTGCCCCGCTCGCCGCCCGGGCCGTCCCCTCGTCCCGGCCGTAAGCCGACTGAGCCCTCGCCATGACCTTGCCCCTGCCCAATCTCACCCTGGCAGACTTCCTCCCGCTGCTGCCCGCCATCATCCTGGTGGTGGGAGCGTGCATCCTGCTGCTGTCGGAGGTGTTCCTCAGCACCACCGCGTCGCGGTCCTACCAGGCCGTGCTCGCCGTGGTGTCGGCGGTGGCGGCCGGCGCCGTGGCCGTGTCCAACATGTTCGAGCCGGCGCACGAGGCGTTCCTCGGCTTCGGCGTGCTGGACCCGTTCTCCAGCTTCCTCACCTTCGTGGTGTGCGTGGGCCTGGGGCTGGCGTCGCTCAGCTCCGTGAGCTTCCTGCGCAAGCGCGGCGCGGAGCGCGGTGAGTTCTACGCGCTGATGCTCTTCGCCGCGGCGGGCATGAGCCTGCTGGCGCTGTCCAACGAGCTCATCACCCTGTTCGTCAACCTGGAGGTCCTCTCCATCGCCACGTACGCGCTGACGTCGTACCTGCGGCGCGGGACGCGGCCCTCCGAGGCGGGCTTCAAGTACTTCATCCTGGGCGCGTTCTCGTCCGCGGTGCTGCTGTACGGCGCGGCGCTCCTGTACGGCGCCACCGGCACCACCAAGCTGACGGCGATGGCCGGCCCGCTGTCCACGGCGCTCGCCACCCAGCCGGCGCTGGTCTACGCGGGCCTCATCCTCCTGGGCTCCGGCTTCGCCTTCAAGGTGGCCGCGGTGCCGTTCCACATGTGGACGCCGGACGTCTACGAGGGTGCCCCCACCCCCGTCACCGCGCTGATGAGCGCGGGCGTGAAGGCGGCGGCCTTCGCGGCGCTGGTGCGCGTGTTCCTGACGGTGGGCAAGGGCATCGACCCGCAGATGCCGCTGGTGCTGTTCTCGTCGCTGGCCTTCCTCACCATGGTGGTGGGCAACCTGCTGGCGATTCCGCAGCGCAACGTGAAGCGCATGCTGGCGTACTCGTCCATCGCGCACGCCGGCTACCTGCTGGTGGGCGTGGCGGCGCTCTTCGTGACGGCGCCGGGCGAGCAGTTCCGCCTGCTGGGACCGTCGGAGCTGACGGGTGGCTCGCCGCTGGAGCTGGCCCGCTCGCAGGCCCTGCGCGGCATCCTCTTCTACCTCTTGGCCTACACCTTCAGCGCGGTGGGCGCCTTCACCCTGGTCTCCGTGCTCGAGCGTCGCGAGGACGAGGAGAAGGGCACCGCCTGGGATTTGGAGCGCTTCAGCGGCCTGGCGCAGCGGCGTCCGGGTTGGGCCGTGGCGATGGCGGCGTTCATGCTGTCCCTGGGCGGGATTCCCCCCACCATCGGCTTCATGAGCAAGCTGCTCATCTTCCAGAGCGCAGTGGACTCGGGCCTCATCGGCCTGGCCATCATCGGCGTGCTGTCCAGCGCGGCGGGCGTCTATTACTACCTGCGCGTGGTGGTCTACATGTTCATGCGCCCGGTGCCCGAGGGCGCCCAGGCGCTGGAGCGCAGCTGGTCCACCGAGCTGGCCCTGGTGCTCTCCACCGCCGCCGTGGTGGTGCTGGGCATCCTCCCCGGCCCCGTCACCGCGTGGCTGGAGCAGGCCAGCAGCCTCTTCGGTCAGTAGCCTTCCCGCGGGCAGCAAGCCCGTCGACTCCGCCCGCCCCGGCCTCGTGCCCGGGCGGGCGTCGTCTTTCTGGGGCACCCAGGTGCCGCGGTCAGCGCGGGAGTTCGCCGCGCAGCTCGTACGTCTCCAGGCGCGTGCGGGCTCCGGCCTTCCGCAGGGCGTCCTCCAAGGATGGGTTGTCCGTCATCACCACGCCCAGGGACTGACGCGCGGGCCCCACGCGGGTGAAGGCGTCCTCCAGGAGCGCCCGCGCATGTGCGAGGGACACCGCGAAGAAGGGGTAGAGCACCACGCCGCCGGAGCGCAGGTCCATCACCCCCAGCCGCTCGGTGGCCGCGCCCTCCCCTCGGGTCAGCTTGAAGAGCTGGTGCGAGGCCAGCGAAGAGAAGCGCGCGAGCTTGCCCGGAATCATCCCGAAGGCCTCCGTCAGCGGCTCCCCATCCGATGACTCCACGGGCGACACCCGGAGGCCGCGGGGCGCCTCCGGCAGCGTGGCCACGTGGGCCCGCGTCACCTCCAGGTCGGTGGCCTGCCGGGCGCGCCGCATCCCCAGCGAGCCGTAGAGCTCCAGGGCCGGGGTGTTGTCGCGCACCACCATGAGGCACCAGTGCTGGCAGCCCTGCGTCCGGAGGCGCTCGGCCGACCTCAGCATCATCCACCGCCCCAGCCCCTGACGGCGCGCGGTGGGCGCCACCACGAGCTGGCCCACGTACCCCATGACACCCAGGGCCTCCGTGGACGTGTACCCCACCACCCCACCCGGCCCCTCGACGAGGAAGGTGCGACTCGCCAGCTCCTGCTCCCACATGGATACGGGCGGCGGAGGGTCCTCCAGCCCCAGCTCCACGAACAGCCTGGCGTACGTCGGGTAATCGTCGGCGCGTCCGGGTCTCTGCACCCACGGACACGACCCCACATCCACCGTCATCGGCCTGCCTCCGGCAAGGAAGGAGCGCTACCGACGCGAGCCTGACTCAACGCCCGACGGCACAAAAGAAGGCGGCCCGACACTCCAGGGGAGGGTCGGGCCGCGGGTCTTCTGAAGGTGACTCACCGGAAGTGCTGAAGGGGTGGGGGGGAACCGCCTTCAGCCTCGCTTCGATGTGTCCCGCGTGAACCTATAGCAGTCGCCGTGCCAGACCCCGTTTTGAGACAAACTCCAGTTTTCTCAGGCACTTAGAGGTCTGCCCAACAATGGCCCACCCCGGTGATTGCATTTCAGCCCTGCAATCGGCTTTCAGAACTGAAAATCATCAATGAGTCCGGGCGGTTGTGTTTTTCACCGATGAACCCCGTTCATTTCGGATCTGAATCCACGGGTGCGCAAAAGTTACACGTCCAACTCCACCCTACTCCCGACCCACCTCGTTGGGCGGCCGGAGGTTGAGGCGCTTCATCTTGCGCCACAGGGTGGTGGAGGAGACGCCCAGCTCGTCGGCGACGCGGGCCAGGTCCACGCCGTGGCGCTCCAGGGACTGGGCGATGGCGCGGCGCTCGGCGTCCTCGACCACCTGGGCCAGGGTGGGCCCCGAGCTGGTGCCAGGAGGCAGACTGCCCGGGCCGTCCAGCATGCCCAGGGCGCTGGTGCCGGCGACGGGCGTCAGGCGGGCCTGGCGCAGCGGGAAGTCCTCGGGCAACAGCTCGTCGCTCTCCGAGAGCGCGGCGGCCTGCTCCACCAGGTTCTCCAGCTCGCGCACGTTGCCCGGGAAGTCGTAGCTCATCAGGTGCGTCACCGCGGCGGCGGACAGGCGCCGGGGGTTGGGGCTGCGGGTGTTGGCGCGCCCCAGGAAGTGCTCGGCGAGCGCGGGCACGTCATCCAGGCGCTCACGCAGGGGCGGCACGCGCAGCGTCACCACGTTGAGGCGGTAGTAGAGGTCCTGGCGGAAGCGCTTCTCACGCACCTCCTGCTCGATGTCGCGGTTGGTGGCCGCCACGGTGCGCACGTCCACGCGCAGCGCGGTGGACTCGCCCACGCGGCGCACCTCGCCCTCCTGCAGCGCGCGCAAGAGCTTCGACTGGAAGGTGGGGCTGGTCTCCGTCACCTCGTCGATGAAGAGCGTGCCGCCGTCAGCCTCCTCGAACAGGCCCCGGCGGGCCTTCACCGCGCCGGTGAAGGCGCCCTTCGCGTGGCCGAACAGCTCGCTCTCCAGCAGCGACTCGCTGATGGCCGCGCAGTTGACGGGCACGAAGGAGCGCCCCTTGCGGCGGCTGTGCGCGTGGAGCGCGCGCGCCACCAGCTCCTTGCCCGTGCCGCTCTCGCCCTGGATGAGCACCGTGGCGTCGCTCTGGGCCACGCGCATCAGCCGCGAGGTGAGGTCCCTCATGGCGGCGCTGCGGCCCACCAGCGCGGACAGGCCGTGGCGCTCGTTGAAGTCCGTGGCCAGGTTGTCCACGTCGCGCAGCAGGCGCGCTCGCTCCAGGGCGCGCTCCACGCGGTAGCGCAGCTCGCTCTCCTTGAAGGGCTTGGTGACGTAGTCGTACGCACCCAGGCGCATGGCCTCCACCGCGCTCTCGATGGAGCCGAAGGCCGTCATCATGATGACCTGCAGCCGCGGGGCCACCTCCAGCGCGCGCTTGAGGAGCGTGAGCCCGTCCATGGGCTCCATCTTCAAGTCCGTCAGGAGCAGGTCCATGCTGCCGCCGGACAGGTGCGCCAGGGCTTCCTCGCCGGTGCCCGCCTCGAAGACGGTGTAGTGCTCGGCGCGCAGGAGCAGCGCGGTGGTCGCGCGCATGTTGCGCTGGTCGTCCACGACGAGGATGCGTCCGCGGGACGGCGGGAGGTTCGCGTCGGTCATGGGAAGGACGGGGGCTGCGAGAGGGGAAGCCGGAAGGTGAAGGTGGTACCGCGACCGGGGGTGCTGTCCACGGCGATTTCGCCGCGGTGCTCCTCGAGGATTCGTTTCACGACAGCCAGCCCCAGGCCGGTGCCCTGGGCCTTGGTGGTGAAGAAGGGTTCGAAGACGCGGTGGAGCAGCTCGGCGGGAATCCCCGGCCCCTGGTCCGCCACGTCGATGCGCAGCTGCTCCCGGCCCGCGTGGGCCTCACGGCGCGCGCGCACCTGCACCAGGCCCCCCTGCGGCATGGACTGGATGGCGTTGACCGCCACGTTGACCAGCGCCTGGCGGATGAGCCGGCGGTCCATGGGCACGGGCGGCAGGCCCTGCTCCACCTCCGCGTCGATGCGCACGGGCCGGTCCGGCGCCCCACCCTGCGCGCGCGCCGCCTCCAGCGAGTCCTGCAGCACGCGGCTCAAGTCCTCGTGCTGGAGCACCGGGTCGCGGGGCCGCGTGTAGTCGAGCAAGTCGCCCACCATGCGGTTGAGGCGGTCGCTCTCCTCGCCCAGGATGTCCAGCAGCATGGCCGCGTCGCCCGAGGGCTCCAGGAGCCGGCGCAGCGAGGCCACCGCGTTGAAGATGACGCCCAGGGGGTTTCGCACCTCGTGGGCGACGATGGCGGACAGCTCGCCCAGGGCGGCCAGCCGCTCGCGCTTCACCATCTCCGCGCGCGTGGCGGCCAGCTCCGCGTAGCTGGCCCACAGCGATTCGTACAGGCGCGCGTTGGCGATGGAGAGTGACAGCTGGCCACACGTGGCCTCCGCCAGCTCCACCAGCTCCGGGCTGAACGTGCGCGCGCGGCGCGTGTCGTCCACCAGCACCACGCCGATGAGCTCCTCGCGCGAGGTGAGCGGCAGCGCCAGGAGCGCCTTCTCCCCGAAGCGCTGGACGAGCTGCGGATTGAAGCCGCCGCCAGAGGCCTCCACGTCCTCGATGACCACCGGCTTGCGCTCGCGCGCGGCGCGCGATGCCACGCTGTCGCTGGAGAGCGACAACACCACCGTGCGGAAGAAGTCGCGGTGCGCCGCGGAGGCCGCCGCGCCCCGGAGCACCTTCGCGCTCTCGTCGTACAGCATGATGTAGCAGTTGGAGACGTCCAGCAGGTGGACGAGGAAGTCCGACGCCACGTCGAGGATGCTCGAGGTCTCCAGCACGCCCGACGTCGTCCGGGCCAAATCCAGGAGCAGCCGCGTCTCGGTCAGCTGGCGTTCGGACTCCGAGCGCAGCCGGCGCTGCTCGAGCAACGTCACCAGCAGCTCCGACAGCGTCCCGAGCAGCCGCACGTCTCGCGCGTCGAAGGGACGGTCCGGCGCGCGCAGCACCTGGAGCACGCCGCACGCCTCGCCGCCTCGCGCCAGTCGCACCGCCGCGCCACTGCCCAACGTGCCTTGCGAAGCCTCGCGCAGCGCCTGGGCCTGCGCCTCGCTGGTGAGGTCGCCATCCAACGCGTCCGGCACCGAGCCGCCCATCACCCCCCCCAGCCGCGCCACGTCGCCGCCCGGGCCCACCACCTCCGTCAGGCCGACGTGGGCCGACAGCACCAGGGGCCCCTCCGTCTCCCGTGTCAGGTGCAGCACCGCGGCCTCCGCCAGCAGCAGCTCCGACACGCGCGAGAGGAAGTCCTCGGGCGTGGGTGGAATCGGCCGAGCCACGAAGCGCGCCATCTCCGCGACGGCCCCCACCTCCCACCGGCTGCGCGTGCTGTCCGACTGCACGCGCGCGTCCGTCAGCGCCGCGCCCACCACCTTCGCGAAGAGCGTCAGCACCGAGCCATGCCGGGGCGCCACCCACGGCCCCTCCACCCGAAGGACCTCCACCTGGGGGCCGCCGACGGGCAGGTACACGTGCGTGGGCGAGGCCCGCTCCGCGCCGCCGAACACGGGGCGCCCGTCCGACAGCGCCTCCAGCCCCAGGGCCACGTCCGGCGGAGGCGCGCCGCCATCGAGCGCGTTGAGCCGCAGACCGTCCCAGCGCAAGAGCCGCACCCGGAAGCCCGCGGCCTCCAGGCCCTTGAGGGCCACCCGTCGCACCGCGTCCTCGGAGTGCGCGGACACCAGGCTCGCGGAGGTCTCCACCAGCCGCTCCGCCATGGACAGCTCGGGGGGCTTGTCCGTCAGCGGCAGCAGGTTGAGCAGCAGCGCGTGCCGCCCGTCCTCCAGCGGGATTCGGGACGCGTAGAGGGCGACCTCGCGCGTGGCGCCGTCAGCCGAGGGCACCTGGTAGACCTGCGTCCTCGCCTCCATGGCCCCGCCGGACTCCACCAGGCGGTAGCGCTCGACGAGCCGGCTGCGCTCCTCGGGCTGGACGAAGTCCATGACGGAGCGCCCCTCCACCCGCTCGCGGGGCAGCCCCACCAGCGCGAGGTAGGCGTCATTGGCCGAGGACACACGCCCGTCCACCACCGCGAGCACGGGGTTGCCGAAGGGCTCGATGAGGGCGCGCAGCGACGCCTCGCTGTAGTGGCTGGTGCTCATCCGCGACGCAGAACCCGCTTCTCGCCCACCCGGAGCGTCACCTTCTCCCGGTCGAAGTACTCGGACAGAGGGATGACGAACTTGCGGCTCTGTCCCACCAATTCCTTGAAGGACTGGGTGGTAATGTCCTTCTTCTCGCGCAGGTGGGCAACCAGCCGTTCCTTCAAGGCCCCCAGACTGCCCGCGTCGAAGCACAGCTCCTCGCTGACGCGGACCACCTTGCCTTCGGCCATCAATGTTTTCAGCAGCTCGCGCAGGCGGGGCGCCGGGAGCTGGAGCTTCTGGGACAGCTCGCCCTCGGTGGGCGGCGCCAGCCCCGCCGCGGACAGCTCCGCGGCGAGCCGCGCCCGCGCCGCCTCGTCCCCCAACGACAGCGCGCGTCCGCGCCCCTTCAGGCGCACCAGGTCCCGCTCGACCTCCAGCTTCCCCGCGTCCCCCAGCCCCTGCAACACCCGCTGGAAGGCCCGCGCATCCAACTCGCCGGACAGCCGCTGACGAAGCTCTTCGCGGGACAAGCCCTCACGCAAGGGCTCACGCTCGTGGAAGGCCGCCAGCACCGCGAGCGCCCGGCCTTGCAGCCCCTCGAGCACCTCGCCGGACAGGTACAGCCGGCTCTCCCGGTCCAACAGCACCACCGCGCCCCGCGCGCCCAGGAGCTCCAGCGCGCGCGTGAGCACCTTGGGTCCCAGCGCCGAGCGGCCGAACAGCGCCTGCTGCGTGAGCCCCGCGTAGCCCGCCTGCCGGAGCAGCCACGCCACCTGCCCCGCCGGGTCCGCTTCTCGCAACGGCGCCACGATGGACGCGCCACCCTTGCGGCGCCTGGGCGGGGAAATCGACAGCACGCGCCCGCCCGCCACCGTCGCGCCCCGCCCCGGCAGCGCGCGTGAGCCCCGCAGGATGAAGCGCTGCCCCACGAGCGCGGCCACCGGTGCGTCCAGGCGCAGCTGCGCGAGCGTCGTCTCGCCGGGCTCCAGCCGCTCCACGTCCAGCAGCGCCACCGTGGCCTCCACCTGCGCGGTGCCCAGGTGCAACAGCAGCTTGCGGCGGCGCGGCAGGGGCGACGGCGCGGAGGGGAGCAGCGTCAGCTCCACGTCGAGCATGCGCGTCTCGGGCAGCTCTCCTGCGCGCGTCAGCACCTGCCCCCGGTGGAGCGACTCCGGCTCCACGCCGGGCAGATTCACCGCGGCGCGCTGGCCCGCCTCCACCCGCGTCACCGCGCGCCCATGCTGCTGCACCCCGCGCACGCGCAGCGGCCCGGGCGTGCCTGGCAGGAGCGACACCGCGTCGTCCACCGCCACCGTGCCCGACAGGAGCGTGCCCGTCACCACGGTGCCGAAGCCCTTGAGGGTGAAGACGCGGTCCACCGGCAGGAAGGTGGGCCCCTCCGAGGGGCGCTTGCCCAGCGAGCCCACGGCCCGGGTGAGCGCCGCGCGCAGCGCCACGAGCCCCTCGCCCGTGCGCGTCGAGCACGGCACCACCGGCGCGCCCTCCAGGAACGAGCCCGCGGTGAGCGCGGCGAGGTCCGCCTCCACCAGCGCGCGCCACTCGGGCCCCGGCTCCGCCAGCAGGTCCGACTTGGTGAGCGCGACGACGCCGGCGCGAACGCCCAGCAGACTGCAGATGTCCAGGTGCTCGCGCGTCTGGGGCATCACGCCCTCGTCCGACGCCACCACCAGCACCGCCAGGTCCACGCCGCCCGCGCCCGCGGCCATCGCCTTCACGAAGCGCTCGTGGCCCGGCACGTCGACGACGCCCGCGAGGGTGCCGTCGTCCAGCGTCAGGTGCGCGAAGCCCAGCTCCAGGGTGATGCCCCGGCGCTTCTCCTCCTGGAGCCGGTCCGTGTCGATGCCGGTGAGGGCCTTCACCAACGACGTCTTGCCGTGGTCGATGTGGCCCGCCGTCCCGACAATCATCGCATCACCGCGGTACGGCTCAGGCGCCCGCCTTGTCCGGGTCCTCGTCGAAGCGCGCGTCGCCGGTGCCGGGCGCGTAGTCCCACGGGAAGACGACGAGCGCCCCCGTGGAGATGCCCGCGAACTGGGGCGCGTACGCATCCGGCTTCGCCACCAGGCACGCCGTGGACACCTTCTTCGCCCCCGCCTCGCGCGCCAGCGCCATGGCCAGCTCCAGCGTGTCTCCGCTGGACGCCACGTCGTCGACGATGAGCACGCGCTTGCCCTTCAGCTCGCGCGGCATCTCGTTCGAGGGCTTCGGTCCGCCCCGCGGATGCGCCTTGTCGCCGCGGTCCCGGCTGCGGCGGCTGATGCGCACCGGATGGAACGCGCACCCGAGCGCCGACGCCAACGCGCCGCCCACGAACACGCCGCCATGGGCCACGCCCACCACGGCCTCGGGCTGGAAGGACTTGCGGATGTCGTCCGCCATCTGCTGCACGGCGCGGTCCAGCTGCGCCCACGACAGCTCGCGCAGCACGCCCGCGGTGCGCTTGCGCGACTGGTCCTTGCCCGTCGGCTGACGGGGGGCCTCCGCTTGAGGCGCCAGGACCATGTCCGATGGGATGGAGACCAGCTTCTGCGCCTGCGCGCGCGCGGCCGCGGACGGCGACGCGACGCGAGACTTCGCGGGGGCCTTCTTCGACGACGAAGGCTTCGGGGAGGATTTCGCGGTGGGCTTGCGCTTGCCCTGGGCCTTGGGCCCGGGTGCTGCCCGCTTGGTGGCCACGGCGGTGAGCTCCGGCTGAAGTGCGGCCCCGTCATACCCCGAGGCGCGCGCCCTGGCCACATCCCCGCTCACATCCCCACCACCTCACGGACACGAGGCGGTGGGAATCTCCCGGCCACGGCCTTCACTCAGGCCTGGAGCTTCTCCTCCACCATCCGGTCCGCGACCTGCTCGGGGCGCAGGCCCGACTCCTTCGCGCGCCGCAGCACGGTGTCGATGGTGTCGAAGATGTTCGCCGCCCGGGCGTACGCCTTCTGCCGGTCATACCCCGCCCACTCCTGGGCGACGTTGATGAGGCCGCCCGCGTTGGCCGCGTAGTCGGGCACGTACAGGATGCCCCGGCTGGCCAGCTGCTCGCCGTGGCGCATGGTGAGCAGCTGATTGTTGGCTGCTCCACACACCGCCTTCACCTTGAGCAGGGGCAGCGTGGTGTCGTTGATGGCGCCGCCCAGCGCGCACGGGGCGTACACGTCCGCCTCCATGCGGTGCAGGGTGTCCGCGTCCACCGCCGTGGCGCCGTACTGCTTCACCGCGTGCTCCACGCTGGCCGCGTTGATGTCGCTGACGAAAATCCGGGCGCCGCGCTCGTGCAGCTCCTTCACCAGGTACATGCCCACGTGGCCCACGCCCAGCACGGTGACGCGCAGGCCCTTGAGGTCCGCGCCGCCGAAGACGTGCTTGGCCGTGGCCTCCATGGCGCGCGCCACGCCGTACGCCGTGACGGGCGACGGGTCTCCGCTGCGCTCCTTCAGGCCGACGACGTTCTTCGTGTGCTTGCGCACGTGCTCCATGTCGTCGGTGCTGGTGCCGCTGTCCTCGGTGGTGATGTAGCGACCGCCGAGCGACTCCACCGCGCGACCGAAGGACTCGAACAGCTTCGCCCGGTCGAAGTTGCCCCGGGGCAGCATGATGACCGCCTTGCCACCTCCGTGCGGCAGCCCCGCGAGCGCCGCCTTGTACGTCATGCCGCGCGCCAGCCGGAGCGCGTCCGCGACGGCTTCCTCCTCGCTGGTGTACGTCGACAGCGCGCGCGTGCCACCCAGCCCGGGGCCGAGTCGCGTGTTGTGCATTCCGACGATGGCGCGAAGCCCCGTGCGGGAATCACTGAGCAGATGGACGGCTTCGTAGCCGCCTTCGAGCAGTTGCGTGAAGTAACTCATGGCGCGCGGCCTCTACCGAGGCCACGCACCCAAGTCAAACCGAGCCGCTCTCCAACATGCGCCGAATTTCATCTCCTGGAATGACATAGCGCGTCGTGCAGAATTGACACGTTGCTTCAGCCTGTCCTTCCTTCTCCAGCACGTCCTGGAGTTCCTCGCGTCCCATGGCGAGCAGCGCGCGCTTCACGCGGTCCTCGCTGCACGAGCAGCCGAAGCGCAGCGGATAGCGGGCCATCACCTCGAAGTCCGCCTCCGGGAGCAGCGCCCGCAGCACGGCGGACGCACCCGCGGGGGCATGGGCCCGCAAGGCGCCTTGCGCGTCACGACGCAGCCGCTCACCGAGCGCCTGGAAGACCTCCAGGTCGGCATTGGGCAGCGGCTGGACGAGCAGGCCCGCGACGATGCCCAGCGACTCCGGCTTCCCGTCCACCTCGGCGGGCAACTGCATGAGCACCACGTGCGAGGGGAGCTGGTCGGACTGATTGAAATAGCGCTCCAGGTCGCCGGCCAGGTCGAAGCGCTCCAGCTCCACCAAGGAGCGGTAGTGCTCGCCCCCGCCCAAATCGCGCAGCACGGAGAGGAAGCCCTTGTTCCCCAGCACGGGACGCCAGTGGTACTGGTCGTCACTGCCCGTGTACTCCACGAGCGTGTTCTTCACGTAGCCCCGCACGAGCCCGGACGTGTCGCCGTCCACGAAGAGGCCCCGCAGGGGGCCGTCGCACTCGAGCTGGAGGTTGACGCGGGAGTCGCCCTTCTGGAGGGCGCCCAGCAGGGCGGCGGCGGTGAGGGACTGGGACAGCAGCGCCGCGGCGGCCGGGGCGGTGTGGTGGGTGGCCCGGGCCTGACGGGACAGCTGCGTGGTGAGGGCCAGCACCACGCGGACATCGGACTTCTTCAGCAATCCACTGACGAGCTCATCGGACATGACAGGGCGAGTAGCGTGCCCGAGCCCGGCGTGCCCGCCAACGTCAGAAGGCGGACGCCCCGTCGCATGCCGGCCCGGCAGCAGGCCCGCCCGGGGTGACGCATAAGTCCAGGCTTATGCCTCCATGCGCGAAGGCTGGGATGCGCAGGTGCGGAAGAAATCCAGCGTCGTGGCCGGAACGGCTATAAACCGCCGACCGACAGTCAGTCACCTGACCTTGAGCTGGGGCGCGGCCACCTGCCCGCGCGCCATCGCTGGAGAACCGATGAGCACCCAGGCCGCCACCGCCGACGCCGTTGCAACGAAGACTCCGCTCCTCAAGTCCCGCCTGGGCTCGTTCCTCGCGGTGGTGCCCCTGAGCTTCTGGGTCGTCAACCACCTGTGGAACAACCTGGCCGCCTTCAGTGGCGGCGCGGCGTGGCAGAGCGCCGTCACCACGTACTCCAACCCGTACGCCCAGGGCCTCACCTTCATCATCGTGCTGCTGCCGCTCCTGTTCCACACGGGGTGGGGCCTGGTGCGGCTCTTCAGCTTCCGGCCCAACAACAACCGGTACAACAACTACGGCAACTTCAAGTACCTGCTCCAGCGCGTCAGCGCCCTGGGCGTGCTCGCCTTCCTGGGCGCCCACATCTGGCTGGCGTTCCTGCGCCCGCGCCTGACGCTGGGTCACCCGGAGCTGTTCGAGGACATCGCCCGGGAGATGCACTTCCACGGCCCCACGCTCGTCGTCTACCTGCTGGGCACGCTGGGCACCGCGTACCACCTGGCCAACGGCCTGCAGGGCTTCGCCATGGGCTGGGGTCTGCTCGGCTCCGAGCGCGCCATGCGCCGCTTCGAGCCGGTCTCCATCATCATCTTCCTGCTGCTGACGGCGATGAGCTGGAGCGCCATCTACGCGCTGTACCAGGCGGGCGCGGCCTTCGGGCCCGCGGGCCACTAGGCCCCTTGCGTCACCGGGCACTCCGCGAGGGGTGCCCGTCGCTCGAAGCGCCCACCTTCTGAAAAGCACACCGGCCGCCCCCGAGTCCTTCCGGGGAGCGGCCGGTTCGCTTCTGGGGTGTCCGACCGGAGCGGCCGGAGGCCAGAGACGGGCTCAGAACGGGATGTCGTCCTCGTTGTTGCCGCCGCTGCTGCCACCGCCCATGCCGTCATCCATCGGAGGCGGCTGGCCGTAGTCGTTGTTGTCGCCGCCGCGCGGCTGCGAGCCGAAGTTCCGGCGCCCGCCACCACCACCGCCGCCACTGCCCATGTTGTCCCCGGCGTCACGGCCGCCCAGGAACGTCACCGCGTTGGCCACGACCTCGGTCGTGTAGTTCTTGCGGTTCTCCTTGTCGGTCCACTCACGCGTCTGGAGGCGGCCCTCGACGTAGCACTGCCGCCCCTTCTTCAGGTACTCGCCGCAGAGCTCCGCGAGCTTTCCCCAGACGACGATGCGGTGCCACTCGGTCCGCTCCTGCTTCTGGCCGTTCTTGTCGGTCCAGCTCTCGCTGGTCGCGATGCGGAAGTTCGCGACCGCCTGACCGCCCGGGGTGAACCGCACTTCGGGGTCCGCACCCAGGTTGCCGATGAGGATGACCTTGTTCACGCCTCCTGCCATGACTGCTCCCTCTTCCTTTTCGTCGAGTTCCCCCCCACCACGGGGGGGAAATAGGCCCGCCGGGCGTCAGCCCTGGCAGGTTGCCTTCCACGTATAGCAGTGCGCCCTGACATTTCCAGAAGGCGGACCGCGGCACGGGGTCCGCCCGGGCGACAGCGCACCAGACGAGCAGGCAGGACCTGACGGGTACGGGACGGGCCCACCTGGGCGTGAACCCGAGGGCTCAGCGCACGGGACGGCACTCGAGGCGAACCAGGACGGAGGTGCGTCCCCGAGCGTCGCGCGGCGGAGCCAGCCCTGAAGCACGGCCGGGGCCCCCGCACAGCGCTGTAGCTCGGCGATGCGAGGCGCGGGGCCCAAGGCCCGACAGCACGTGAAGCCCACACGTCCGGGGGCTTCGAGGCACGGGATGGGCGGTACGAAATCACCGCCCGGGTGCGGCTCGGCGATGCGAGCCCCAGCCAACACCCGGAGGCCACGCGCCCAGGCACCTTCCGGTCCGACGAGACGCGGAAGATGGGCGCGCGCGTGGCGCGACGCTCGCTACCCGCCCGGATGCGTCTCGGCGGTGCGGGCCTCGGGGGCGCTGCCCTGGGGCTTGGAGGACGCCGGAGGCGGCGTTCCCGCCGGAGCCACCACCTGCACCGGCGCGCCTTCCACCGGGCGGGCCTTGGCCTCCGCCACCTTCTGCGACAGCGCCGAGTCCAGGCCCTTGGCGAAGGTCGCCACCTGGGGATCCGCCGCGCCCACCAGCTTGCGCAGCGACTTCCAGAACGGATGGTCCGCCTGCCCCGTCTGCACCAGCGCCCGGGCCAGCAACGTCGTGGACGCCTCGCGGTCCGAGGCCGACGCCGCGCGCAGCGCCACCACCAGCTCCTCCGGCGCCGTGCGAGCCACCTCGCCCAGGGCCACGGACATCTCGCCCTGCGCCGTGGCATCCACACCCGTGGCGCCCGCGAGCTCCAGCACCCGCGCCAGCGCCTCTGTGTTCCCGCCCGCCGCCAGCTCCACCATGCTCGTGACGCCCGGCACCTCCACCGCCAGCACCCGCGCCACCTCCCTCAGCCGGCCGTACACGTCGCTGCCCGCCGAGTAGCTGTCGAGCAGCGTGCGCGCGCCCAGGTAGTCGTGCGGGTTGGACTGGTACAGGCCCTCCGCCAGCACCGCGCGCACCGCCGGGTCCCGCTCACTGCGCCACGCCGTGCGCAGGAAGCCCAGGTTGCGTGGATCTCTCTGACGGCCCAGCTCCAGGTACGTCTTCACGCGCGAGGCCACATCTCCAATCGCGCCCGCCGCCTTGCCACCGTCCGCCAGCGACGCCACCGCGCTCGAGGGCCCCAGGCTGGAGCCCGTGGCCGCCACCGCCGCGCCCAGCGCGTCCAGCCCCGCGACGATGGGACCCGCGCGGCCCGCGAAGTCGTTCACCATCATCGAGAACGAGAAGCGCTCACCGCCCGCGCTCGTCACGTAGCCGCTCAGCGCGGACACACCCTCGAGCGTGCCCGTCTTCGCGCGCAGCCGGCCCACCGCGTCGCTGCCCTCGAAGCGGTACTTGAGCGTGCCGTCCTTGCCCGCGATGGGCACCGAGGACAGGTACTCCGGCGCGAACGGGAAGCGCTCGTACATGTAACGCAGGAGCTTGTTGAGCTGCGTGGCCGAGAAGCGGTTCGCGTCGTTCAACCCGCTGCCGTTCTTCATCACGTACGTGCCGCGCTGGATGCCCACGTCGCGCTCCAGGAACTGCTCCACCACCTCCACGCCCTTGGTGAAGGTGCCCGGCTGGCCACGCCCCTCGGCGCCCATCGTCTTGAGCAGCTGCTCCGCGACGAAGTTGCTGGAGAGCTTGTTGAGCCGCTTGAGCAGCACGTCGAACGTGTCCGACTGCGCCACGTACACCGCCCGAGCGCGCGACGGCGTCTGCCCCGCCCGCACCTTGCCCTTCACCTTCATGCCGCGCGTGTTGAGCAGCTGCTTGAGCGTCTGCCCGAAGTACATGGGCGGGTTGTCGATCTTCTTCCAGACGCTCACCGCGCCGCCGCGCTCGGGCGGCACCTGCCCGCGCACGACAATCTTCTGCTGCGGGCCCACCGGGTCCGACGTCACCGACACCCGCCGCGCCCGCCGCGCTCCCGTGGAGAGCTGGTTGTCGACGATGAAGTAGTCGCTGGGCGGCTCCATCTCCACCACGCCCTTGGCGCCCGCGCTCGCGCCGGGCCGCAGGTAGATGGCCGCCGCGTTCCAGTTGAGGCTCAGCGCGCCCGTGGGCGCCATGTACGCCCGGTCCGAGTCCTCCTGGTCATACCCGGGCGGCGTGCGCTCGGCGTCGAACCACGAGTCGTCCACGACGATTTCGCCCACCTCGCGCACGCCCGCGTGCCACAGCTCCGACACCATGCCCCACAGCCGCTCGGTGGTGACGGACGGGTCGCCCTTGCCGCGCACGTAGAGCGTCTTCACCTTGCCGTCCGCGCCCAGTTCCGGGTCCACGAGGAACTCCGTCTCGTAGCGGAACTCCGGCCCGAGCGTCGCCAGCGCCGCCGCGGACGTCACCAGCTTCACGTTGGACGCGGGGTTGAGCAGCTCGTCCGCGTTGTGGGTGAACACCACCGCGCCGTCATCCAGGCTCTGCATGTGCACGCCCACCCGGCTCACCTTGAGCGGGGCGCGCTGCAACACCTCGAGCAGGGCCGCGCGCAGCGCCTCGCGGTCCGCGCGCTTCTCGGCGGAGGGCGGCGCCGCCAGGGCACCAGGGGGAAGCAGCAGGGAAACGATGGCCGTCGCGGCCAAGAGGTGTCTGGCTCGAAGAACCTGCACGCACGCTCCGGGGAAGTCGGCGGCCATTATGGTGAATCGCGTGAAACCACGGCAAGAGAGAGGGGGTGCGGGAGTCCACGGTTGGGCGCTCGCTCTCCCGCCAAGAACAAATTGGCCGCCCTGGCATGTGGACTTCTTTTCATAATCCAAGGGCGCAAGATGCCACGCGCCCCTGACAGTCGGCGGCGGACAATCGCCCCTGGGAGGAAAGTTCGATGCGTGCGGTGGTGCAGCGGGTGCTGGAAGCGTCGGTGACGGTGGACGGACAGAAGGTGAGTGACATCGGCCCGGGGCTGCTCGTGCTGCTGGGCGTGGGCAAGGGCGACACCGAGGCGGACGTGGCGTGGATGGTGGAGAAGCTCGCCACGCTGCGCATCTTCGAGGACACGGCCGGCAAGATGAACCTGTCGCTGGAGGACACCTCGCGGCAGCTCATCGTCGTCAGCCAGTTCACGCTCTACGGCGACGCGCGCAAGGGCCGGCGCCCCAGCTTCATCGACGCCATGGAGCCCACCGTGGCCAAGGCCCTGTACGAGAAGGCCTGCGAGGGGCTGCGCCTGCGCGGCCTGTCCGTGGGCACCGGCATCTTCGCCGCGGACATGAAGGTGGCGCTCGTCAATGACGGGCCCGTCACGCTCCTGTTGGAGAGCCCCGGGACCACCGCCGCCGCGCCCAAGCCCTAGATGCGAGAGGTGGTGCCCTTGGTGACGAGCGCGGCGAGGCCCTGCTTCGCCAGCGCCGCCTGACGGATGTGGCCGGTGAGCGCGCCCAGCTCTCGAATCCAGTTCGCCGCGCGCGGCCCCAGCCCGGAGAAGGCCACCGTCAGCGGCGGCGGCTGAGCTTGCTTGCCCAGCCAGTAGGCGAGCACCTCGTCACGCTCCGGCAACGACGGCAGCTTCATGCGCTCCTGCTCGCGCGTCAGCAGCCGCTCCAGCTTGCGCGGCAGGTTCACCTGCCAGTGCGCCACCGCGCGCGCCGGGCGCCAGGCCCAGTCCGCGAAGGCGAAGCGCTCATGGGGGAAGTACTCCCCCCGGCCCTGGGTGACGAAGACGCGGTCCGGGGGGAACTCCGGGAAGGGGTCCCACTGCCCCGCCAGCAGCGAGGCCAGCCCCACGTCCGCCAGCGGACGCAGGCGGAAGCCGTCGCGCACCTCTCGGGACGTCCGGTTGTCCCAGTAGGGGTAGTGGCCCTCCTCCAGCATCAGCGACAGGTGCAGCGCCTCGTCCCAGGCGTCCGCGTACCCCGAGTGGCGGGCGTCCACCTCCCAGCCCATGGGGCCCGTCTTCCAGGGCTGGAACGCGAGCCGGTCCACCAGGTCCGCCCAGGGGTCCGCGTCCACCGAGCCCAGGCCACCGGGCACCGACGTCGCCAGCATGCGCTCGCACAGCATGCGCGACTGGCCGTCCCCCAGCTGCTCCATCAGTGACTCCAGGGCCCCGCTGGCGTCGCCCATGGCGCGAGTGAGGAACGGGAGCACCTGCTCATGGAAGAACGCGTCGTTGATGGGCCGCAGCACCACGTCCATGGTGTCCCCCCGGGCCCGGCGCTCAGGGCCGGGCGTCTTCCTGGATGATGAGCGCGTGGATGTCCGCGGCCGTGGGCGCCTCGAGGATGGCGGCCCGGAAGCGGGGGTTCTTGAAGAGCCGGGAGATGCGGGCCAGGGCCTTCAGGTGCACGCCGGCGCTGTTCTCCGGGGCCACCAGGGCGAAGAACAGGTGGGTGGGCTTGCCGTCGATGGCCTCGAAGTCCACGCCCGCGCGGGACACACCGAAGGCCGCCTGCAGCTGCGTCATGCCCGGCAGCTTGCCGTGGGGGATGGCCACCCCCTCGCCGATGCCGGTGCTGCCCAGCTTCTCGCGCTCTCGCAGCACCTCCACCAGCCGCTCCTCCAGGAGCGGGGGGTGGGCCTGGGCCAACGTGGCGCTCAGCTCGCGCAACACCTCCTGCTTCGTCCGCGACTGCATGTCCGCGATGACGGCTTGGGGGCTGAGGAACTCGGCGATTCTCACTGACGCTCCCGCGCTGGCGCTCCTGAGATGGCGGCAATTACTCCTCACCCTCGATTCGCGCAAGGGTCGCCTGTCGTCCCGGCGCCACACCCGCTCACTGCGCGTCAAGGACCGGGACCCTGGGCCGCCCCCATGTCTCCCCGCCCTCCCGTCCCCAGGGGACGATATGCCCATCCCCAGCGTCCGTTTCCGCCAGTGAACCACGACAGCAAAAGAAAAGGGGAGCGACCGCCATGAAGCGAACGCTGTGCTCGAGCCTTGTCCTCTCGCTGCTGGCCACCGGCTGCGCCACCACCGGTGTCCAGGGCCTGGCGTTGGGAGACGCCGCCGAGGAGTCCCTGCTCCTGCAGGGAGACGCCATCACCGGCCCCACCTCCACGCTGAGCATCTCCGGCAACAGCCTGCGCGGCCGCTACCGCCTGCACCCGGTGGCGCTCCAGTGGGACTACCAGCTGCTCACGGGCTCGGTGGCCCAGCAGGGCGCGCGGCTGGAGCTGGCCGAGGGAGACGACACCCGCGTCTGGGGCACCTTCGGTGGCCAGCTGGTGGACCTCACCGAGGACGGCACGTGGCTGCACGGCCGGGTGGGCCCCTGCGCCTATCTGCTGAAGCGGGAGGCGGAGACGCTCTCGGGCGTGCGCGAGTGCGGGGGAGCGCGCGAGTCGGACATCGTCGTGGCCTTCCCCTCGGCCATCCACTCGCGCCCGCTGGGTGAGCGGGCCGCGCTGATGACGCTGGCGCTCGTCAACGTCCGGGCCCCCGTCGTCACCACGCCCGTGGCGGTCTCCACCGGTGTGCTCACCGACCTGCGCAACGCGCAGGGGAGCTCCAGTTGCAAGAAGGGCTACTGACGGCCCCTCCCAGCCAGGGCCGAGGCGCGCTCCATCTCCCGGGGGAGAGGTGGGGCGCGTCGTTTTTTCCGGGCGTCCCGCGATATGCGCGTCAAAGCCCGGGCGTTCTTCGCGGCGGATGCACCCACCACCCTCCTCGGGTGGTGGGGGGGACACTCCAAGGCAGTGGCCGACCGCGAGCCTTGGAAGAAGCATCCATGAAGGGGCGGCAACGCTCCCGTCACCATCAGGATGGGAGCGTCCGCGCTCCGACTCCTCGAGAGGGGTGGCGGAGCGCGGGTTCTTCCTTCAGGCCCTCACGTCAGGTGCCGGCGGCGGCGGCCAGCGCGGGCGGTTCGTGGGGCTCGATGAGGCCGTACTGGCCATCCTTGCGCCGGTAGACGATGCCCAGCGCGTCCGACTCCACGTTGTGGAACACGTAGAAGTCGTTGTTCATCAGGTTCATCTGCATCACCGCCTCGTCCACCGACAGCGGCTTGACGGTGAGCTGGGTGGAGCTCACCACGCGCGTCGCGACGGCCACGGGCGTCGCGGGCGGGGCGACGGTGAGCTTGGGCGAGGGCGTTTCCACCGCCAGCTCCTCCACATCCGGAACCTCGAAGACGGCGTGCCGCACCCTCATCTGGTTCAACAGGTCCTGTCGGTGGTGGACGCGCTCCTTGCCGTGATGGTTCTTGAGCTTGTCGCGGTAGCGACGCAACTGGCGTTCGATCTTGTCCATCGCCAGGTCGATGGACGCGTACATGTCCTCGCTCTTCTCCCGCCCGCGCAGCACCCAGGCGCCGGAGTGGACGGTGATGTCAGCGTGATGGATGCGACCGGCTTCCAACGACAAAACGACGTGTGCCTCTCCTGCTCTGTCCAACAGCTTGTTCACCCGCTCGACCTTCTCGCGTGCGTACTCCTTGAGGGAATCCGACGCCCCGAACTGACGGAAGGTGATGTTGAACTGCATGCGTGGCTGCCTCCTAGGGTGAGGGGAGCTGCGTGACAGATCAGAAACGTTCTGACCTCGGGAAAGCAACCCATCCCCCCGGGTTGACTCTTCCCGAGCGCACCTGCCGTCCGGGGCCTGACAACACGCCGTTGCTGGTGCTCGGACCTGCGGGGCATCAGACTCTTCAACCCCTCGGAATCAGGCGATGCGCCGCGGCACGGACAGCAGCGCACCGGGTAGCTCGCGACACGGGCTCAGGCGAGCAGCCTTCCTCCCGTGACACCCAATCTCTCCGCGTTCACGAAGCGTGATTCATCCGAGGCGAGGAACACGTAGGACGGCGCCAGCTCCGCCGGCTGCGCGGGGCGGCCCATGGGCGAGTCCTCGCCGAACGTCGACACCTGCTTGCCGTCGAAGGACTGGGGCGTCAGCGGCGTCCACACAGGGCCGGGCGCCACGGCGTTGACCCGAATGCCGCGCTCGATGAGGTGCTGCGCCAGGCCCTGGGTGCAGGTGACGATGGCGCCCTTCGTGGTGGCGTAGTCGAGCGCGGCGGCGTGGGCTGATACGCCTGGAGGGAGGCCGTGTTGATGATGGTGCCGCCGGCCTTCATGTGTGGCAGCGCGCAGCGCACCAGGTGGAACATCGCGAGGATGTTGACGCGGAACGTGCGCTCCAGCCGCTCGGGGTCCAGCTCCTCGAACGTCTCAAGGCCGCGTTGTTGACGAGCGCGTCGATGCGACCGAAGCGCCGCACCATCTGCTCCACCAGCTCGCGGCACGTCGCCTCCACCGCCAGGTCCCCGGGCGACAGCAGCGCCGAGCGCCCCGCGTCCTCCACCACGTGCTGCACCTGACGGGCGTCGTCCCCCTCGCTGAGGAAGGAGACGGCCACGTCCGCGCCCTCGCGCGCGAAGGCCAGGCACACCGCGCGGCCGATGCCGCTGTCGCCGCCGGTGACGAGCGCCACCCGGTCCTTCAGCCGCCCCAGTCCCTTGCTTGTAGGACTGCTCGCCATGGTCCGGCTCCGGCGACATCCGCCCCTCCTTGCCCGGATGAAGCTGCGTCTGCTCGGGGAAGGGAGGCTTGGGGCCCGCCTCACGCGGGTCGGGGTTCTTCTGGGCCCTGGCTGCGCTCCGTTCAGGGGAAAGAGGGTCCCTGCACGGTGGCGTCCGAGCCTGGCCGCGACAACCGGGCGAAGCGGGCTCACGCGCCCGCCCCGGAAGGATGCGAGCGGAAGGCTACTGCACCGCGACGACCTGCTCCTTGGAGTGGAAGTAGGTGCCCGAACAGCTCACCACGCCCGAGCACTCCAGCACCTCGCCGCGGACCTGGCCTCTCACGGTGAGCAGGTACGTGGCGGCGCCCAGGTTGGGCGGCACGGTGAAGGTGACGCGGCCGCCGTCGCGCGTGGTGGTGAGCGTCGCGGTGACGGCGCCGCCCTCGGCCAGGAGCGTGGCGCCAGCGGACTCGAGCGACTCGCTCGACGGCATCCACTGGTACGAATAGGTCTGGCCCCGGAGCAGCCGCTGCACCTCTGACAGGCCATCGAAGGAGCGCTTGGCCTGGGCCTCCTTCATCACGAGGGTGATGGTGGTGCCGGAGCCGTCCTGGAAGACGACGCGCGCGTTGGTGGGCGACAGCGCGGCCCACGCATCCGGGTCGTAGTCGAGGAAGGCGCGCGTGGGCAGGCACACGTCACGGCCCGCGGTGTCATCCACCCCGCCCCGCTCCACCTGCATCGGCTCGCCGTTGAACGTCGCCGTGACACCCTCGGTCAACCGCGTGCAGACGTCGCCGCCCGCCTGCGAGAAGGTGACGGTGACGCGGTGCGAGCCCGCGGCCTGCTCGAGTTCGAACAGGTCCACGTCCGCGTGCGTGTACAGGAGCGTGCGGCCGGACAGCCCCGCCAGGTCCACGTCCTGCTCCTTCAGCGAGGAGCCACAGCCTGCCGCGAGGAGCCCGAGCGCGGCCAGGACACCCGACACCACGCCACCACGGAAACGAGAGGAAGAGTGCATACGGGCCGCACCTATACCGCCCGCGCCCGCCCGACGGGAGCACAACGGCACGGGGGCGTTGCCTTTCCCACCCCGCCCATGGCCCGCCTGCTCGCTAGGCCTCCTTCTGGAGCATCCCCGAGAGCCGCGCCTTCACCTCCGGCCACTCGGTGTCGATGACGGAGTAGTAGGCGCTGTCGCGCACCACCCCACCCCGCACCAGGACGTGGTTGCGGAGGATGCCCTCGAACTTCGCGCCCAGCCGCTCAATCGCGGCGCGCGAGCGCGTGTTGCGCTGGTCCGTCTTGAGCTGCACGCGCATGGCGCCCAGCGACTCGAAGGCGAGTTGGAGCAGCAGGAACTTGCACTCGGTGTTGACGCGCGTGCGCCACACCCGGCGCCCCAGCCACGTCCAGCCGATCTCCAACGTGCGGCTGTCGCGCTGGATGTCCAGGTAGCTGGTGGAGCCCACGGGCACGCCCGTCGCCTGCTCGATGATGACGAACGGACGCTCGGTGCCCTTCTCCGCGCCGCGCAGGCGGTCCGCGATGAAGCGCTCCACGTCCTCGCGCGTGCGAGGCACCACGGTGAAGTACGTGAAGAGTTCGTCCTCGCACAGTGAGGCGAGGGCCGGGGCGTGCTCGAGCGACAGGGGCTCCAGGCGCACCGCGCGGCCCTCGAGGACGACGGGGGGAACGACCAGCGGCAGGGGCTCCCGTCGGGGGAGCCCCTCGTCCGAGGCAAGCAGGAGGACAGGGGCGCTCATGATGCGCCCACTCTGCGTCGGCGCGTCTTGGCGCGCCAAGAGCCACTTGTCGCCGGCTCAGTAGTACCGCTTGCGCTTGCTGCTGGGGAGGATGCCCAGCACCTCGCGGTACTTGGCCACCGTGCGGCGCGCGATTTCGGTGCCCTGCGAGCGCAAGAGCTCGACGATCTTCTGGTCCGAGTACGGGTTGCGCGCGTCCTCCTGCGCGACGAGCTGCTTGATGTGGTGCTTCACCGCCTCGCTGGCGGTGTCCTCGCCGGACACGCGGGCGATGGACGAGTTGAAGAAGTACTTCAGCTCGAAGATGCCCTGCGGCGTGTGCACGTACTTGCTCGTCGTCACCCGGCTCACCGTGGACTCGTGCATGCCGATGTCCTCGGCCACGTCGCGCAGGATGAGGGGCTTGAGGTGCGCGATGCCCTTGTCCAGGAAGTCGCGCTGGAACTTCACGATGCTCTCGGTGACCTTGTAGATGGTCCGCTGCCGCTGGTGGATGGAGCGGATGAGCCACACCGCGCTGCGCAGCTTGTCCTGGATGAAGTCCTTCGTCTGGCCGGGGCCCACCGCGCCCGTCTTCAGCGCGTTGCGGTAGGTGCCGGAGATGCGCAGCTTCGACAGGCCGTCGTCGTTGAGCACCACCGTGTACTCGTCCCCCATCTTGTAGACGAAGACGTCGGGGGTGATGTACTGCGCGTCGTCCCCGCTGAAGTTGCGGCCCGGCTTCGGGTCCAGCTTGGGGAGCAGCTTCACCGCCCCCACCACCTCTTCCAAGGTGACCTTCAGGTCCTTGGCGATGGCGGGCAGGTTCTTGCTCTCCAGGTACTTCATGTGCCGCTTGATGATGAGGCCCAAGAGCGGCGCCTGCGGCTCCTTCATCCCCTGCAGCTGGATGAGCAGGCACTCCTGCAAGTCGCGAGCGCCGCAGCCGCGCGGCTCCAGCATCTGGATGCGACGCAGGGTGCGCTCGGCGATGTGCATGGGCACGTCCGCCTCGTTGGCCAGGCGGATGAGCGGGTCACCCTCGATGTCCGGCAGCTTGAGGTAGCCGTCGTCATCCAGGTTGCCCAGGATGAGCATGGCGATGCGGCGCTCGGCGTCGTTCAGGCGCAGCGTGCCCAGCTGCTCCTGGAGCTGGTCGACCAGGTCCTCCTTCTTGACCAGGTTCGCCTCGAACGACGGCAGGTCGTCCGTGGCCACGTTGCCCTTGTTGGACGCGGTGGTGGGCTCGTTGAACTGGTAGCTGTTGAGGTACTGCTCCCAGTCGATTTCCGGCGGCCCGTCCCCGTCCGCCTTGAACTCCGGGGCGTTGTCCCCGGAAGCCGACGGCAGCTCCACGTCGCGCGGAATCTCGACGTTGTCCGCCTCCAGCGACGCCTCTCCGGGCTCCTTGTCCCCCACGTCGCCCGGTGCCTGCTCGTCCGGCTGCTCCAGGAGTGGATTCTGATCCATCTCCTCGCGGACCTGCTCCAGCAGCTCCATGCGGGAGAGCTGAAGCAGCTTGATGGCCTGCTGCAGCTGCGGCGTCATCACCAGCTGCTGCGCAAGCTTCAGGCTTTGTTTGAGTTCCATCGCCATGAGACAGGGTCTCCCCGAGTGATTCAGCCCCTACACAACACGGGACCAATCAAAGACCGTGCCAACGTAACAAGGCCCCCTGACGGCGTCTAGTGCCGGAATCGTGGTCCCTTGCTTGCATATTCAAAATTCCACAAGGAAACCAAGAGCTTGCACGCACTGAGCGTGACTGGGCCTTGTTGACCTGTCGACGCAAAAGCGGGGCCAACCCAGTCTATGCACTCGGTTGTCTGGAGGCCAGTCGTCCCTCAAAGCGGCTGCTGGAGGCGGAACCGCTCCCCCAGGTAGACGGCGCGCGCGCGGGGCGAGGCGGCAATCTCGGCGGGCGTGCCCTCCTCGAGGATCTGCCCCTGTGTGATGATGTAGGCGCGATCACAGATGCCCAGGGTGTCCTGGACGTTGTGGTCGGTGATGAGGACGCCCAGGCCGCGCTCGCGCAGGAGGAAGATTTGCCGCTGGAGGTCGCCCACGTTGATGGGGTCCACGCCGGCGAAGGGCTCGTCGAAGAGGATGAAGCGCGGCTGGGGCAACAGGCTCCGGGCAATCTCCGCGCGGCGGCGCTCGCCGCCGGAGAGGGTGCCGCCCAGGGACTCGGCGACGTGGGAGAGGCCGAACTCCTCGAGGATGGCGCTGGCGCGGGCCTCGCGGGCCTTCTTGTCCAGGCCCTTCTGGAGCTCCAGCACGGACAGGAAGTTGTCGCGCACGGTGAGCTTGCGGAACACGGAGGCTTCCTGGGGCAGGTAGCCCACGCCCCGGCGCGCGCGGCGGTGCATGGGCAGGTGCGTGAGGTCCTCGTCGCCCACGCGCACGCGGCCCGCGTCGGGCGTCACCAGGCCCACCACCATGTTGAAGCTGGTCGTCTTGCCGGCGCCGTTGGGGCCCAACAGGCCCACCACCTCGCCCGGGGACACGGTGAAGGACACGCCGTTGACCACCTGGCGCCCGCGGTAGGCCTTCTTGAGCCCCTCCGCGTACAGCTTCGCGTCGCTCATCGCGGCGCTGCCTCCGGGGCCGTGGGGGCCGTGCGAGCGGGCGCGGGCGCGGCCTTGCGCTTGGAGGGCGTGGGGGCCGACGGCGGCGACTCGAAGATGATGACGGCGTTCTCCACCTCGAGCTTCTCGCTGCCCAACGTGAGGCGGACCTTGGTCCCGCGCATGTACGTGGTCCCCTGGCGCGCCTCCGGGGTGCCGGTGACGACGAGCACGCCCGAGGCGACGTCGTACTCGGCGCGCTCGCCGCGGGCCATGCGGTCGCCGTCCACCGCGTGCACGCCGCCGGTGCACACCACGCGCGTCACCACGCGGGGCGGCGCGAAGTAGGCGGTCATCCGGTCGCACTTCAAGTCCAGGGTGCGGTGCTTCACCTTCACGTTGCCGGTGAGCGTGGCCTGCGACTTGCCGCCCTCGATGAGGTCGGCGGTGATTTGCACCGGCTCCTTCAGGTCCACCGGCCCCAGGGGGCCCTGGGTGGGGCTGCCCGCGGCGGCGGCAGGCGTGCCCCCGTCCGTGGGCGTGGCGGCGGCGACGGCGGGCATCGGCTGCGCCACGAAGAAGGCCATCACGAGGAACTCAATCACGCCCTGACTCTCCCAGCACGGTCTCCACCGAGCCTTCGAAGGTGAACGTCTCATCCGGGAAGGACAGCGAGAAGCGGTCCGCCCGCAACTGGTACGCCGGCCCTCGTACCTTCACGCCCTCGTTGCCCCGCGCGCCCTTCTCCACGGCGTCGTAGGTCAACCGCGGCGTCTCCACCACCATGCCCTCGCCCGTGCGCACCACCACGCCGCCGGACGCCACCAGCTGCTTGGACGCGACGCTGCCCTCCATATTCGGGGCGCTGATGTCCAACCCCTTCTCCGTGCCCACCGACATGCCCTGCTCGGGGGTGCCCGGGGGGATGCGCAAGGTCGCGTTCGTGGCCTGCACGTCGCCGCCGGAGCGCTGGTACGTCAGCGACTCGGCATTTCCCGACAAGGTCAGGCGCTCGCCCTCGTAGGACGCCAGGCGCGCGCCGTGGAGCACCACCTGGGGCGGGGGCCCTTGGGGGGCGTCCTCCGCCGGGCGACGCGGGGTGCACGCCGCGACGAGCAGGCAGAGGGCGAGGAGGCGGACGGGCGAGCGCGACACGAGGGTGCCTTCTATCACCGGGCGGTGGCCGGCGCCGCCCCGGCGAGCAGGGCCTGGGGGGAGGCCTCGACGGGGGGCCGCGTCTTCCAGCGCTGATGCATCCACACCCACTGCTCGGGGGTGCGCCGGATGGCCGCCTCGATTCGCGCGGACAGGGCGGCGGTGAGCGCCAGCGCCGCGGCCTCCCGGTCCTCGCCCTCGGGGAGGGGCACATCCTCCATCACCAGCCGGTAGCCGCCACCCTCCACGCGGTGGCAGAAGCCCGTCACCACCGCCGCGCCCGTGCGCACGGCCAGGTCCGCCGCGGCGCGGGGCGTGGCCGCCAGCTGCCCGAAGAAGGGCACGAAGAGCGACTGCACCTTGGTGTCCTGGTCGATGAGCAGCCCCAGGATTTCACCGGCCCTGAGCGCGCGCAGCATGGCCCGCGCCGCGCCGTCCTGGCCCCGCCAGATGCTGCGCACCCCACCCCGCTCCCGGAACCGCTCCACCAGCTTCGTCAGGCGCGGGTCCGTGGTCTCCTTCGCGATGCTCTGGCTGGGGTAGCCCGCGCGCGCCACCCGCCGGGCGAGCAGCTCCCAGTTGCCCACATGCCCTGAGATGAAGACCACACCCTTGCCCTTCGCCAGCGCCGCGTCCAGCACCGCCCGGTCCGCCTCCGGCCACGCCACCAGCGACTCCAGCCCCCGGTCCAGCGCGCCCGTGCAGGCCACCTCCAGCGCCGCCGCGCCCAGGTGACGGAAGGACGCGCGGGCCAGCGCCTGCCGCTCCGCGTCGGACTTCTCCGGAAACGCGGTGGCCAGGGACTTCAGGGCCTTGCGGCGCTCACCGCCCGCGATGGCGTAGGCCCACCCACCCAGACGGGAGCCCAGGGCCCGGGCCCACCCCAGGGGGAGGGGTTGAAGGCACAACAGGACCGTCCGGATGAGCAGGTACCGGAGGAAACGTTTCAGGCGCTTTGCTAAGGGTGGACGCTCCACACGTCGCTCCATATCCCATGCGCGAATACAACTTCGACGGACTCGTCGGTCCTACCCACAACTACGCGGGTCTGTCGCCCGGCAACCTGGCGTCACAGAGTCACGTCGGAGAGTCGAGCCATCCCCGGGAGGCCGCGCTCCAGGGCCTGGAGAAGATGCGCTTCGTCTCTGGCCTGGGGGTCGGCCAGGCGGTGCTGCCGCCCCAGCCGCGCCCCTCGCTGCGCGCCCTGAGGACCCTGGGCTTCACCGGCACCGACGAGGAGGTCATCACCCGCGCCGCGCGCGAGGCCGAGCACCTGCTGCGGCTGACGTCCAGCGCCTCCTCCATGTGGACCGCCAACGCGGCCACGGTGGCGCCGAGCACGGACACGGCGGATGGACGGGTGCACCTGACGCCCGCCAACCTGTCGCAGATGTTCCATCGCGCGCTCGAGGCGGACACCACGCACGCGGTGCTGCGCGCCATCTTCGCCGACGAGAAGCACTTCGCGGTGCACGCGCCGCTGCCGCCCGGCAGTCACTTCGCGGACGAGGGCGCGGCCAACCACACACGCCTGGCCACCCCGGGGCACGCGGGCGTGCACCTGCTCGCCTGGGGCCGCAGCGCGTGGCAGGACGTGGCGGGCCCCAAGCGCTTCCCCGCGCGGCAGACGCTGGAGGCGAGCCAGGCCCTCGCGAGGCTGCACCAGTTGGATGCGCGCTCGGTGCTCTTCCCGCAGCAGAACCCCGAGGGCATCGACGCGGGGGCCTTCCACACGGACGTGCTCGCGGTGGGCAACGAGCGCTTCCTCATGCTGCACGAGCTGGCCTTCGTGGACCACCCAGGGCTGCTTCAGGTGCTGCGCGAGAAGCTGGGTCCGGACTTCCGCGCGGTGGTGGCCAGCAGCGCGGAGCTGCCGCCCAAGGACGCGGTGAAGGCGTACCCCTTCAACTCGCAGGTGCTGACGCTGCCGGATGGGACGATGGCCATCGTCGCCCCCATCGAGAGCCGCGAGACGCCCGCGGCCCGCGGCTTCCTCGAGCGCGTGGTGGCCGAGGACACGCCGGTGAAGGCGGTGCACTACCTGGACGTGCGCCAGTCCATGAACAACGGCGGCGGGCCCGCCTGCCTGCGCCAGCGCGTGTGGCTGACGGACACCGAGCGCCGCGCCATCCACGCGGACGTCTTCTACACGCCCGCCCTGCACGAATCCCTGGCCGCCTGGGTGCGCCGCCACTACCGCGACGTGCTGCGCCCCAAGGACCTGCAGGACCCGCTGCTCGCGCGCGAGACGATGACGGCGCTGGACGAGCTGACGCGCCTCCTGAAGCTCGGCAGCGTCTACGACTTCCAGCAGTGACGCCTGCCCGCCTGCCCCAGTGACGGGACGCCGAGCCCTCGCCCCCGAGGCTCCGTCCCGAGGGACGAGGAGTGCCGTGGCCCCAACCGTCGCGGTGACACACCTTTCGTTCAAGGAGGTGGCGTCCCGTGATTCCGGCTTCCATCCAATACTATCTGCGGCGTAACCGAGTCCTCTACGAGCGCTACTGGCATCCCAGGGCGGTCAGCGCCCAGGAGCTGGCGGAGGCGCTTCATGTCTCCGGCTGGCGCGTCGCCAAGTCCGTCATCGTGATGGCGGACCGTCAGCCCTGGATTTTCGTCGTCCCCGCGGCGGGCACCGTGGACCTGGAGCGCGTGCGGGAGCTGCTCGGCGTGCGCACCGCCCGGCTCGCCACCGAGCGGGAGTTCGCCGACCACTTCCCGGACTGCGAGACCGGGGCGGAGCCGCCCTTCGGCGAGCTGTACGGCCTGCCCGTGGCGGTGGACGAAACGCTGAGCCTCACCGAGCACCTGCTCTTCCGCGCGGGCTCGCACGAGGAGGCCCTGGAGATGCGCTTCCAGGACTTCGCCACGCTGGAGTGGCCGCTCGTCGCCTCGTTCATCCACGAGCGGCTGCAGCCCGCGGCCTCGGCCGTCACCATCATCCCGCCGCTCATGATGGAGCAGGACGCGCCGATTCCGGCGTGAGGAGGGCTCAGGGCTCCACGAGCGGCTCGCGCGATTCTCCCAGCAGGTGCTCCAGCTCCTGCGCTCGCGGGTCGCTCAGGAGCTCCTTGCGACGCGAGTCCACGCGAGCACGCTCGGCGGACTCCAGCCGCGTCATCCAGGCGCGCGCGGCCTCACGGGCGTCGGGAGGCAACAGCGCCAGGCCCTCGCTCACCGAGCGAGCCGCCGCGTCGTAGCGCTTGAGCGACTCCTGCAGCCGCGCCACCGCGAAGTGGGCCTCCGCGCTCGGCAGGAGCCGGGCCACCGTCTGCCGCCGGTCCACCGCGCGCGACAGGAGCCCCTCGCGCTCCAGGCCATCCGCCTCCATCGACAGCAGGCGCGCCCGCTGACGGTAGTCCGTGACGAGACCGCCCACCGATTGAAGTGTCTGGCGCGCCCGCCGCGTCAGGCCCGCGTCCATCTGCCAGGAGGCCAGGATGAGGGCCAGTTCCAGGTCCTCGGGGTGACGTGAGCGCAGGACCTCGATGTCCCGCAGCGCGGCCTCGCTCTCCCCTCGCCCCCGGAGCACCTCGGCGCGCAGGAGCACGGTGTCTCGCTCCCCCGGCGCTCGACGCTCGACCTGCACGCAGGCCGCCTCCGCTTCGGGCAGCTCCTTTCGCGACAGCCGCAACCGCGTCTCGCGCGCCCACAGCGCCGTGACGCCAGGGCGACCCTCGAAGTGCTCTCGCGCCCAGGCGCCATAGGCCAGCGCGAGCTCCGGACGATTCAAGTGCCAGGACAGCGCGTCCAGCAGCGCGCCGGCGATGTCGGGGGAGTCCGGCGTCATCGCCACCAGGTCCTCCACCGTCCGCGCCCGGCGGACCGCGTCGCCCACGAGCGCGCCCTTCTCGCCCGCCTCGTACGCCAGCCGGTACTCCAGGAAGGCCTGTGAGCGATGCCCCATCGCCAGCAGCGCATGCGCCGCGACCCGGTGCGACACCGCGTCCAGTGGCGCCAGGTACAGCGCGCGATTCACGAAGGCCAGCGTCTCGCTCGCGCCCTCTCCACCGCGCGCCGCGTGCGCGGAGGCCACCAGTCGATACAGCAGGTAATCCGCTGGGTGCCGGTCGATGAGCTCGAGCCCCCGGGCATGCACCGTCTCCACCGGCGCTCGCGCGCGGACCAACTCCGCCAGCTCGGTCTCCACCTCCGCGAGCCGCGAGGCGCCAGGCAGCAAGGCCACCAAAGCCAACGCCATCAGCGCACCACAGGCCGCCAGCGACAACCCGGACGAAGGCAGCGCCCACGCATCCAGGGTGTCACGCTCGCGAGGACGCGCCACCGTGCCCAGCACCACCAGCGCCGCCACGGCGCAGGCCGGCAGCTCCAGGCTGAAGTCGAAGAGGTTGTGCAGGGCCAGCGCGGCCACGCCCGCGAGCGCGGACACCTCCAGGGCGTCCAGCCCCTCGCGTCGCGCCAGCCGCGCGAAGCCCCAGACGGCCAGGACCAGCAGCAGCAATCCCGGCAGCCCCAGCTCCGCCACCAGCTGGAGCACGACGTTCTCCGGATGCGTGAGCGTGTTGGGGTTGAGCTCGGACTGGTAGCGCGGGAAGGCCGCCTCGAACGCGCCGCGTCCCATGCCCAGCGCTGGGAAGGACGAGGCCGCCTTCGCCATCATCGGCCACAGCGACACCTTGGACTGCCCCAGCTTCTCCAGGCTGTCCGCCGAGCGGGCCTCGGCCCAGAGCGGCTCCGCCACCGCATACGCGCCCACGGCCAGCACCGCCAGGAGCCCCAGCACCGGGACGAAGCTGCGCGCGGATGTGACGCCGCGTCGCTCCTCGCGGCGCCTTCGCATCAGCCACAGCGCGAGCAGGCCCTGACCGAGGACGAAGAACACGATGCCGCCTCGGGACAGCGTCAGCACCACGCCCAGCCCACACGCGCCCGCCGCCAGCGCATACGGCAGCGCCTTCATGGGAGGACGCATCGTGAGCGCCAGCCCCACGCCCACCGACGCCCCCAGGCCGAGGAAGCCCGCCAGGTGGTTGGGGTTGCCGAAGAACGTCACCAGCGTCGGATGCGCATGCACCCAGGAGCGCAGTCCGAACAGCGACGTCACGCCCATGAGCGCGTGGCCCAACCCCACCAGCGTCACCGCCGCGCCCGTGAAGGTCACCACCGCGAGCAGCCTGCGACGGCTGTCCTTCGAGCGCGACACCTGGACCGTGGCGAGGAAGACGAACAGGTACGCCAGGTGCTTCGACAGCTCACGCCACGTGGCCGGCGGGTCCAACGACACGGGCCGCGCACCGCCGAGGCCCAGGGGCTCCAGCGCGAACTCCCGCAGCGCCGCGGCCTCCGGGCTCACCAGCCCCAGCACACCAGACGGCAAGGGGACGAGCTGCGCCACGCACAGCACCGCGCCGGCGGCCAGGGGCACGGCCACGAGGGGGAAGCGCAACGAGTGCCCGTGTCGCCGCGCGCCAATACACGCCAGCAGCGCGGCCGCGCCGGAGAGGAGGCCCAGCGGGACGAGCACCCACCTGGCCGCTCCGCCGAGCGCCAGCGGACACACGACGACGAGCGTGGCCAGGGCCACTTCGGCGAGCCGGGTGTACCGGGAGCTGCTGCGTTGCGAGGGGGCCATTCGGGGTGCGCGTCGAGTATGGCATGGGCTCCGGAACCCTCTGCTTTCCGGCCCGCACATCCTGCTCGGCGGCTGACAGGGCCGGCAGGCGCGGAGCCCCTCCCTCCCTGTCCGGCGTTGAAAACCCCTCCGGCCCCCGAGTGGGCTTGCATCCCGAAGACCTTCTGGCATCTTCGCCCGCACCCATGCGCCGCTTCCTGCTCGCCACCGCCCTCCTCTGCGCCACCCTGTCCGGCCTCGCCGGCTGCAAGGGGCCCTGCCGCGAGCTGTCCGAGAAGCTGTGCGACTGCTCCATCAACTCGGTGGAGAAGGAAATCTGTCTCCAGAACGCCTCGCGCGAGGAGAACCGGGTGGAGCCCACGCCCGAGCAGGAGGCCGTCTGCGAGACGAAGCTCGCCGGCTGCGACTGCAAGAAGATCGAGACCCCCGAAGGCAAGCGCGAGTGCGGCATCGCCCGCGAGGGTGGCATCGACTGAGGGCCCTCAGGCCCCCGGCGCCACCGGCCGCGCGCGCGTGGATGCACCGTCCGCATCCACCCACGGCTGCAGCGCCTTTCGCACCCGCGAGCGCATCGGCGTCTCCACGTAGCGGTGCACCAGCACGGACGCGGGCAGCGCCAGCAGCAGCACCGAGCCCAGCCAGCCCCACGGCGTGTTGAGGTCCACCCACGGCGACAGCACGCGCTCGAGCTTCATCGCCGCCTCGCCCGCGGGGTACTGCAGCAGGTACAGCGCGTAGCTCGCCGAGCCCAGGTGCACCACCCACGGGCGTGACAGCACCCGGCCCAACAAGCCCCCACCCCGCGCCAGTCCGTACACCAGCAGCCCCGACGCGGGCGCCAGCAGCGCGTTGTGCATCAGCACGTACGGAATCCGCGCGCCCGCCGCGCCCGCCGCCACCAGCAGCGCCGCGCCCAGCGCCGCCAGCACCGCGCCCGAGCCCTTCGCCGCACCCGACTGGCGCTCGCGCACGAAGCACCAGCCCAGCAGCACGCCGAAGAGGAACTCCGGCAGGCGCGAGAGCGGCGCGAACTTGAGCACCGCCAGCCACGTGCCCCACGAATGCGCGTCCACGGTGTCCAGCCCATCGGGCCGCAGCGCGAGGTAGAGCACCGGCGGCACCAGCCCCAGCACCCACGTCGCGGCCAGCGCCACCGGCAACAGCGAGGGCCTCAGCCGCGACAGCCCGCGCGCGAGCCGGGGGAACAGCGCGTAGAAGAACGCCTCCACCGCCACGGACCAGCCCGGCGGGTTCCAGTACAGCGCGAGCAGCGGCACCCACGCCTGCACCAGCGCCAGCGTCGCCACCGCCGCCACCACGAGCTTCACGGCGGCCACGTGCCACGCGTTGCTCGCGAACGAGGCGAGCATGGTGGGCGGCGCGGACAACAGGAAGGTCAGCAGATAGACGGGATAGACGCGGGCCACGCGGGCGGCGAGGAAGGCGCGCGTGCCCGTCTCCATGCGCCCGTCCGCGTCCAGGTAGTTCCAGGCGAGCACGAAGCCGGACAGGACGAAGAACACGCCCACGGCCGAGAAGCCCGCGCCCACCAGGTCCTGCAGCCACTCGGGCGCCGGCGCCAGGGCCGGACGCGCGAAGTGGAACAGCACGACGTGCAGGGCCGCGAAGAAGCGCAGCCCCGTCAGTGCATCGAGTGAACCGCCCCGGCTCACCGCCGGCCGATGCCGAAGTACGTGAAGCCCAGCTCGCGCATGCGCACGGGGTCGAACACGTTGCGGCCGTCGAAGATGACCGGCGACTTCATCAGCGACTTCATGCGCTCGAAGTCCGGGTGGCGGAACTCGTTCCACTCCGTGACGACAAAGAGCGCGTCCACGCCCTCCAGCGCCTCGTAGGGCACGCTGGCATAGCGGATGCGGTCACCGAAGACGCGCTTGGCCGTGTGCGTGGCCACCGGGTCGTGCGCCACCACCGTGGCGCCCTTGCCGATGAGGCCCTCGATGACCTCGATGGACGGAGCCTCGCGCATGTCGTCCGTCTTCGGCTTGAAGGCCAGACCCCACACGCCGAACTTCTTGCCCTCCAGCGAGCCGAAGTGCTTGGTCGCCTTGTTCACCAGGAGCTTCTTCTGCCGCTCGTTGGTGCGCTCCACGGCGCGCAGCAGGTCCAGCTCCAGGCCGAACTCGCGCGCGGTGGCGCCCAGCGCCTTCACGTCCTTGGGGAAGCACGAGCCGCCGTAGCCCACGCCCGGGAACAGGAACGGGTAGCCGATGCGCTTGTCGGAGCCCAGGCCCTTGCGCACGAAGTCCACGTCCGCGCCCACCTTCTCACAGAGCGCGGAGATGTCGTTCATGAAGGAGATGCGCGTGGCGAGCATCGCGTTGGCGGCGTACTTGGTCAGCTCCGCCGAGCGCGTGTCCATGAAGAGCACCGGGTTCTCGGTGCGCACGAAGGGCGCGTACAGCTCGCCCATCACCTTGCGGCCGCGCTCGGAGTCCACGCCGATGACGACGCGGTCCGGCTTGAGGAAGTCGTCCAGCGCGGCGCCCTCCTTGAGGAACTCCGGGTTGGAGACGACGTCGAACTCCACGCTCGTCACCTTGCGGATGGCCTCGCGCACCTTGTCCGCGGTGCCCACCGGCACGGTGCTCTTGTCCACCACCACCGTGTACTGCTTCATCGCCTTGCCGATCTGCTCGGCGGCGGCCAGCACGTACTGGAGGTCGGCGTCGCCGCTCTCACCCTCGGGCGTGCCCACCGCGATGAACACCACGTGCGCGTTGGAGACGGCCTCCGGCAGGTCGCGCGTGAAGAACAGGCGCTTCTCGCGCACGTTCTTCTTGATGAGCTCCTCGAGCCCGGGCTCGTAGATGGGCACCTCGCCCGCCTGGAGCATCCGGATCTTCCGCTCGTCGATGTCCACGCACGTGACGTCGTTGCCCGAGTCCGCGAAGCAGGTGCCCGCGACGAGGCCGACGTAGCCCGTTCCGATGATGGCAATACGCATTGAAGGAGTCCCAGTGGGGAGGTGTCTTGACCAGAACTCATACGCCGGGACGCGCTCGGAAAGGAAGCCCGTCCCAGGGCCAGTTCAGCAACCGGGCGGGCTCACTGCCCGGTGAGCAGGCGACGCACTCTTTCCAAGCCCCTGAGAGCCGAGGTCCGGCCGGGGGTGCTGACTGGACCCACCACCGTGCGGTCCAGGAGCTCACGGGTGGCGCGGCGCAGGGGCGGCAGCGCGGCGGTGGCGTCGGCCGCGGCCTCCGGGAAGAGGCGGGCGATGATGGACAGCGACGTGTACAGGGCGCGCTCCAGGCGCCAGTCGGCGGCCCGGGCGAGCAGCGCGGGCACGTCCAACGGCCGCGAGTAGACCCCGCCCATCCACTTCGCGCCCGTGACGAGTTCGCGAAGGTCGATGAAGGACAGCCAGGGTACGTCGTACCCCTGACGCGCGTGCTCCAGGCAGACCAGGAGGACCGAATCCTCCAGGTCGGCCCGGTACATGGACGGGCCGTAGACCTTCATCGGTTTGGCGCGCTCGATGATGCCGGCGGCCTGCTCGCGGCGCTGGGGCCCCAGGATGTCGGAGTAGAGGTGGATGGCGGTGCGGCCGTCGGTGACGACCTTGGTGGCCCCGCTGTGGGAGGTGTCGGCCTCCGGCTTGAACTCGTGGTTGGAGAGGAAGCCGGCGAAGCCGTCCACGTCCATGCGGCGCATGAGCAGCTGAAGCTCGAGCACGGGGCGGAAGCCGATGTGCGGATAGAGCGCCTCGGCGAAGGCGGCCGAGCCCATGAGGACCAGCTTGCGCCCCTCCAGCTCGTCGACGACCTGCTTGAAGTTGACGAGCTTCATCACGTTGTCGTTGACGGAGCCCTGGTAGACGGAGAGCAGCCTGTCGCGAGCCCACTCGGGCGCGGCGGTGGCGCCCAGGCGGTACTCCAGGTTGTAGGCCGCCAGCGGCGCCAGGCCCTGGGCGATGGCCCAGTCCACGTACTCCTCCCAGGGCGCGCCCTTGAGGGCACCTCGCGGTGGGTCGAACGAGGCGAGGACGCGGAAGGTGTCGAGCAGGCTGAGCGGCATGGTGGCCCCCTTTAACGGGCCCACCGCATGCCCTGCAATCACTGCCTGCGCCCGTCGGGACGAGGCCCTGGTGGACAGCGGACATCCCGCCCGCCCCCCAGGGCGAGCCCCCACCCGCTCACCTGTCGGGCGGGCCGCGCAGCAGGGTGTCCAGGCGCCGCAGCGCATAGCGGACCATCGCCACGGGCTCGGGCGACAGGAGCAGCTTCGCCGCCATCCAGCGCGGCCGGCTGTGCACCAGCTCGGTCGCCACCAGCCGCGGCTCGGAGAAGAACCGCCGCCCCAGGCGCCTGCGCCACCCCGCGGGCGCAAGCGCGGCGAGGACGTCCTCCGGCACCGGCGCCCCCAACAGCCGCCTCGCCACCTCCCAGCCGTGGAAGACGAGCTGGGGCAGCCCCGTGTCCCGAGCCCCCTCGATGACGCGGTCCCAGTCCAGCCCCCGCGCCGCCAGGAGCTTCAGGTCGAACAGCCACGCCAGGCGCTGCAGCAGGTGGTGGCTGGCGTGGAGGGCCAGGTAGACAGCCTCGTCCTCGGGGCGGAGCCACCGCACCCGCTGGCCATCCACCGTCCCCTCCACCGCGCGCGCCAGCAGCGCGTCGCCCTCGAGCGCCCTGCCCCAGCCCGCGAGCGCGCGGAAGTGCAGCTCCACCAGCCCCGCCTTGCCCTCCAGCTCCAGGTGGTGCGAGTCCACGTCCGCGTGGCGCCCATCGCGCGACGGGCGCACCGTCAGCCCCAGGCTGGAGAGCTGGTGCACCGCCGTCGCCACCTCGGCGCGGGACACGAGCAGGTCCACGTCGCGCGTGGCGCGCTGGAGCGGGTCCGGGTACAGCCTCAGCGCCAGGCCGTAGCCCTTGAGGGACACCGGCGTGATTCCCTCGCGGGACAGCGCCTCCAGGCTCTTGAGTAACAGCGCCTTGACCTGCAGCGAGCGGGCCGCGCCAGCGAGGGACTCCCGACGCAGCAGCGCGCTCGACTCCGAGGGGAGCTGCCACCCCGCCTGTCCCACCGCGTGGGCCACGAGCCCGGCCAGCCCATGACGGACGGCGCTGCGCACGAAGGTGTCCGCGTCGGTGCCCAAGGGCGCGCGAACCTCGGGGGGCTCGGGCCAGGCGCGCAGCAGCCCGACGAGGGGGCTCGGGCCTGGGCGGGGCGTCATCGGCGCAGCGCGATGACGCGCCCGGGTTCGGCGTCCGCGACGGCCAGGAACTTCACGGCGCGCTCCGCGATGGCGTCCGCCACCAGCTCCAGCGCCAGCTCCTCGTCCCGGTCGATGGCGTCGCGGCCGTCGCGCCAGACGAGCAGCAGCGAGCCGAGCACCTGGTCCTCATCCTTCACCTCGAGCCTCCGCTCGAAGGGCAGGGACAGCCCCGCGGCGCGCTCGGTCTCGAAGACGATGCCCTCCACGAGCTCGTCGTGGGCCTGCTGGAAGCGCAGCTCCTGGCGCGACACGCCCAGCACGTCCGCCAGCGGGCGCACGGCGCTCCAGACCTCCTGCGGCGAGCGGGTCTCACGCACCGAGCCGATGACCTGCTTCACCACCGAGCGCAGCCGGAGGTTTCGCTGACGAAGCTGCTGCATGTCCCCGGCGCGTCCCAGGTCCAGGTAGCCCAGCTTGCGCATCATCACCGCGATGACCACGCCCATGCCGCACAGCAAGAGGGCGCTCTGCGCGCTGTTGGCGAAGTTCAGGCCCAGCGCGGTGAGCATGAACAGGCCACACAGGGCATACAGCACCAGCACGGTGGAGCGGTGGCTGAGCACCATGCGGCTCATCACGCGGTGGTGGATGTGCTCCTTGTCCGCGCTGAACAGGGGCCGGCCCAACAGCGAGCGGCGAATCACCGCGAGCAGCGTGTCCATGATGGGCAGGCCCAGCGCCATGATGGGCACGAGCATGGCCACCGCGGTGCCGCTCTTGGTGCTCGTCTTGATGGAGACGGCCGCGAGCACGAAGCCCAGGAACATGCTGCCCGTGTCCCCCATGAAGATGGAGGCCGGGTTGAAGTTGAAGACGAGGAACCCGAGGATGGCCCCCGCGAGCGCCGCCATCAGCAGGCACAGCAGCACGTCGCCTCGCGACAGCGCGAGGATGAAGTTGGTGCTCACGCCGAAGAACGCCACGCCGCCCGCGAGCCCATCTAGCCCGTCGATGAGGTTGAGCGCGTTGACTACGCCCACCATCCACAGCACGGTGAAGGGCAGGCTCAGCGCGCCCAAGCTCAGCTCGGGGCCGAAGGGATTGGCGATGACCTCGATGCGGAAGCCCAGCGCATACAGGCCGAGCGCCACCGCGAACTGCACGCTGAACTTCAGCCGCGCGTTCGCGCCGCGCAAATCGTCGTAGAGCCCGAGCGCGGCGATGACGCCACCGCCGACGAACAAGCCCATCACCAGTTCCGTGTGGGAGCGGAAGTTGTGCCCGACGCCCGAGTCCACCAGGAACAGCGCGCACAGGGGCGCGAAGAAGCCCGCGACGATGCCGATTCCCCCGAGCCGGGGAATGGGCCGCACGTGGACCTTGCGACTGGAATTGGCCTGGTCGAGCCACCCCCACGCCAGCGCCTGATTGCGCACGACGTACGTGAGCCCCAGGGCGACCATCAGCGAAACGAGGAAGGCAACGAAGAAGGTGATCATCGAGATGGGCCGCCTTCGTCATGCTGACGGTGAGCGTCACGGCGCGTCAATGAATGTCGTTGTGCGACACCGCGATGTCGCCTGAGTCGTCCCTCGCCGAGCAACCATGCGGGCTGTGACGTGTCATTGTTGACCTCGAACGGAACCGATTCCTCGTCGGAGGAGAATGCGAGAGGCCGGCCCTGCTGTCAGGCCCTTCGTCGTCCGCTGTTGACGCCCTCGCGTCGGGGGACACAATGCGCCAGCCATCCACATGCCTCCCAGGACATCCCTTCGTCGAGAAGCCCACGGACCGCCGCCGTCGGGAGCACCCCGTTGAGTGGCGAGCTCGCGTCCCCGCGGCGCATGGATGGGCTGGATGTGCTGCGGGCCTTCGCCATCCTCGGCGTGCTGGTGTTCCATGCGCCCGCGGCGGTGCATGACGCCGTGCCGTACGCGGTGCGCTTCGCGTTCGCGCACGGGTGGATGGGCGTGGACCTGTTCTTCGTGCTCTCGGGTTACCTCGTGGGTCGGCAGGTCTTCGCCACGGAGGAAGGGCCCACGTTGGGCGCGCAGCTGCGCACCTTCTGGCTGAAGCGCTGGATGCGCACGCTGCCGCTGTACTTCGTGGTGCTCGCGCTCTACGCGCTCAAGCCGTGGACGGTGGGCACGCCGTTCGTTGGAGGCGGCTGGCACTACGCGCTGTTCCTCCAGAACTTCGGGCACCCGCGCGACTTCGTGCAGAGCTGGTCCCTGTGCGTGGAGGAGCACTTCTACCTGGTGCTGCCGCTGCTCGCGTTCGCCCTGGGGGGGCGTCGCTGGCCCGCGTGGGCGTGGCTGGGCTCGGTGGCGTTGAGCGTCTCGGCGCGCTGGCTCTTCTCGCGCGGCCTGCCGGCGGACGTCACCCTGTCGAGCCTGGACACGCTCGCGCCGTGGTCCACCGAGATGCACCTGGACGGGCTGGGCATCGGCGTGTTCCTGGCGAAGACCGCGCCCACGTGGCGGAGCTGGTCGCCGCGCGGACGGATGCTGTGTGGGCTCGCGGGCGTGGGCGTGCTGGCGGCTACGGTGGGGCACCACGGCGCCATCGTGACGACGACGAACCACCTCTGGCTCTTCGCCGGGCTGGCGGTGGGCTTCGGCGGGGTGCTCGTGGGCATCGAGTCGCTCCAGCTCCCTCGCGCCCCGCGCTGGGCCGTGTACCAGGTCGCGCTGTTGTCCTATGGCGCGTATCTCTGGCACGGGCTCGTGCTGCGAGGGGTGGAGCGACTGGACCTCCGCCTGGGCGCGTGGGGGCTGGACCTCCTGGCGTACCTCGCGCTGACGTTGGGCGTTTCGTGGGTGACCTACGTCGCGGTGGAGAAACCCTGCCTCAAGCTGAGGGACTGGATGCTCTCGCGAGGCGCGGTGCCCCAGGGAGTTCCGGCGCCATGAGTCAACCCGGCGTCACGCTGGTCATCCCCACCTACAACGGCGCTCGCCGAGTGGAAGCCCCTCTGCGAGCACTGCTCGAGCAGACCGCGACGAGCGACTGCTTCGACGTGGTCGTGGTGGACAACAACTCGAAGGACGACACGGCGCGCGTGGTGAAGGAGAGCGCGGCTGTCGCGGGGCTGCGCCGTCGTGGCGTGGAGGTCCGCGTCGTGCACGAGGCGCGGCAGGGGCTGCTCTTCGCGCGACTGTGCGGAATCCTGAGCGCGCAGCGGGACATCATCTGCTTCCTGGATGATGACAACGTCCCGGAGCCGAACTTCATCGTCGATGGACTGGCGCACTTCGCGGATGCCAGTGTCGGCGTGGTGGTCTCACGGCTGTACCCTCGCTACGAGACACCGCCTCCGCCCAGCATCTCCCGGAGGGAGCACCTGCTCGCCATCAATCACCGGCTGGGGGATGCGGTCATCGACTTCGGAGCGGGGGCCACAATCGCCCCCACGATTGGGGCCGGGCTGTGGCTGCGCCGCACGGCCTTCCTGGGTGCGGTTCCCTGGCAGACACCCGAGCAACTCATGCCGGATAGGCTGGGCAACCGACTCCTGAGCGGAGGAGACATCGAGCTGGGGTTCCTGGTCGGCAAGGCAGGACACCGGCGCATCTACGCTCCCGCGTTGAAGGTGTGGCACCTCATCCCGCCCTCCCGGTTCGAGACGCGGTACTTCCTGCGGCTCATCGTCGGCGTGGTGCGCAGCGAGAAGACCCTGGAGGCGCGCTATCTCGGGCGACGCATGGGTGCGCTGTCCCGGCTGAAGAACTGGGCACGACTGGTGGGAGCGGGGCTCGCGAGCCCCGTGCTGGCGCTCCGGGGAGACCCCGTGCGCGAGGTGTTGTTCGTGCTCGCGAGCCGCTGGGCACAAGCGCTGGGCCCCTATCCCCACCTGCATCAGTCACGTTGAACGAGCCCTCACCATGGCGTCCCCACCACGTCGCACCTTGGGTGAGTGTCTGGAAGGCCGGGGGAACAACCTGGACTTCCTCCGCTTCGCGGCGGCCACGGGCGTCATCGTCAGCCATGCATTCCCGTTGGGCGAGGGCCTCGCGAACTCCACCGAGCCCCTGATGGACTTCACGCGTGGGCAGCTCTCGCTCGGGCTGGTCTGCGTGGCGGTGTTCCTGGTCATCAGCGGCGTGCTCATCACCCGGAGCTGGGAGCGCAGACCCGACGCCCGAGGCTTCCTCCTGGCGCGCACGTTGCGAATCTTCCCCGGGCTCGCGGTGTCGCTGCTGCTGACCGCCTTCGTGCTCGGCGCCGTGTTCACCACGTTCCCGCTGGCGGAGTACTTCTCGTCGCGGGACACGTACACGTTCATCCTTCGCAACCTCACCCTGGTCGAGCCGCAATGGACGTTGCCCGGGGTGTTCGAGGGGAACGTGTACCCGGCAGCCGTCAACGGCTCGCTGTGGACGCTGAAGTACGAGGTGGGCTTCTACCTGCTCGTGCTGGGCCTGGGCGTCACGGGATTGTTGCGCAAGGAGCTAGCGCTGGTCGGGTGGTGTGTCACGGCGGGGGTGTCGCTGCTGCACATCGGGCGGCTGGGCTTCTGGCCGAACCTGGGGCTCGCCTTCGGAGGCGGGCTGGTGATCTACCTCTGGCGCGAGCGCGTGAGGATGAGTCCGTGGATTGCCGCGGGCTGTGTGCTCGTGCTCGTGGCCACGTCGCTGCTGGGCAAGGGCCTGTCCATCGCCATGGGCTCTTGTGGCGCGTACCTGGTGGTCTACCTCGCGTTCCTTCCGAGCCGACTCGCGAGCTTCGGGCGCTACGGTGACTTCTCGTACGGGCTCTACATCTACGCTTTTCCCATGCAGCAAGTCGTCGCGGCACTGATGGGCGGCAACAACCCGTGGTGGTGGAACGCGGCCCTGGCGTTCCTCCCCACGCTCGTGCTCGCCGTCCTGTCCTGGCGGCTCGTCGAAGCGAAGGCGCGGTTCATCGGCGGCAGACAGCCCCACCCCGCGCCCACGTTCTCGTAAACAGGGAACCGCGAGAAGCCGTCTCCTCGTCGTGGGACTGCCTGCGCGAACGCAGGGGTATCCACACTGGCGCCAGCACCGCCTGAGTGATTAGGAATGGCGCTCGAGAATCGGAGGGGTCCGCGTCCCAGAGAGCCATGATCAATCCCCGCGCGAAAGATGGCTCGCCCAGGAGCCCTCCCCACGAGCCGTGTGTCCCCATCCAGAGCGCTCCGGGTGCCGAGGGTCGACTTCGCGAGGTCTGGTGCGAGCAGAGGCTCGACGACCGAGGCGCGTCGATGAGCGCACCTGGCGTCACGGTGGTCATCCCCACGTTCAACGGAGCCCGGCGCGTGGAGGCGCCGTTGCATGCCCTGGTCGCGCAGCAGGCGCCGAGCGGAGGCTTCGAAGTGGTGGTGGTGGACAACAACTCGTCGGACGGCACGGCGCGCGTGGTGGAAGAGAGCGCGTCCGTCGCGGAGCTGCGTCGCCGAGGCGTGGACGTGCGCGTGGTCCTCGAGTCACGCCAAGGGTTGCTCTTCGCGCGCCTGTGCGGAATCCATAGCGCGCGGCGAGAGATCATCTGCTTCCTGGATGACGACAACCTCCCCGAGCCGAACTTCATCGCCGACGGGCTGGCGCACTTCGAGGACGCGGGCGTCGGCATGGTGGTGTCACGCATCTATCCTCGGTACGAGACGCCACCACCGCCGAGCATCTCGCGGCGCGAGCACCTGCTGGCCATCAACCACCGGATGGGGGATGCGCTCATTGATTTCGGTGCAGAGGCGACGCTCGCGCCGACGATTGGCGCGGGATTGTGGATGCGACGCTCGGCCGTTCTCGATGCGGTCCCCTGGCGAACGCCCGAGCGGCTCATGCCGGGCCGGCTGGGGAAGCGGATGGTGAGTGGGGAGGACATCGAGCTGGGATATCTGCTCGGCAAGGCGGGCCACCGGCGCATCTACGGGCCCACGCTGAAGGTGTGGCATGTCATCCCAAGCACCCGCTTCGAGACGCGCTACTTCATCCGCCTCATCATGGGCGTGGTGCGCAGCGAGAGGACGCTCGAGGCGCGCTACCTGGGGCGCCGCATGGGAGCGCTCTCCCGGCTGAGGAAGTGCGTGAGCCTGGTCGGGGCGGGACTCGCGAGTCCCGCGCTGGCGCTCCGGGGGGACTCGGTTCGAGAGGTGTTGTTCGTGCTGGCGAGCCGCTGGGCACAGGTGCAGGGCCCGTATGCGCAGTTGCACGAGTCGCGCTGATTGACGCTCCTGCCCATCACCATGGGCGCGTATCGGGTCGTCTATCTCGCGAGCATGGGATGCCTCCCCGTGGCCTTACGCCCCCAGCACCGTCTCAATCCATCCAGAAATCAGCCGTCTTGGCGAAGACCCGACCATCCGATCCAAAGCGGATGGTCCGGATCCGGTAGTTGTTCTTCGAGGCACTTCTCGAGAACGACCAGCCGACTCCGCTTCCCGTGGATAGCTCCTTGATGTCCATGGGTTCGCCTAACAGGGCTCGAACCTCTTCTTCAGACATACTTGGAGAAACAGCTCGAAAACCCCTGTCCGAATACTTCGGTGAGTAGACCGTATCCTCGCCCATCCCCCAGGCAAGAAGGGACCCACTGATTCCATCCAGCAGCACCCGATTCGACAACACCACACCGCAGGCGACAACACTCGACAACACAACCAGACAGCCGCCAATCCGGCGCATCCCCACTAGAGGTCACCCTGCAACCATCGTCCGAACAGCATCACGCCCAGGGTGAAAACAATCGAAATGACCCCACAGCCCCAAAACCAAGGCATCGAGTAGATCTGGAAGCGCGGACGACGAACCGGGCCCGTCACGAAAACCAGATACTCCATCCAGTCGCTGCGTTTCCGCGGCCAATGCCCCGTGATGGAGACGGCGGCCAGGACACGCATTCCCACGAGCCCCGTCAGCCCGATTGCAATCCCGCTCGAGAACGCAAGGAAGATCATCAAGGTTCTGGCATCCATTTCCCCTCACGCGTCTGCGGAATCGACCCTCACGGCCAACCGTACGTCCGCTTGCCGTAGAGCATCACCGCGATGATGAACGCGCTCCCGAAGAACCACGCGAAGCTCAGCCACTGGATGCGGCGAGACTTCACGCCCCCGAGCAGGAGCATGCACTCCCCCCACTCCCGCCGTCCCTCGGGCAATCACCCCATGACGGCCGCCCCGGATAACAAGCGCCCTCCCAGAAGTCCCACCAGACCAAGCAGAGCCCTGCCTGAAAAAGCGACCGTCGAGAAGATGTCCTTGCTGTACACGGTCCCCTCACGTCGCGCATTCACGCGGCCTGTCCACGCGACGTGATCCTGCCCACCAAGGCGGAGCCGTGTCCACATCGGCGGCGCTCTCGTCTGGCCCGTGTCGCTCGACTCAAAATCGAGTGGGCACACACTACGTCACGTCAGGCTCGACCAGCAGCGCCGCGCCAATCGCGCCCGACAGCTCACCCAACTCCGCGACCAGCACCGGGGGCTGTCGCTCCGTCATGAAGACATGCGGGCTCATGGCCTCATGAATCCGCCCGGCGTACTCGACGCCCAGACGTGAGCCCAACCCGCCGCCCAGGATGACGGCCTCCACATCCAGCAGGTTGATGGCTGACGCGAGTCCGACGCCCAGCATGTGCACCGCCCGCTCGATGAGCTTCGTGGCCAGCACGTCCTCCTCCTCCAGCGCCTTCTTCCAGATGCTGCTCGTCAGCCGCGTGCGCCGCTTCTTGCGCATCAACTCGAACAGCTGCGTCTTCTCGCCCTTCTCCTCAGCCTTGCGCGCCTCGCGCTCCATGTTTCCGCGCCCCGCGTAGGCCTCCATGCAGCCTCGCCGGCCACAGCCACATCGCGCCCCGCCGGGCTTCACCACCATGTGGCCAATCTCTCCGGCCGCCCCACGGCCTCGCCAGGGCACGCCATCCAACACCAGCCCTCCACCCACCCCGGTGCCCCACCACACCCCCAGCACCGAGCGATAGGGACGCCCCGCCCCCAGCCGATACTCCGCTGCCACCGCCACCTGGACATCGTTGCCCAGCACCACGGGACCACGGGTCAGCTCGGACAGGCTCCCCGCCAGCGGGAACGGAGCCGTCCATCCACGCCCCACGTTGCTCACCCGCGCCAGCGTCCCCGCGTTCGCGTCCACCGCCCCAGGCGCCCCCACGCCGACGCCTCCCAGCCGTGTCAGCCGCAGCCCCGCCGTCCGCACCGCCTCCTCCAGCGCGCCGTACATCTCGCGCACCACGTCGGCCGGCTCGCCCTGCGTGGGCGTCGGATGCCTCGCGTGCCCTATCGGCTTGCCGTGCCCATCGATGACCACGGCTTCGATCTTCGTCCCGCCCAGGTCGATGCCTCCCCACACCTTCCCGCGTCGCGGGGCTCGCGACCTGCGAGACGTCACCGTCCTCTTCGAGCGGACCCGTTCCATGTCCAGCCTCCGCGCAAGGGCCACACAAACGTCCCTCGGAAGATGCGCAGACCTCGCTCCGCTCGGCAGCCCGGATGGCCGCCTGCTGTGGAAACACTCGAGACGGGCAAGGCCCTGGCCGCTCGGCCGGGCTCAACGACGCCGGACGAGGTGCTTCAGCCGCCTCAACGCCACCTTGGGCAAAAACCCCAACAGATAGCGCCACCGGGGCACCTCCCGATGGAACGGCAACCCTCGCCAATACAAATCCATCGCGAGGTCCATCCGGTGGTGGTCCACCATCACGTGTGACACGTGCCGCGTGGCGTACAGCAACATCTCCAGTCGCTCGCGCCTGCGCTCAGGGCCTCCGGGATAGCGACCCAGCCGCTCCTGCATCAACTGGTACGCCATGCCCTGATGGGCCGACTCCAGCATCGTCGACTCGGAGCCGTGGTGCTGGCGATAACCCACCATCACCGGCGAGCGCACCCACGCGAAGCCCCGCTCCGTCCCCAACCGGAACAGCAGGTCGTAGTCCTCCGCGACGATGCGCAGCGGCGTGAAGCCCTCCACCCTCCGCAGCGCCTCCGTCCGCACCGCCAGCACACAGGCCGTGCGCGGCGTCCGGTCCAAGGCGCTCGCGAGATAGTCCGCGAACGGTGACGCGCGCACGGGCTCACGGCCCACCCGCGCCAGCTCCGACTCGTCTCGGAAGGTCACCGACGTGCCCATCACCACCGTCGGCTTTCCTTGCTCCTCGATCACCTTTCGGTACGAGGACAGCGTCCACGGGAACCACAGGTCATCACTGTCCAGGAACACCACGTACTCGCCCCGGGCCGCCTCGATGCCCCGGTTGCGCGCGACCCCGGGCCCCGCGTTGGACTGCTGAAGCACCCTCACCTGCTCGCCCAGCCGCGCCAGGACCTCCAGCGTGTCGTCCGTGGAGCCGTCGTCCACGACGAGCACCTCGAAGTTCCGCTCCTCCTGCGCGAACACCGAGACCAGCGTCCGCTCCAACAGCCGCGCCCGGTTGTACGTGGGGATGACGACAGAGAAGAAGGGCATGTCGTCAGACCCGCGTCCGCAGCCCCATCTCGGAGATGCGCAGGAACGTGGCGAGCTGCCGCCGATACTCCGTCAACTCCATGCGCCCTCGCAGCAACGTCTGCGTCAGCACCAGCGAGTTGTACGGCAGCGTCCCCACCAGGATGGCGCGCAGCATCCACTCGCGCATCCGACCATGGTGCTTGCGGAAGTACGCCACCCGCGTGCGCCACAGCTCCACGCGCACCTTGTCCGGCCCCGTGGCCGAGGGACGGAACGAGCGGCTGGTCAGGTGGGTAATCACCGCCTCCGGACAGAAGGCCACCTCCCAGCCCGCCTTCCACGCCCGGACACACCAGTCCGTGTCCTCCGTGTTCCCCAGGGGCGACATCGCCTCGTCGAGCAGCCCCACCTCCGCCAACGTCTCCTCGCGCACCACGATGCACGCGCCGAGCACCCAGTTCACCCGGGCCTCCTCGTGCCCGTACTGCGCCGGGTCGATGTCCTTGCGCTTCAGGAAGTGCAACGGACGCGGCAGGAACACCAAATCGAACAGCTGCCCCGACAACGACATCGGCCGGAAGGTGCAGTTCTGGATGGTGCCATCCGCGTTCAACAGCCGCGCGCCCGCCATCCCCACCCGCGGGTTCTCATCCATGAACCGCACGAGCGAGTCGAACGCCCCCTCGTGCACGATGGTGTCGTCATTGAAGATGCAGAAGTAGCGGCCCGACGCCTGCCGCAGCACCTGGTTGTGATTGGCGGAGAAGCCCTTGCGCGCGGTGTTGAAGAGCCAGCGCACCTGCGGGAAGTCGCGCCGCATCGCCTCCACGCCCCGGCCGTCCGTGGCGTTGTCCACCACCCACACCTCGAAGGTGCAATCGCGCGTCGTCGCGTACAGCGTCCGCAGGCAGTCGTGCAGCAGCTCCGGGTTGCTGTGATTGACGATGGAGATGATCAAGTCGGGCTTCGACATCGAATGCCTCACGTCCTTCATGACGCCGGGCTCGCCGGCGCGGACCGGGTCGCGCGTCGCGCCCGGACGAACTCGATGATGTCCCGCACCTCGCCCACCATGGAGCGCAGCCCCGGGAGCCACTCCCGCGCGAGGACGAGCAACAGGAACGACACACCGCCCACGCCCCACCGCGCCCAATCCCCCTCGGGGACCAGCCTCAGCGCTATCAGCGCCGCCACCGCCAACAGGAGCCCCACCGAGACCAGCGGCTCCACCACCTGCCACATCAGCCCTCGCAGCCCAGGGTTCAGGTGCGACACCCGCCACGCCGTCACCCCGACCTCCAGCGCCGACACCATCAGGCCCACCGGTCCGATTCCCTCCAGCCCCCAGCGATGGATGGCCCAGGTGCCGAGCCCCCACTTCGCCACGCCCACGCCCACCACCACCGCGAAGCGCTCCCACGGCCGACCGCCCGCGTTCTGCGCCGTGGCCAACAGCCCCGTGAGCGTGATGAGCAGACACTCCAGCGTGAACCACTGCACCAGCGGCACCGCGGCAATCCAGCGCTGACCGAAGAACAGCGGCACCAGCACCGGCATCCCCAGCACCGCCACCGGCAACGTCAGCAACAGCGCCGCGGACAACCGCCGGAGCGACGTCTTCAGATACTCCGCGAACCCGCTCGGGTCATCCTGCATCCGGCAGTACGCGGGGAAGGCCACGCGGTTGAGGACCACGCTCAACATCATCGGCGTGGAGGCCAGCGCCCAGGCCCAGTTCACCAACCCCACCACGTCCTTGCCGAGCACCTGCCCCACCACCAGGGGCACCCAGCCCGCGACCAGCGCCGCCACCAACGGCGGGAGTTGGAAAGCCAGCCCGAAGCCCACCAGCCGCCTCAGCACCTCCCACCGGAACATCCCTCGCGGACGCCACGGGGACGCCCAAGCGATGCAGACGAGCCCCACCGCGCCTCGGATGAGCGAGCCCACCACCAAGGCCCAGGCCCCCATCCCCGCCGCCGCCAGGGCCAGGGTGCCGGCCACCTGCGCCACGTTCTCCACCAACTCCGCGCGCGCGATGAGCGGAAACGCGAGCTTCCGCTCCAGCGCCATCAACGGAATCACGCGCAGCGAGGACAGGAACAACCCCAGCGCCATGGCCCACACCATCGGCACGGCTTCCGCACCCAGCGCGTAGCCCTCGGTGAGCACCGGCGCCATCGCGCACACCGCGGCCACGATGACGGCGGTGAGGGCCTGGTGGCTCCAGAAGATGGTGAAGGTCTCATCCTGGGTGGGCTCGTGCGACTGACGCACCAGCGCGGCGCTCAGGCCCAGGTCGCCCAGGAACACGCCCAGCGAGCTCGCGTAGGCCACGATGCCGAACAGGCCGTAGTCCGCGGGGAACAGCAGCCGGGAGAGCACCAGGGCGCTGATGACCCGCAGCCCTTGCGAGGCCACGGTGCGCAGCACGAGGACAATCATGCCCTTCAGGGCACGGGCCTTGACCTCGCCGGTGTCCACCTGGGGTGCCGCGGTCGCATTCATCGCAAAGGGGGCTGTCTGCTTCCGGGCCGCGGGGAGAAGGCCGGCCCACGTGGACGGCGCCCACCCGCGCTCGAGGCTCGAATGAGGGTTCGATGGTAGCGAGGCCCCTCTCCCCTCACAAGCGACACGCGCGGGCCTGCACTTGTGTGCCGCGTGGGTCACCAGAGGACCAGGGCCCGCTCGGTCGCCAGGGTGCCGCACTCGTGGTTGCCACCCAGGAAGCCGCGAGGCTACGGTCCGCCCGCCATGTCACCGAGCCCATCCCTCTTCCAGTTCCTCAAGCGCGAGGTCCTCGTCGCCGAGCACGAGGTGTTCCACCGCACGCTGCGAGAGACGCTCGTGGGCACCTGCGACAGCGTGCTCGATATCGGCTGTGGTTCGGGTTCTCCCCTGAAGCACATCTCCCGCGAGTTCTCGCGCACCGTGGGCGTCGATGGCTACTCGGCGAGCATCGAGCGCAGCCGCGCCGCGGGCATCCATCAGGAGTACCACCAGCTGGACCTGCTCCAGGTGGGACAGCACTTCGCGCCCAAGAGCTTCGACGCGGTCGTCGCGCTGGACGTCATCGAGCACTTCGACAAGCCCGAGGGCTATCGACTGCTGGAGATGATGGAGTCGCTCGCGCGCAAGCGCGTCGTCATCTTCACACCCAACGGCTTCCTCCCGCAGGACGAGTGGGACAACAACGTGCACCAGGTGCACCGCTCGGGCTGGGAGGTCTATGACTTCGAGCTGCGCGGATACCGTGTCACCGGCATGAGCGGCTTGAAGCCCCTGCGCGGAGACTTCGCGCTGCCGCGCATCCGGCCCGCGCGACTGGGCAGCCGCCTGTCCATCCTCACCGAGCCGCTGGCGACGCGCGTCCCCCAGCTCGCCTTCCAGCTCTTCGCCGTCCGCGACATGGAGGCCTCCTGAGCCGTGGAGGCCCGCACGTGGCACCTGCTCACGGGTGAGTATCCGCCCCAGCCCGGCGGCGTCAGTGACTACACGGCCCTCGTCGCTCAAGGGCTCGCGCTCCGAGGTCAGCGGGTCCACGTCTGGGCTCCTGGTGATGCGGGCACGATCGACGAGCAGGGCGTCACGGTCCACCGCATCCCCGCGCTCTTCACGCCGCCGGGATTGGTTCGGTTGACGCGTGAGCTGGACCGGTGTCCCGGGCCTCGACGGTTGCTGCTCCAGTACGTGCCGCATGCCTTCGGGATGAAGGCGATGAACGTGCCGTTCTGCGCCTGGTTCTCCTCGCGGGTGCGGGACGAGCGGTGGGTGTTCTTCCACGAGATCGTCTACCCGTGGAGTCTCGGTTCGCCCGTGCGCCATCAGGTGCTCGCCGGCGTCACCCGCGTGATGGCGCGGCTGGTGGCTCGGGACACGGGACGTGTGTTCGTCTCCATTCCCACCTGGGCGGACCATCTGCCCTCCGGGCTTCGTGGACGCGCGGAATGGAGGCCGGTTCCCAGCACGCTGCCCACGGAGGTGCCCGAGGAGCTCGTGCGCGTGGTCCGCGAGGAACTGGGCGCGGGTCTCTGGTTGGGCCACTTCGGGACTTATGGGTCCGCGATTCGAGGGCCGCTCGAGACAGTGCTCGTGTCACTGCTGCGCGCGGACGAGCGGCGGCGGTTCCTGCTGTTGGGTCGAGGCAGTCGGAGCGTCGCGCGCGAGCTGGGTGAGCAGCATCCCGGACTTGCCACGCGAATCGTCGCACGCGAGGACCTCGCGCCCCTGGAGCTCGCGGCGCATCTGGCCGCGATGGAGGTGCTGATTCAGCCCTATCCGGATGGAGTCAGCACCCGACGCACGTCCACCATGGCGGGACTGGCGCTGGGCCGTGCGCTCGTCACGCAGACGGGGCACCTGACGGAGCCCCTCTGGCATGAGTCGCGCGCCGTCGCCCTCGCGGGAGACACGAGCCCGAGTGCGATGATTGAAGTTGCCGAGCGGCTCCTCGCTCAGCCGGAGGAACATGCGGCACTCGGTGAGCGCGCGGCCGGGCTGTATCGGGAGCGCTTCGCGCTGGAGCACACCGTGGAGACCCTCCTCTCCGATATCGGGAGTCGCTCGTGACAACGTCGCTCGAGCTCGCGGTGCTGATGGACCCTCGTGAGGAGGGTTGGCACAGCATGGACCTGGTGGGCGAAGCACTCCTGGAGGAACTCGCTGCACACCCTTCCGAGGTCTCCGCGCATGCGCTTCGTCCGCCCATTCCTTCCGTGGCGCGGCGGGTGCCAGGCGTGGGCGCGCGGAATGTCGCGTTCAATGTCGATCGGCTGCTGACCCGCTTCGGGCTCTACCCGGCCCGGGCGCTGCTCTCGCGGCCCTGGTTCGACGCCTTCCATGTCGTGGACCACAGCTATGCGCAGCTCGTCCACGCACTCCCGGCTTCGCGCACGGGTGTCTATTGTCACGACCTGGATGCGTTCCGCTCCATCGTGGAGCCACACCGTGAGCAGCGGCCCGCGTGGTTCCGACTCCTGGCGCGGGCACAACTCCGTGGGCTCGAGCGCGCTGCCATCGTCTTCCACAACTCACAGGCCGTTCGTGACGAGCTTCTCGCCCACGGACTCGTCGACCCCGCGCGCCTGGTCTGGGCTCCGCTCGGGACCTCGCCCGAGTACAGACCTGAGCCCGTCCCTGGCGACCAGAGCGAACAGGTGCTCGCGCCCCTCGGTGGACGGCCCTATCTGTTGCACGTCGGCAGCGCGATTCCGCGCAAGCGATTGGACGTCCTCTTCGAGGTGTTCGCCGCGCTGCGTGCACGGCATCCGGACCTGCGGCTCGTTCAGCAAGGTGGCGCACTGAATGCGTCGCAGCGAGAGCAGGTCGCGCGGCTGGGGCTCCGCGATGCGCTCGTGCAGCCGCCATTCCAGCCTCGCGCCACGCTCGCGGGCCTGTACCGACATGCCAAGGCCGTGCTCATCACGAGCGAAGCCGAGGGCTTCGGTCTGCCACTCATCGAGGCCCTCGCCTGCGGCGTCCCCGTGGTGGCGAGTGATTTGCCCGTGCTGCGCGAAGTGGGCGCGGAGACCTGCTCCTATTGCCCCATCGGAGACATCGCCGCGTGGACGGAGACCGTCGACGCGCTGCTCTCCGGCAAATTGTCGCCGCCCCCGCTCGAAGCCCGCCTCGCCCGCGCGGCGCGCTTCACGTGGACGGCTCACGGGCGAACCCTCCTCGACGCGTATCAACGCCTCCTGCGCTGAGCAGACACACCTCTCAGTACCAGCGCCACGAGGAAGCGGCGCATCGGCGCTTGCTCGACACATCTCCGCGCCGCCACGGAGGACATCAGCACCAACGTCACGGAGCCAGTGCCCGGCTCACAGCGTGACGTGGTGCTCGATGAACGCACCCGCGCGAATCTCCAGGGAGCCGCTGTACGTCGTCCCGGCATCCCGGCTCCGCACCTCCAGCCGATGGATGCCCTCGGGCAACTCGAGCACGTAGCGCTCCCCGTGGCTCTTCCCGTTCACGAGCACTTCCATCAGGGGCGGCCCGCTCACCCTGAGCACCACGGTGCCCGTCCCCGGCGCCTCACTCACCAGCACCGGAGTCGACTCACGGCGAACAGAGGCCGCTCGCGCCTGTGACAGGAACGCCCAGCCTCCGACCACCAGCACCAACGCCAGCGCGCCGCCCATCCACCACTTGCGCGAGCGCCGAGGACGCACCCTGCGGTGGTCCAACGCCGTCTGCTCCAGCAACATCGTGGGCGCTTCCACGTTCGTCCGCTGGTCCGAATCCGCTGGAGCGCGACGCTCTGGCACTCTCGCCCGTCGTTCCTTGCGCGCCACCTTCGCCTTGGGGGGCGCCTGCAACGGCGCCATGGCCAACCGCGTGGCCCCCTCCGAGAAGCCCGCGAGGATGCCCTTCAACTCCCGACGCACCGCCTCCGCTGACGCGGGCCGCGCCGCCGGCTCCTTCTCCAACAGCCGCGCCACCAACGCCGCCAGCGAGGCATTCACCTCCCGATAGCGCGACACGGGTGGCGGCGGCGTGCGGACATGCTGCAGCACGATGCCCATCGCCGACTCCCCTTCAAAAGGAAGCCGCTTCGTCAGCATCTCGAAGGCCATCACGCCCACCGCGTACAAGTCCGTCTGCGGGCTCACCTGCTGACCACAGGCCTGCTCCGGCGCGATGTACTCGGGCGTCCCCACCAACGCGTTGGCGTGCGTCTGCGGCGTGCTCCCGTACGGGGCCTCGCTGCGCTTGGCGATGCCGAAGTCGAGCACCTTCACCGACTCCGAGCCATCCCCCTCGCGCACCAGGAACACGTTGCCGGGCTTGAGGTCGCGGTGGATGACGCCCACGCCGTGCGCCGCGCCCAGCGCGCTCAGCAGCGCGTCGAGAATCCGGATGACCTCCACCTCGAGCATCGGCGCGCGCTGGAGGAGCACCTCGTCCAGCGGAGCACCCTCCAGGTACTCCATCACCAGGTACTGGCCCACGTCGGGGATGGTGCCGAAGCCGAAGATGTCGATGATGCCGCGATGCCGGATGGCCGCCGCCGAGCGCGCCTCCGTGGCCAGGTCCCTGGCGCGACCGCCGTCGACGTATTCCGGGCGGATCACCTTGACGGCCACCCTGCGGCCGATGACGGCGTGCTCGCCCTCGTAGACGATGCCCATGCCGCCGTGACCGATGCGGCGCTTGATGAGGTAGTCGCCCACCTTCGTGCCCACGAGCACGTCGCGCGTGACGGAGTCCTCCCACGTCATGTCGCCCGCAGGAGCCTTCGCCACCAGCGGCCTCACGAGCTCCGTGCGCGTCTCCCGGCCTCGCTTGAACGTGGCCTCATCCGTGTCGTCGCGCGATTCGGAGCGATACGCACCCGCGCCCGCGGCGACACCCGCACGAAAGACCTCGCGCGGACACACCGTCACTCCCGGCCTGTGGTTCGCACCACAGCGAGGACATTTACGCGCAGGACTCATCGTTGCTCGCATCATTGCCCGGCAAGCAGGCCGGAAGCCATCTCACCCGAAGGTCTCCCAACGTCTCGCAAAACGCTTTTCTGGATTCACTTCTCTGACTTGATTTCATTTCCAAGACATCGCTGCATCCCCTTGAGTCCTTGACGGACAGTGACCCAGGGGTGCGGTCACGCACGACTTCATGAACCCTGATTGACGCCCTCGAAGGGCTCTGCTTCGGTCCGCCGTGCGTGCGCCTCCTCTTCCTCAATCCTGTAGGTATTGTCGGCGGCGCCGAGCGCGCGTTGCTCGATTTGATGTCCTGCCTGCGCGAGTTGGATGCGGGACTGTCGCTCCACCTGTTCTCGGGGACAGAAGGACCGCTGCTGGAGCAGGCCCATCGACTGGGCGTGGACGCGCGCTGCCTGCCGCTCCCCGCGCGCCTGTCGAGCCTGGGGGACAGCGCCCTGCGGGGGCGAAACCTGGGCGATACGCTGCGCTTCGCGAGCAAGCTGCTCCCCGTGCCCGCCCTGCTCGCGAGCCACGGACACGTGCTTCGACGCGAAGTCGCGCGCCTGCGTCCGGACCTCATCCACTCCAACGGCATCAAGTCCCACCTGCTGAGTGCGTTCACCGCGGGACTGCCGCTCCGGCGCGTCTGGCACGTCCACGACTTCCTCGGCGAGCGTCCCCTGGTGCGACGCGCGATGGGCGCACTCGCGCCGCTGGCCTCGGCGGCCATCGCCAACTCGCGCGCCGTGGGAGACGACACCCGGGAGGTGCTCCCCAGGGTCCCCGTGCAGGTCGTCTACAACGGCGTGGACGTGAACCGCTTCGCGCCGGACACGGGCGACACCGCCGACCTGGACGCGCTGGCGGGCCTGCCTCCCGCCCCAGCGGGGACGTCGCGCGTGGGACTGGTGGCCACCTATGCGCGTTGGAAGGGACAAGACCTCTTCCTGGAGGCCGCCGAGGCGCTGACGCGCGTGGAGCCGTCGCTGCCCGTGCGCTTCTATGTCGTCGGCTCGCCGCTGTACCAGACCGCGGGCTCGCAGTTCTCCGAGGACGAGCTGCGTCGCCTCATCGAGCAGCGCAAGCTCACCGGACGCGTCGGGCTCGTGCCCTTCCAGCCCGACTCCGCGCCCGTCTACCGCGCGCTGGACGTCTTCGTGCACGCCAGCACGCGGCGCGAGCCCTTCGGTCTCACCATCGCGGAGGCCCTCGCCTGTGCCCGCCCCGCCATCGTCTCGCGCGTGAGCGGCGCGGCCGAGGCCCTCACCGATGGCGTGGACGCGCTCACGCTGGCGCCGAACGATGCCCATGCCCTGGCGGAGGCGCTGCGTCGACTGCTGACGGATGCGCCCCTGCGTGCCCGGTTGGGCACCGCGGCCCGGAGTACCGCCGTGGAGCGCTTCTCCCGCCAGCGCTACGCCCGCGAGATTCTCTCCGTGTACCGCGCGCTCCTGAGCGGACAGCCCCTCTCTCGCGCGGGTTGACCACCCCGAGGGGCTCTGGTTTCGTCCGCCGCTCCCTGGAGCTTCCGTGCAGCGGCCTCGCAGACTCGTCACCGTCTCGCACTCGTACGTCGTCACCCTCAACCGGCGCCTCGCCAACGAGATGGCCCGCGTGGGAGGCGGCGCGTGGGACGTCACCGCCGTGGCGCCGCGCTTCTTCCACGGTGACCTGCGCCCCATCCACCTCCAAGCAGACACCGACGAGCCCGCGAAGGTGGCGGGCGTACGAGCCTTCCTCAGCCGCTCACTCCACGCGTTCGTCTACGGCCCGGAGCTGCGCGAGCACCTGCGGCGCGGCGTGGACCTGGTCCATGCCTGGGAGGAGCCCTTCGTCCTGGCGGGGCTCGAGGTGGCGCTGCTCACCCCGCGCCGCGTGCCCCTCGTCTTCAGCACCTTCCAGAACCTCTCCAAGCGCTACCCACCGCCCTTCGCGCAGACGGAGCGCTTCGTCGTCGGGCGCAGCGCCGGCTGGGTCGCGGGCGGTCAGACGGTGAAGGACAACCTGCTCGGTCGACCGGGCTATGCCGCGCGCCCCTCCTGCATCATCCCCATGGGCGTGGACACGGAGCTGTTCCGGCCGGACCGCGCCTCGGGTGAGGCCGTGCGCCGCAAGCTCGGGTGGAGCGCGGACGGTCCTCCCGTCATCGGCTACCTGGGGCGCTTCGTCCCCGAGAAGGGTGTGTCGCTGCTGATGCGCGTGCTGGAGCAGCTCCGCACACCGTGGCGCGCGCTGCTGGCAGGGGGTGGCTCCATGGAGGCGGAGTTGCGCGCCTGGGCCGCGAGCCATGAGGACCGCGTCCGCATCCTCACCGGCGTGCCCCACGAAGGCGTGCCGCGCGTGCTCAACGCCATGGATGTGCTCTGCGGCCCGAGCCAGACGATGCCTCGGTGGAAGGAGCAGTTCGGCCGCATGCTCGCGGAGTCCTTCGCGTGCGGCGTGCCCGTGCTCGCGAGCACCTCCGGCGAAATCCCCCACACCGTGGGCGACGCGGGACGGCTGCTGCCGGAGGCGGATGACAGTGCGTGGGCTCGCGCGCTCTCGGACGTGCTGGAGAGCCCTGAGCTTCGACGCGAGCTGTCCTCACGTGGCCGCGAGTGGGCCGTGCGGCGCTTCTCGTGGCCCGTCGTCGCTCGCGCGCACCTGGACTTCTTCGAGGAGTTGCTCGAGCGGCGCTGACCGCTCAGCCCTCGCGCTCCATCACCTGGACGATGCCGGCGGCCATGTCGTCCCACGTCCACGCGCGGAGCCGCTCCGAGAAGGCCGCCACGTGGGGAGCCCAGGCCGCCTCGTGCTCGCGCCACGACTCCAGCGCGCGGACCAGGCCGTCCACGTCATCCGGGTCGTCCAGCAGCAGGCCCGCGAGCTCCGTTGGATAACGCTCGGCCACGCCCGCCGAGCGACTCACCAGCGCGGGCAGTCCCGAACACAGCGCTTCGTGGACGCCCAGCCCGTAGGCCTCGTACCGCGTCGGGGACACCAGCAGGTCCGCCGCGGACAACAGCTTGGGTACATCCCGTCGGAAGCCGAGGAACTCGATGCGCCGCTCCAGCCCTCGCGTGCGCGCCTCCTGCTCCCAGGCCTCGCGCTGCGCGCCCACGCCCACCACCTTCAGGTCCACGCCCCAGTCCCCGTGCGCGTGCAGCCGCGCCCACGCGTGGAACAGGGAGTCGAAGCCCTTGCGACGGTCTCCCAGCGCGCCCACGAAGAGCGCCACGCGCCGGTCCTCCGGCCAGCCCAGCTCCGCGCGCGCCGCGCGTCGGGCCTCGGGCGACACCGGATGGAAGCGCTCCGAGTCGTTGCCGTAATAGACGACGTGCACCCGCGCCTCGGGGACGCCCGTGGCCGCCACCAGGTCCGCGCGCGTCCGCTTCGAGTTCGCCAAGATGACGTTCGAGCGCCACAGCGCCTTGCGCTCCTCGCTCACGAAGCGCGCGTGCCCCACGCGGCCCTTCACCTGGCGCAGCACGCCGCCGACGTGCTCCGAGACATAGGCCCCGTGCACGTAGTGCACCCAGTTGGCGCCGGGCACGACGCAGTTGCCGCCGTTGGCGAGCACCCGGCCGCCCTCGGCGCGCGTGCGCAGCGCCCACGCCTTGCCCATCGCGGCCAGCAGCGGCTCCCCGAGCAGATAGGAGTTCGCGGGCTTGGGCACCTTCACGAAGCGCACGTTGGGGAAGCCGAGCAGCTCGTCCGCCATGCGGTGGGCCACCAGCCGCACGGGGCCGCCCTGCTTCGCCAGCCAGTGCGCGAGCGCCAGGTTGGCGCGGTCCATTCCACCCGTGGCGACGAAATCACCGGCGATGAGCGTGTAGGGTCTTCGCATGCGTCCAGGCGCCGAAGAGCGCCGCGTTGAGCAACCAGAACTCCATGCCCACCTGGCTCATGAAGAACGGATAGCTGAAGGTCAGGGCCAGCGCGCCCAGGTTGTAGGCGAAGATGACGCTTCCCCACAGCCAGAACTCATCGCCGGAGTCATGGCGTCGCCGAGCCATCTGGAGCACCCACGCCATGGTCGCCAGGAGCGCCAGGGGGTAGAGCACCACCGCCACGATGCCGCCGTCGTAGACCCACGCCGTCCACTGGATTTCGGCCCACAAGGGCGGCTGCGCCGGGTCGGAGTTGTCGCCGAAGTACGCGTTGGCCATGCCGTAGCGCCCCAGGCCCGCGCCCAGCGGATACTCCGGCAGGAAGTACTCGAAGGTGCCCTCGAGGAAGCGGCCCCGGTTGCTGTGGTAGACCTCCTCCGGCTTCGCCTCGAACAGGCTGTCCCAGCGCTTCTGCACCGCGTCGCCGCCCACGGCCACGGCCCAGCCGAAGGCGAAGACGCTGGCCATGCCCACCACCGCCATCAGCTTCGCCAGCCGCGCCACGCGGCCGGTGAGCACGAGCATGCCCGCCATCGCCGCCAGACAGACGCCCAGCGTCAGGGCAATGGCGCGCACCTGGCACAGGTAGAGACAGAGCAACCCCACCATGATGCCCACGACGCTCAGCGCGCGCGACAGGCCCTTGCGTGAGGACAAGAGGAAGCCGCTGCCGAGCAGCACCGCATAGAAGCCCCCCGTCGCCGCGCCGCCCGGCATGTCCGTCAGCCCCATGGGCCGGAAGACGCGCGCGCCGCTGGCGGTCTCGAACTCCAGGCTGCGCAGATAGGAGTCGCCCTGCGCCTGCACCGCGGCCGACATCGCCGGCTGGAAGCGGCCGGGGAAGTAGACCTGGAGCACGCCCACCGAGGCGCTGGCCGTGTTGAAGAGGAACAACAGCGTGAGGGTGAGCCGGAAGACGCGCGAGTCGATGGACAGCCGCGTCACCCAGAACAACGGCGCGATGATGGACAACTGGATGCCCAGTTGCACCACGCCGGCCATCGGGCTGACGGTGCCCGGGTGGAAGAAGTTGAGCGTGGTGATGGCCAGCGAGCCCACCACGAAGGGCACCGCCGGATGCCTCGCCCCGCGCCCGGGGACGAGCACCAGCAGCGCCAGGCTCAACCCGAACGCCAGGATGCGCACCAGCACGCGCAGAGGCGCGATGGCCTCCACCAGCAGCGCGAGTTGACACGCGACGAGCACGCCGATGAACAGCGGCACCAGCCGGCTCGAGGACAGGAGGCCCGTGCGAGGCGGCGCGGGCGGTGCCTCCTTCGACGACGGCGACGGCTGCCTCGGTGGCTGCGGCGTCGCCACCTCCAGCGGCGCGCCCGGCGCGCGGCGCACGTACCTGCGCCCGAGCACGCCAGGCCCCTGGAGCTGAGGCCGAGGGGACGGCCGTGGAGCGCTCACGCCTCGACTCCCGACACGGCCACGCGCAGGTCCTCGTCCAGGCCGCGCAAGAAGACCTCCGGCGCACAGAGCGCCGCCGCGCGAGCGGGCCCACCCGCGCCCAGCTTGCGCCGCGCCTCCGCGTCCACCACCAGTCGAAGGAGCGCGGAGGACAACGCGCCGGCCTCGGGCGCGACGAGCCGACCGCACGTCTCGTCCACGATTTCCAGCGGCCCACCCTGCGCCGTCGTCACCACGGGCAGCCCCGCCTGGAGCGCCTCCACGAAGGCCAGGCCGAAGGGCTCCGGCGACGTGTTGGGCTGACAGTGCACGTCCGCCGCGCGCATCAGTCGGGGCACGTCCGAGCGCTGCCCCAGGAAGCGCACCCGCCCGTCCAGGCCGAGCGCACGCGTCTGAGCGAGCAGCCCCTCCAGGTAGCGCGTCTCCTCCTCACGCTGCGCCCCGCCCGCCACCCACAATCGCCAGCCCCGCGCCTCGCGCAGGCGGCCCAGGGCCTCGAGCAGCAGCCGGTGTCCCTTCCACGCCTCCATCCGGCAGGCCTGGAGGATGACCACGTCCTCGTCGCTCGCGCCGAGCTCGGCCCGCAGCGCCGCGCGCTCCGAGGACGCTGGAACCCGCGCCGGCGCCTGCACCAACGGATGGCGCACCCGATGCGGAGCCCGGGGATACACGCTGCCGAGTGAGCGCGCGGAGTACGCGCTGTTGGCGAGCACCAGGTCCGGCGAGGTGACACCGGCCCAGCGCTCCACCCAGTGCGCACCCGTCAAGGCATCGTGCTGGTAGAAGACCAGCGGCACACCGACCGCGCGCGCCACGGGGCCGAACACGGCCTGCGGCCACGCCGCGTGGCAGACGACCACCGCGTATCCACCGGTCTTCAGCAACGCGCCCAGCGCCCTCCGAGCGCGCCACACCGTCCAGGGCCGCGCCACCCGCACGCTGCCCAACAGGTGGACCGCGGCGCCCGCCTCGCGCAGCTCCGTCGACAGCCGCCCCTCGAAGCACAGCGCGTACTCATGCGTCGTGCCCTCGGCGTGAAGCGAGGACGCTCGCGCCAGCGCGACGAGGAAGGACTCGATGCCTCCGTAGAGGTTGCCGCTGTAGACGTGCAGCGCGCGCATGCGGGCGTCTCAGGCCCTCCCCGTACCGGTGAGCGCGGGGACCTCGCTCGCATCCCCCGCCATCTCGGGCACGGGACGACCCAGCGCCTCCGCGTAGAGCCTCAGGCTGCGCGTCGCCATGACATCGTGCCGCAGCTCCGCCTCCGCGCGCTCGCGCGCTCCACGGCCCAGCCGCTCCGCGAGCCCGGGCTCCTCCACGAGCCTCCGCGCCGCGCGCGCCAGCGCGTCCGCGTCACCCACCGGCACCGTCAGCCCCGTCTCCTCGTGACGGCTCACCCACGCGACGCCCGAGTGCGGAATCGCCGTGTTCAGCACGGGCAGGCCGCTGGCCATCGCCTCCGCCTGCGACAGACCGTAGGCTTCGCTGCGCGCGTTGCTCGGGAACCAGAGCGCCGTGGCCGCGCGATAGGCCCCCATGAGCGAGGCCGGCGGCAGATAGCCCGCCCACGTCACGCGGGACTCCACGCCGAGCGCCTTCGCGCGAACACGCCCCTCCGCCTCCAACGGCCCCACGCCCACCACCACCAGCCGCCCCGGCGCCTTCGCCAGGGCCTCCAGCGCGGTGAACAAACCCTTGTAGTAGACGAGCCGCCCCACCATCAGCCACAGCGGCGTCCCCTCGAAGTCCTGACGCCAGCGCGCCTCGGCCTGGAGCGCCTCCACCGACGGCGCCAGGTAGGGCTCCACATCGATGCCGAGCGGCAACGCCCGCACCTTGCTCCGGAACATCTTCAGCAGCGTGGAGCCCTCGATGTACGCCTCGCTGTCCGAGAAGATTCGCAGCGCGCGCGCATAGAGCAAGAGCTCCAGCGGCCGGAAGAGCGCGCCCGCGACCTTCTGCCGGATGACGTCGCTGTGATGCGTGACGAAGACGGCCGGCAGCCGGGGCACCATGTCCAGCGCCAGGAGCATCGTCGGGTTCGGCGTGTGCAGGTGCACCACGTCCACGCCCTGGGCGAGCATCCGCCGCAGCGTCCCGGGCAGCTCCGGCAGCACGTCCATGCGCGCCACCGACGCGCGCCGCCCCAACCTCACCACCCGCACCAGCCCGTCCCACTCCTCATGCGTGGGGCTCTTCCCGTGGAACTCGTGGCTGGTGTTCCCCGAGTCGCGCGAGTGATTGGCGCACAGCACCTCCACCCGCGCGCCCTGCGCCGCCTGCGCGCGCGCCAGCGTCTGGACATGGCTCTCGATGCCGCCGGACGCCGGCGGATAGAACTTGCCCAGGTGCAACACCCGGAGGCCCGCTCCCGTCAGCGGCGCGCTCACGACTGCGCCACCCGGTCCTTGGGGTCCTCGGCGTACTGCCCATAACCCTGATAGGCGATGTACGTGCCGCCGTAACCCGGCGCCTTGAGGTCCACGTCGTTGAGGACCGCGCCGTACATGCGCGCCTGCACGTCCGCCAGCGAGCGCAGCGCGCGCTGCGCCGAGTCCCGGTTCGTCTTGCCCGCCTTGAGCACCAGCACCACGCCGTCACACTGCGTGGCCAGCACCGCCGCGTCCGCCACCGCGTTGAGCGGCGGGCTGTCCAACAGGACGCGGTCGAACTTCCCCGCCACCAGCTTGAGCAGGTCCGCGAACGCGCGCGTGTGCAGCAGCTCCGCGGGGTTGGGCGGCAAGGGGCCACACGGGAGCACGAAGAGCCCGGGGACCTCGGTGCTCTTCACCGCGGCCTCCAGCGTGCCCTCGCCCACCACCAGCGAGGAGATGCCCAGCTCGTTGGGCACCCCGAAGGCCCGGTGCAGCCGGGGCCTGCGCATGTCCGTGTCCAGCAGCAACACCCGGTTGCCGCTCTGGGCCATGGCCACGCCCAGGCTGATGGTCGTGGTGGACTTGCCCTCCTGCGGCCCGCTGGACGTGACGACCAGCGTCTTGAAGGGCGCGTCCGGCGACATGAAGAGCAGGTTGGTGCGGATGGCGCGGCAGCACTCGGCCACCGACGACTTGGGCTCGCGGTGCACGAAGAGGTCGCGGTCCTTGGGCGGACGGTTGCCCTCGATGCGCGGCATCACGCCCAGGAACGCCAGCCCCAGCCGCCCCTCCACGTCCTCCTGCGAGGCCACCGTGTTCGCGAGCAGGTCCAGCAGCAGCGCCGCGCCCAGCCCCGTCAAGAGGCCCAGCACCATGCCCACCATCAGGTTGCGCTTCACGTGGGGCTTCACCGGCGCGAACTGCGGACGCGCCGGGTCCAGTATCCTCACGTTGCTGGTGCGCAAGAGGCCCGACAGCTCGATGTCCTTGAGCCGCTTGAGCACCAGCTCATACAGGCGCTGGTTGTTGTCCGACTCGCGCTTGAGCCGGTCGTACTCGATGGACTTCTTGTTCACCTGGAAGGCCTCGGCCTTGGCCTCGTCGAGCAGCTTCACCAGGTTCTTGCGCTGGGCCTCCGCCTCCGACAGCTCCGTCTCCGCCAGGCGCACCACGTTGCGCAGGCTCTTGAGGAAGTCGGCCTGAATCACCGCGAGCTTGCCCTGGCACTCCAGGAGCTTGGGGTGCTCGGGGAGGTAGCGCTCGGACAGCTCCGCGCACGCGACGCGCGCGTCCGTGTAGCTCTTGCGCAAATCCTGGATGGGCCCGTCCTTCGCGCCCGGCAGCGCCTCCGCCCACGTCTCGTCGTCGGGGGACGCCTTGCGCAGCTTCTGGATGGCCTCCACGCGCGCCTGCAGCGCGGCGATGCGCGTGCTCACCTGGGTGAGGTTCAGGTTGTAGCTGTTGATGCGGTCGCTGACGATGCTCATCCGCGACTCGAGCGACGTGGACAGCATGTCCGCGTCCTTCTTGAAGTCGTAGACGGCCAGCTCGCTCGCCTTGGACGTGTTCTCCAAATCCTCCAGCCGGCTCTCCAGCCAGCTGCGCGCGTCGTCCGTCATGCGCAGCTTGAGCGCCAGGTTCTCCGCCATGTAGGCGTTGGCCACCTCGTTGGCGAGCAGCGCCGCGCGCGCGGCGTCCAGGTCATCCACCGCGATGTTCATCACCCGCGAGTCCTTGGCGGGCAGCACGCGGATGCGCGACTGGAGCAGCCCCACCGCGTCCGCGCCCTGCATCGCCTGCACGCGGGCCTTCTCGTCCACGAGGTGCGCGACGCCCAGGTAGCTGGCGTCCGTGGACAGCCCCAGCTTGTCCACCACGCGGCTGGCCACCGCGCGCGAGGTGATGATCTCGCTCTGGGTGGCGTAGTACTCCTTGTTGAACCAGTAGTTGCTGCGCTCCTCGCCCATCACCTCCTTGACCTCACCGTCGAGGAAGCGCGGCGCCGTCACGTCGATGATGAGGGAGGTGCTGGCGGAGAAGACCTTGGGCTGGCGCAGCGTGTAGACGGCCGACAGCGCCGCCACCACCACCGCCACGCCGAGCACGACCCACTTGCGCCGCCACAGCGCCCGCGCGCGGAGCATCAACCCCGCGGACGTCGGGCCACCGGCCGGGTCGAACACCGTTCCATCCACGTCTCGTCTCTCCTGGAGCCCTGGGGCGCCCGCGGTGCGGCGGCGCCCGGCACCCGCCGGCCCCGACCTTCACCCACACCCTTGGAAATCACCGTCGAGCGTGCCGTGTCCGCCCCGGGTTGTCCATCGTTCCGCCGTCGCCTGGAAGCCCCCCATCCCACCCTTCTTCGAGGCGGGGCCGCGCGCATCCGGGGCGCCTGTGCTACTGAGCCCGACGTGAGCTTCCAGCATTCGGTCATCATCCCCTTCGCTCCTTCCACCGTGGATGCCGCCGCCCACTTCGCCCGGGAGCTGTCGGGTCGCGCCGAGGTCGTCCTCGCCGGAGACGGGCGGCCCGACGTGGCGTCGACCCCCGGCCTGAGGGTGCTGGACGTGCAGGGAGGCAAGGGCGTGGCCATCCGGGCGGCGCTCGCGCACGTGACGAGCCCGGTGACGGTCCTCCAGGACCCGGACGCCGCCTACGCGGCGGATGCCTACGAGGCCCTGATGGGGCCCCTGCGCGACGACACCGCGGACGCCGTGTTCGGCCACCGCGCCGCGACGGGGCTGTCGCCCGGGTTGTGGGCCGAGCGCGCGATGGGCCAGGTCACCCGCTTCGTCACGGACGTGGCGGTGACCGACCCGCTCAGCGGCGTGCGCGCGTTCCGCACGGAGGCGCTGCGCTCCGTCACGCTCACCAGCGACGACGACGCGGTGGACGCGGAGCTGGTGGTGAAGCTGGCCGCGCAGCTGTACCGGCTCACCGAGGTCGCCCTCCCTCCGCTGCAGGCGGTGCCGCGCCGCCCGCGCGCCGCGCGCCTGTCCCAGCTGCGCACCCTGATGCGCTACGCCACCGTGCGCGACGACGCGGACAACCAGCACGAGGGCTACACCACGCTGGAGCGCATGGACGGCGCCACGCACTACAACCAGTGGCTGGGCCGCCGCTTCCGCGAGCACCTGGGCCGCCGCGTGCTGGAGATTGGCGCGGGCATCGGCACCATCACCCGCGAGCTGGAGTCCGGCGCGGAGCTGCTCATCGCGCTGGAGGTGGACCGCTTCTACGTGGACCGGCTGAAGAACCTCTTCCGTGGCCGTCCGCACGTGCGCCCGTACCTGTCGGACGTGGCGCTGGCGGATTGGGAGTCGCTGAAGAAGGAGCAGCTGGACACCATCGTGCTGTCCAACGTGCTCGAGCACATCCCCGACGACGGCTCGGCGGTGCGCCGCTTCCGTCAGATTCTGGCGCCCGGCGGCCGCGTGCTCATCCTGGTGCCGGCGCTCGAGCAGCTCTTCGGCAGCATCGACGAGGCGGTGGGCCACTACCGTCGCTACACGCCCGCCACGCTGCGCGCGGTGCTGGAAGAGAACGGCTTCGAGGTGGAGAAGCTGGAGTGGATGAACCTGGTGGGCATGCCCGGCTGGTTCGTCAACAGCCGCCTGTTCCGCCGCCGCTCCGTGCCCAAGCTGCAGCTCAAGCTCTACGACACGCTGGCCCCGCTGTTCGCCCGCGCCGAGGCCCACGTGAAGCTGCCGGTGGGCATGAGCCTCTTCGCCGTGGCCCGCGTCACCGGTGGCGAGGCATGAGCGGGCCGTGCCGTCCGAGCCTTGAGGACCGCACGCCGTGAGCCCGGTCGACCCCGCCGCCGCGTCCGGCACCCCGGAAGGACAGCGCGACGAGACGAGCCCTCGCGCGGCGGCGAGCAGCCCCGGCGCCGAGGTCTCGGCGACTCCGCCGCCCGCTGCCCCGGCGCACCCCGTGTCCACGCCTCACCCCATCGCGGCCTCGCGGGGTGCTCCGCGCTGGGTGTGGGCCGGCCTCGCGGCGCTGTACCTCCTGCTCTTCCCCTACCACCCGAAGCTGCGCTCGCCCAACGAGCTGTGCCGGCTGTGGCAGAGCATCTCGCTGGTGGACCACGGCACGCTGGTCATCAACGAGGTGCTGCGCGAGCGCGGCTATGTGGGGGACCTGTCCGTGAAGGACGGGAAGTACTACCCCAGCAAGGCCCCGCTCCTGTCGTTCGCCGCCACGCCCCTCTACGCGGCGCTGCGCGCGGTGGCCCGCCCGGGCCCCGTGCCGGAAGTCCCGCTGGTCTTCTTCTCGCGCCTGTTCCTCACCGTGCTGCCCACGCTGTGGCTGTTGTGGCTGGTGCGGCGGTACCTGCGCGAGCACCTGACGCCGCTCGTCGCCGACGCGCTCACGGTGACGTATGGCCTGGGCTCGCTGGCGTTCAGCTATTCGCTCTTGTTCATGAGCCACCAGACGGTGGCGGTGCTGCTCTTCGCCGGCTTCTATGCCCTGTGGCGCTGCGCTCGCGGCGACTGGCGGGAGCGGGGCTACGTGCTCGCGGGCGTGTGCGCGGGCGCCACCGTGGCCGCGGAGTACACCGGCGCGCTCGGCGTGCTGGGGCTGGTGCTCTACGGCGGGCTCACCTTCCTGTTCCAGGAGGCTCCCGCGAGCGAGCGCTGGAAGGGCCTGGGACGCGCCGCGGGGCTCGCCACGCTGGGCGCGCTGCCCTTCGTGGTGGCGCTGATGCTGTACCACCAGGCCGCCTTCGGGCATCCGCTGACGAGCGGATACAAGCACCTCAACGACGCGGGCTATCAGCCGTGGCACCTGGGCGGGTTCCTGGGCATCCGCACGCCGGACCCGCGCGCCTTCACGCTGTCGCTCGTCTCGCCGTTGCGCGGGCTGTTCACCCTCGCGCCCTTCCTGCTCCTGGCCATCCCTGGAGTCGCGCGGCTGACGTTCCGGCGAGGCGCGGGCGCCGAGGCCCGCGCCACCGCGTGGATGACGGCGGTGCTCGTCGCCAGCTACCTCTACTTCACGTCGTCGTTCTCCTATGACTCCTGGGGATGGACGACGGGCCCTCGCCACCTGACCGGGCTGGTGCCCTTCCTGCTGTTGCCCGCGGGGCTCTGGCTGGAGCGGCTGCGCGCCGCGTCCCGCCCGGTGGCCTTGGGGCTCGCCGCCATGCTGTGCGGGGCAGCCATCCTCACCACGGGGCTGGCCACCTTCGTCAATTACATCCCAGACGATGTCTCCAACGTGCTGGGAGGGCTGACGCTCCCGCTGTTGTCCGACGGCTACTTCCCGCCCTCGGTGCTCTCCTTCCTGGGGCTCCCACAGCCCGCGGCAGGCGCGGTGTTGCTCGCCGTGCTCGTCGCCGTGACGTGCTGGGTCTTCATGGGCCTGGCCACGCCTCCCGGACGCCGCGCTCCGGGCGTGGGGGCTCTGGGCGCCGCGATGGCCACGCTGCTCGTGCTCGCCGCCCTGCACCACGCCTCCACCGAGCACGACACCGCGGACCAGAACGCCACGCGCTTCCTGGAGTCAGTGTGGCTCGCACCTCCCCAAAGTCGTGTGTCCTTCTGGCCCCTCCCGGGTCGCTGATATTTCAAGTATTTCCTGATTCATCGCGGATTCGATGAATCACAAACACATTCCAAGACACGCCTGACACCCGTGACACCTCGCAAGTTTTGCGATGCTCGCAAAAGCTTGTCAGTGTCACGCTTCACCCAGGGTGCGACACAAAGCCCTGAAAGCACTGAAGCCCGGAAGCCCGCAGCAGCGGGCCTGGGGATTGCTGATTCAGCCCGCTGCTCGTTCCGCCGTTCCCCGGCAAGGAGCCGCTGGTGTCGCATCCCTCATCCGTCCGTCGTTCGTCTGGAATCCGCCGACATGCCCCACGGGGCATGGCGATGTTGATGGCCATCGGCATCATCGCGTTCATCGCCGCGGCCGTCGTCGTGTCCCTGCGCAAGGTGGCCGCGGAGAGCGCGCTGCAGGCCCAGGAGCGCAGGAAGCGCGAGGCCCACTTCGCCGCGGAGGCGGGACTGGCGGAGGCGCGCGAGCTCACGCGGGTGCTGCGAAGAGCAGAGCAGACCACCTTCGACGGGATCATGGACGCACTGAGCAATCAGTACAACGGGCAGAGTCGTGCCAATGGCTACGTCCAGGGTGAGCCAGGCCTGCCCAGCGGTCCTCCCAATGGGAACGTGTTCCCCTGGTACGAGGTCATCCCCTGGACGCCCTATACCCTCGCGGCGGCATCCTCCGGGACGGCCGTCGACTCGGACATCACCACGGCCTTCCTGGAGATGAACGGCGCGGATGGCCGCCGCATCCTGGACTTCCCCGCGCAGGAGCGCGTGCTCTACCGGGTCTTCCTCGTCGACGACAACGACGACGCCAACGATCGCACCGCGGACGTCAACAACCGCGTCTGGCTCGTCTCCGTGGGTGAGGTCCGGGGCCGCGACGGCACCCAACCCCAGCGCGTCATCATCCGGGCCCTCATCACCAGCGGCGCGGTCCCCGGCGGCGCCTGCAGCACCGAAGACACCAACGGCGCCGCCAACAACGGCGAGTGCTGACCTCCTGTCTGTCCTTTCCCGCACCCCACCCCAGGACTCCCCATGTCGTACTCACGACCTCTGCTCATCGCCGCGCTGGCGCTCGTCGCCGCGCTCCCGGCGCTCGCCCAGCAAGACGGAGGAACCCCCACCGTCTCCTACAACCCCTGCATCGACGAGACGGGCAAGGACAAGCAGCCCCCCTTCACCGCCGACGCCGGCTACCCCACCGCCGTCATCCTCACGCCTGACAACAAGCTGCGGCTCAACACCAACCGCAGCATCCTGGACCCCGAGCGCATCATCCTGCCCTTCGACCAGGAGCTCGAGGCGCTCCTCGTCCATGACCAGGCCGGCGGCGGCGCCTCCAACACGCTGGGCTGGTTCTATTACGACGACCTCATCGCCGCCGGGTACATCGACCCGAAGGACGAGGACAACCCCAACGACGACGTCCTGCTCGACAAGAACGGCAATGGCGTGCCGGACTTCCACGAGCATCTCTACAACCTCGACCCGCAGACCTATATCGGCGACGGGCCGCGCTGCGGGAACCAGGCGAAGACCTTCCAGCACAAGCGCGCCGACGGCATCACGGTGACGCTGCGCGAGCCCGACCTGCTCACCGGCCCCTGCAACGTCGCCAGCACCTACAGCTCCACGGCAGGCCCCCGCCGATGGCGAGATTCCTATGGCACCAAGCCAAGCGGCGGCGTGGTGGGTGCCCGGGTGATGGACCACCCCGCGGGCGTGTTGAACAACGCCAACGACATGCAGACCAACCCCACGAACGTCGACAGCTACTTCAGCGACCGGGGGCTCTTCCCACACATCCCCAACCTGCTCGAGCCCCGGTCCCAGGAGAACGGCAACCGGGGCATCGGACACTTCGTCTTCCTCGCCACGGACGACGATGACAACCACTGTCCCTCGGGAAACATCGCTGGCGACTCCCCCACCTCGGAGTGCTTCCAGCCGCGCATGGCCTACCGCGAGGTCAATGGCGTGCGCTCGGCCGTGGGGCCCGTCTGGGACAGCCGCCTGGCCACGGGACAGGATGGCCTGCCCGACTACAAGGCCAGCGCCTTCGATGACCGGGGCGTGCTCATCCCCGGCAGGAATCCCCTCGAGGCCCCCAACGAGGAGGACCGCCGCAAGAAGATGGGCGTCATCCAGGGACAGCGGGAGATCGTCTTCTTCCTCGTCACGTACGTGGAGCAGATCTACGACGGCACGGACACCTGCTTCATCACCAAGATGACGACCTGGCCGGCGAACCAGGGCGGCGGTCCGCGGCTGCAGTGCGACCTGTGGGCCCACGGTGACATCAACGTCTTCTTCACCAAGACGCTGCTCAACCTGGACCTGCATCAGACGAAGGACGACATCGTCACCGTGAAGGAGCTGCGCAACGGATGGCTCGACGGCGTCGCCTATGACCGCCTGCGCTCTCCCACCTACGGTCAGGTCCGCTTCAACACGAACCAGAACCAGGAGGTCAAATCCTACTTCCGGCGGGCCGCGCACACGCTGGTGGGCGCGCCCGTGGACAACCCCCGCGTCTGGATTCTCGGGTGGGAGGACCAGAACTCCGGCGGCAACCGGACCTACGACGACACCGTCATCCTCATCAACAAACAGAACAACGGCATCTACAAGTCGGACCTGGTGTCGAGCATCCCGCTCGATGTCGCCCAGGACTACACCATCACCTCCGTCGAGATGACCATCGACGACCAGCCCTACTACCGGTTCAACAACCAGACCAGTGACTGCCAGCCGCCCGCGCCCAACCCGATACCCGACGGCTATGTGCAGCCCAAGCCGCAAATCACCTATCAGGTGTCGCTGGACTGCAAGGTGTGCGTGGACCGGTGCGCGACGTCCAATCCGGACTTCCAGCCCAATCCCAACCCCCACTGGGTGACGATGCCCTTCCCGGACGCCACGGCCACTCCGGGGACCCGCGTGAACATCACCCGGACGGTGAACGACTTCCTGGAGCAGGGCTTCACCGGCTCGCAGCTGTGCTGGCGCGCGGTCTTCGAGAGCCCCGGCGAGTCCTGCCAGCCCACCATCGCCAACGTGAACATCTCCTACAAGGCGCAGAAGGCCGGCCAGTACGGCCGCGCCGCCAGCCTGGGCGTGGCCAACACCGTCATCCTCGGTGTGTCGGAGACGCCGGGGCGGACCTGGTACACGCCCGCGCCCTGGTACGAGCAGTCCTCCGGCAACCCGCTCTACCCCTCCAAGCGTGTCTACGACCAGCGACTGGACGTGGCCGAGAGGGGCCACGTCTACCTGCGCCGGCTGTACGAGCCCGACCGGCCCAACCGCGCCAACACGGAGGCGGACGACTGGAATCAGTGGGACGGAGGCGAGCAGCTCAACCGCCTGATTCGCACCGCCTCGCCCAATGACCGCCAGCTCTTCACCAGCATCCCCACGACGACGCCCACCTCGCGCGTCACGGTGGCGTCCCAGGCCATTGCGGACGACAACAGCAGTCCCCTGTTCCCCACCGTCGCCAACACCAACGACGAGGCCCGGAACTTCTGCGCCACCACCCTGGGCCGTCGCTATGACCTGAACCAGGATGGCCTGTGCGACAAGCTGGACCGCACCGCCCTGCGCAACTGGCTGTACGGATGGGAGGACAACAGCCTCGCCACCGGCCCCGTCACCCGGCGCACCTGGCCCATGGGCGGCATCAACCTGTCCACGGCGGCCATCGTCGGTCCCGCCAGCGAGCCCACCTGGGTGAAGCGGGCGTCGCTCAGCGAGCAGGCGGCGTTCCGCAGCAACACCTTCATCGGCAACACGGTGATGAAGACCCGAGGCGCGGCGGCCTTCATCGGCAGCACCTCGGGCTTCCTGCACGCCCTGTCACTCGGGGAGCTGCGCTCCGGTGATGACTCCTGCACGTCCTTCCGGGACTTCCGAGGGTACTTCGCCCACAACTCGGGCTGCTCCACGGGCCGCGAGTACGGGACGGGCGGCGAGCTGTACGCCTACGTGCCCGGCAAGCTCCTGCGCTTCTTCGCGGAGAACTACGTGCGCGGCAACGACAAGACGAAGCGCGCCTCCGTGGATGCGTCTCCGGCGGTGACGGTGGTGGACCTGCGCTCGGGCAGCGAGTACCTGCCCGACACCGGCTACAACCCCGCCACGGGCACCCAGTGGCGCCTGAGCACCCAGCCCAACGAGCGCACCGACGCGAAGACGGTCCTCGTCAGCCCCACCGGCCCCCAGCAGAGCGTCTTCTTCGCCCTGGACGTCACCCGCCCCACGGAGACCGGGGCCGGCTACCCCGGCGTCCTCTGGGAGTTCGACCCCCAGAGAGAGCGCATCAACAACTCGGGAGACCCGTGCGCGGGCACCACCAACGGCTGCAAGCCCCTGGAGGAGCAGTTCGCCCAGCGCCCCGACACCACCGGCTCGCGGCACAACCCGCTCCTGGTGCGCATGGACTTCGGCACGCGCGGCGGCAAGAAGTGGGTGGCGGCGTTCGCGTCCGACTACTCGCCCAGGAACACGGGCGGCCGCGCGACGCTGTACCTCATCGACGTGAAGACGGGGCTGCCCATCCAGGTGGCCCATGCCGGGCAGACCCCGATCAGGCGGAAGCTGGCCGGTGTGGTGGTGATGGGTGACGAGGGCGAGGGCGTCGGCGGCGCGCCCGTGGCCATCGATGTGGACGGCGACAGCAACTACGACGTCGTCTACGTCCCCACGACGAAGGCCCGCGTGTTCCGCGTCAACCTGCGCGACGTCGACGCGAGCCGCGCACCGGGCCTGGCCGTCCCGACGTGTGTCATCGCCGACGCGCGCACCGACAAGGACCCGGCCACGAACCGGGTCATCGACGACGCGGCGAGGCAGGGCCTCTACTCGCAAATCGCGGTGAGCCAGGAGCGCTCCGGCTCGGGCACCTCCGTGCGCATCTACATGGGGACCGGCAACAACCCGGACCTCGACAACGAGGACGTGGACCGCGACCCGCGTCCCCGCTACCACGTGATGGCCTTCGTCGACTCCAACCCGCTGGCCTCCGGGTGCGTGGGGCGAAGCGTCGCCTGGGTGCAGAAGCTCGGGCCCAGGCAGGTGGTCTGGGGCGGCGTCTCCGTGGACGAGGAGGGCGTCGTCCACACGGCCACCGCCGTGGGCACCTCCGCCAACCAGTGCAGCCTCGACGCCGACGAGAGTGGCCGGGTCTACGCCTTCAACGGGAGCAACGGCGCGCCCCAGCCCACCAACGACGCCAGCCTGGAGGGACACAGCCTCACCCAGCCGCTCATCTTCGACAAGAAGGTCGTCATCCAGACCAACAACGGCTTCAAGCTCGTGAACAACGGCTCGGATGTCTTCAACAACGAGACGGGCACGGGGCTGGGGAGCACCGCGCGCACCCTCATCTGGGACGTGAAGACCACCGGCAACATCCAGGGGGTGGTCCCATGAGGACGCTTCGTCGCTCCCGCCGGGGCGCCACGCTGCTGGAGGCCATGGCCACCATGGTGGTGGTGGTGTTCGGCATCCTGGGCATCGCGCTCGCGGTGCTCGCCTCCGCGAAGCAGAACCGCCGCAACCTCATCCAGGCCCAGGCGGGCCTCATCGCGGAGCAGGAGCTGGAGCGCATCACCGCGATGAGGTGTGTCACCCCCGCGCCCGGCCGCCCCTGCCAGAACATCGAGGCGCTGGACCGGGACCGGCACGAGGTGTGGTGGAGCGCCAACGGCACGCCCCGCTACGCGGCGCCCGTCGCGGGCGAGCCCGTGCGGATGAAGTACGACGTCGCGGTGGACGTGGACCCGCCCATGGAGGGCGAGGAGGCGGGGACTCCCGCGCTGGCCCGCGACGTCCTCCCCGGCGTGCGGCTGCCCAACGTCGTCAATGTGCGCGTCACCGTGAGCTGGCTGGACCCGGACAAGGTCCTGCGCGCGGTGGCCCTGCAGACCCGGATGACGCCATGAGCCGCGCATCCAACACTCGAGGCTTCAGCCTCATCGAGCTGATGATGGCCACCACCATCGCGCTGGTGGTCATCGCCGGCGCGGTCTCCGCGGGCACCTACCTCCAGCGGCGCAGCTACCTGGAGGAGCGCACGATGGAGACCCAGAACGCCGCCCGCGCGGCGCGGGACTTCTTCACCCCCTCGCTCCAGCGCGCCGGAGAGGGCTTCGGCAGCTCACCGCTCTACCTGGGCGGAGCCCCCGGGGAGCTGCGCTACGCCATCAACGTGACCAGCGCGGCGGGCGCATCCGCCGGATACGTGCCTCCCAGTGGCGCCTACACGGCCCTCCGCTCGGATGTGCTGGAGATCTTCGAAGCGGACAGTGCGCGGGCCTTGAGGATGAATCGCTGTGGAAGCGGTGGCTCGGACGCACGACACGGAAACACCTCGCCCCTGTGCCTGACGACGCAGGCTCCGCCCGGCACCGAGGCGGGCCTGCCCACGGGCACCGTGCTCGTCGCCGCGGACCCTCAGGTCCGGGGCGCCTGCGTGGGCGTGGCCCTGGCTCAGCGCAACATCACCATCCCCCCAGCCCTCTCCAGCAACAACATCGCCTGGGCCGTGGGCGCTCCAGGGGCCACGCCGTTCAACAACAACAGCTTCTGCACGAACGTGAGCCCCTCTCCCCTGTGGGAGGTCAATGGCAATGACGAGGACGCACTGCTCATGCCGGTGACCTCGCGCATCTACCGCGTCAACTGGAGCCAGGGCCGGCCCGCCCTGGAGCTGGACCCGGACGGCTCGCTGGGGCCCGCGGAGTTCCAGGTGCTGTCGGAGGAGATTGAACAGCTGCGCGTGCGCCTGGGCGTCGCCACGCTGGAGGCCCCGAACACCCCCCTGCGCTACTTCCCGGACCCCGCCGCCATCCCCGCGCGTCCCGCCATCGACCAGTGCACCAATGCTCAATGCTGGGGCCTCATCCCCGGCGACGCGGGCACCATGGGAGCACAGGACTACGGACCGGGCAGCGCGCGGGACGAGCTGATGCGACGCGTGCGCGTGGTGGAGCTGCTCGTCACCGCGCGCTCCGCGCGTCCGGACCGACAGGCCGCGCGCGGGGCGCCCGACGCGGGGATGCTCCCCTCCGACGACGAGGGCAATCCCGATGACGGCTACAAGCGACGCCACTTCCTCATCCGCGTGACGCCGCGCAACTTCGGCTACGCCGGGGGCTGACACCACCATGCGAGTCACTCGACGACACGGAATGACGTTGATTGAGCTGATGATGGCGCTCGCCATCCTCGGCCTGATGACGGCCCTGGCCACCACGGGCTACCAGGCGCTCACGCGCAACCAGCGCGCCAGCGCCGCCTCGCGCTCCATCCTCCTGGCCGCGCAAGAAGCCCGGCAGCAGGCCCGGAGCACGCGACAGGCGGTGCGGCTCATGCGCACCACCACGGTGGAGAACGGCGTCAGCCAACCCGCCCTGCGCTGGGAGAAGCCCGACTGCGCGCCCGGAGACACCTGGGGCTCCCAATGCCCCCGGACCGAGTGCCTCACCGCGGCGTGCGGCGCGTCTGGCTGCACCTGCGCGCAGGTGGGTGACGCCTTCGCGGTGACCCCCGAGCTGGACGTCTCCAGCCTGCACGGCCTGTGCTGGCTCGGAGAGACCGCGCGCCCCGTCGCCACGCGAGGCGCCACCATGTGCGACCCGGAGGGGGCGGCGCCGCTGACGGGCTCGCTGCGCATCCTGCGCAAGCGCGGCCCCCAGGACCCGTCCGTGCCCGACCGCGTGCTCCAGGTGGACGCACTCACCGGGAACCCGACCTTGGTGGACTGCGAGCTGCAGCCCACCGCCGCCGGGTGCGCTCCCTGAAGCCAGCGTTCCATGTCACAGTCAGGGCCTCCCAAGGAGGCAGTGACGATGATGAAGCGGTTCGCCCTGATGCTGAGCCTGTGTCTGGCCCCCGCCGCCTACGCGGCCGACGAGGTCGTCGAGGTGTGGAAGGCCAAGTGCAAGTCCTGTCACGGCGATGACGGCAAGGCCGACACGAAGATGGGCAAGAAGGAGTCCATCACCGACATGAGCCAGCCTGCCTGGCAGGCGGCCGAGTCCGACGCGGACATCCGCGCGGCCATCGCCGACGGCTCTCCTCGCAACACGAAGATGAAGGCCTTCAAGGACAAGCTCACCGCCGCGCAGATCGACGCGCTGGTGGGATACATCCGCACCATGAAGGCCAAGTAGGGAGAGGCCTCGGGGCTGAATAACCGTTTCGGGCTCGCGTCTTGCCGAGAAGAGAAACGGAGCCCCCTCATGAAGGCACTTTCGACCCTCTTCGTTTTCTGCCTGGCCCTCGCGGGCATCTTCACCTCCGTGAAGGCCCACGCGCTGAGCACCCCGCGCATCGAGCCGGGGGTCTCCCGGCCCGAGCCCCTGTCCCTGCGCCCCGATGACGGCAAGGACAAGGGCGACGGGAAGGACAAGGACAAGGACAAGGGCGAGGAGGACGAGGAGGACTACCGCTACCGCGGCATCCGCGGAGCGGCGGCGCTGGAGCTGGTGGACCCGGGCGCGCTCAACGACATGCTGCGCCTGCGCGCCGCGGCCCGCTACGCCCGGTACTGACAGCCCCACCCCTCAGGCCCAGCGCGTCTGGGCCTCGTCCTGCGACTGGACCACCCGGGGCAGCGTCACCGCGAAGCACGTGCCCACCTCCTGCGAGGACGCGACATCCACCCACCCGCCGTGGGCGGTGACGATCTGCGACACGATGTAGAGCCCCAGCCCCAGCCCGTGGCGATGGGGCCTGGGCATGCCCGGCTCGGGCGCGCCGCGGTGGAAGGGCGCGAACAGGCGCGGGCGCAGCGACTCCGGAATCGGCGGCCCCACGTTGTGCACCTCCACCCGCTGGAAGAGCGGCTCGCTCGCCGCCAGCCGCACGCGCACGGACGTGCCCGCGGGGCTGTGCTGCAGGGCGTTGCCCACCAGGTTGGAGAGCACCTGCCCCAGCCGCTCCTCGTCCCAGACGCCGCGCGAGTCCCCCACCACCTCCAGGTCCACGCGCTGGTCGGGATGGGCCGGCTCCAGCTCGGAGATGATGCGCCGGCACACCGACTCCATGCACACCTCGCGCGGACGCAGGGGGATGCCGCCCGCCATGCGCGCGCGGGTGAAGTCGAGCAGCTGTTTCACCAGCCGCGCCATGCGCTCGGCGCTCCCGTCGATGCGCGTCGCCACCCGCCGCACGTCCGGCGTCAGCGTCGGCTGGGCGAGCAGCGCCGCCGCGGACAGGCGCACCGCCGCCAGCGGGTTGCCCAAATCGTGCCCCAGCACGCCGATGAAGCGCTCCTGGAAGCGCGCCTCCTCGTCCCGCTCCAGCTCCTGCCGCCGCCGCGCGGTGACGTCCCGGCTGATGCCGAACAGGCCGTAGACGGTGCCGTCCCCCCGGCGCAGCACGCCCTTGGTCGTCTGCCAGATGCGGTCGCTGCCAGGGCCCCCCTCGGAGTCCTCGTACGTGGCGGTGACGCCCGACTCCATCACCGCGTGGTCATGCGCCAGCGTGGGCCCGGCGATGTCTCCACCCAGGAGCTCCAGGTCCGTGCGCCCCAGGATGTCCTGCGGCGCCCGGTTGAAGGCCCGCGCCGTGGCCGGGTTGATGAGCACGTAGCGCGCGTTCACGTCCTTCACGTAGATGGCGTCGGTGGCGCTCTCGATGACCGCGTTGAGCAGGTCATGGTCGCGGCGCAGCGTCTCCTCCGAGGCCATCCGCTCCGTCAAATCCTCCAGGAAGACGACGACGCCGTCCTCCCACGGGGACACCCGGGCCAAGAGCCACACCGGCCCCACGGAGGACTGGCGCGAGACGCGGATGATTTCGGGCTCGCGCCGCACGGCCACCCGGACACATGCGGCGAAGAGGCCACATTCCCCCACCCACGCGGCCTCCTCGAGCAGCCGCTGGCGCACCAGGGAGCGCTCCTCGCGCCCCAACCAGCGCTCCGCGTGCACGTTCGCGGAGACGCACTCGAAGTCCAGGATGCCCTGCTCAGCGGAACGGACGCTGCGCAGCACCACCACGGCTTCGGAGGGGGGCGCGCCCGCCCCGCTCATCACCCTGTTCCAACGGCCGGATTGCATGGCTGGCGTGTGGCACCCCCCAGCGATGCCTTGAGAGGAAGAGTAGGTCCTGCCCCGGGCGTGCGGCCAACCCAGCCCCGGTACGGCTGATTCGTGGCGGACACAGCACTCCGGGCCGCGTCGGCTCCGACACACGACAGGCAACGCGCTCTGTCGTTGACCTGTCAGGGGCGCGCTTCTAATTACCCCGGGGCCCTCAGGGGTCCACTCATGGACAGTCCTTACACACAGAGGTTGGATGGCGAGGCGGCGCGGGACGGTGGCGTGCCTCTCGTGACGACGGACACCTTCTCCCGGTTGCTGGGAGAGCTGCGCCCAGGCCAGCGCACGCGCACCCAGGGTCTGAAGGGCGCGGCCCGGGGCCACGTGCTCGCCCGGCTCTGCCGCGAGGCGAAGGCGCCGCTGGTCTGCGTGGCGGCGGACGAGGAGGCGGCCGACAGCCTGGCCTCGGACCTGGCCTTCTTCCTGGGCGGAACGGGCACCCTGCGCGAGCCGGGGGTGCTGCGGCTGCCCGCGGACGAGGTGCTCCCCTACGACGAGCTGTCCCCGGACGCGGCCGTCGTCACCGAGCGCATCGGCGCGCTGTACCACCTGGCCCGGGGCACGCGCTTCCCGGTGCTGGTGCTGTCCCTGCGCGCGCTGTACCGCCGCATGCTGCGCCCGGACGTGATGGCCCAGCTCACGGACCGGGTGACGGTGGGACAGGATTACGACCGCGACGCGCTGGCGCGGAAGCTTGCGCGCATGGGCTACCAGAACAGCCCCATGGTGGAGGATGTGGGGACGTTCTCCGTGCGCGGAGGGCTGCTCGACGTCTTCAGCCCGCTCTACGACAAGCCGGTGCGCCTGGAGTTCTTCGGCGACACCATCGACTCCATCCGCGCCTTCGACCCGGAGTCGCAGCGCACGGTGGACGCGCTGAAGGAAGTGGACCTGGTGCCCGCGCGCGAGCTGTTGCTCACCGAGGACACCCGTCCCCGCGCGGAGGCCGCCGCGCGCGCCGTCGCCGACCGCATCAACCTGCCCACCATCCAGCTGCGCGAGCGGCTGGACGCGCTGCGCGAGGGCCTGCCCGGCTTCGGGTTGGAGGGCCTGCTGCCCGGGCTGTTCGAGGGCGGGCTCGCCACGGTGTTCGACTTCCTGCGCGCGTGGAGCCCCGAGGGGCCCGTCTTCTACCTGGACGACCCGCTGGAGCTCTCCCGCGCGGCGGACGCGCTGTGGGAGGAGCTGGAGCGCACCTTCGCCCAGGCCGAGGAGCGCAAGGACCTGGTGTGCCCGCCGGCCGAGCACTTCCTGTCGCGCGACGCGGTGGAGCAGCAGCTCTCCGCCTATCGCGTCGTCGAGGGCGGTGGGCTGTCGCTGACGCAGTCGGAGAAGCCGCCGGTGTTGTTCCAGTTCGGCGGCACGCAGGACCTGCGGGAGGCCATCCTCGCGCACCATGGAGAAGAGGGCGCGCTGCAACCCCTCGTCGAGCGGCTGCAGCGCTGGCGCGACTCGCGGGTGGCGTGCGCGGTGGCGTGCGGCACGCTGAGCCAGGCGGACCGGCTCAAGCGGCTGCTCCTCGACCGCAACGTGATGGTGAAGGTGCACACCGAGCCCATGAAGGACGCGTCGGCGCTGTACGAGCCGGCCGTCTGGGCGCACCTCTTCACGGGCGAGGTGAGCCAGGGCTTCGTGGACGGCGCGGGCGGGCTGGCGCTCTTGTCGGACGAGGAGATCTTCGGCGTCCGCGCGCGTCGGCGCGTCAAGCGCGGCAAGAAGCTGGACGCGTTCGCCGCGGGCTTCAAGGACCTGAAGGAAGGCGACCTCATCGTCCACACCGACTTCGGCATCGGCCGCTACTCGGGCCTGACGAAGATGCAGGTGAACGGCGTGCCCGGGGACTTCCTCGTCCTCGAGTACGCGGGCCGGGACAAAATCTATCTGCCGGTGGGCCGCATGCGGCTCATCCAGAAGTTCACCGGCGGCAACCCGGAGACGGTCCAGCTCGACAAGCTGGGCACGACGAGCTGGGAGAAGACGAAGAAGCGCGTCAAGGAGCAGCTGCTCAAGATGGCGGCGGAGCTCTTGCAAATCGCCGCCTCGCGCCGCGCGCACCCGGGACACGCCTTCAGCGCGCCGGACCGCTACTTCGCCCAGTTCGAGGCGGACTTCGAGTTCGAGGAGACGCCGGACCAGGCCAAGGCGATTGAGGACGTGCTCTCCGACATGCAGAAGCCGGAGCCGATGGACCGGCTGGTCTGCGGCGACGTGGGCTACGGCAAGACGGAGGTCGCCATGCGCGCGGCCTTCAAGGCCACGCTGGACCGCAAGCAGGTGGCGGTGCTGGTGCCCACCACCGTGCTGGCGCAGCAGCACTTCCTCTCCTTCAAGAAGCGCTTCAAGGACTACCCCGTCGCGGTGGAGGTCATCTCCGGCCTGAAGAAGCCGCCGGAGGTGCGCGAAATCCTCAAGCGCGCCAAGGAGGGCAAGGTCGACATCCTCATCGGCACGCACAAGCTGTTGGGCGGCGAGGTGGCCTTCAAGGACTTGGGGCTGATGATTGTCGACGAGGAGCAGCGCTTCGGCGTGAAGCAGAAGGAGTCGCTGAAGAAGTGGCGCTCCCAGATTGACGTGCTGACGCTGACGGCGACGCCCATCCCCCGCACGCTGCACATGAGCATGTCGGGCGTGCGCGACATGAGCATCATCGCCACGCCGCCCCAGGACCGGCGCGCCATCCGCACCTTCGTGATGAAGTTCGACCCGATGGTGGTGAAGGAGGCCATCGAACGCGAGATTGCCCGCGGCGGGCAGGTGTTCTTCGTGCACAACCGCGTCGAGTCCCTGCCCTCCATGGAGCAGCAGCTGCGCGAGCTGGTGCCGCAGCTGTCCATCGGCGTGGCGCACGGACAGATGGGCGAGGGGCAGCTCGAGAAGGTCATGCTGGAGTTCACCGAGCGCAAGCACCAGGTGCTCCTGTGCACGGCCATCATCGAGAGCGGCATCGACATCTCCAGCGCCAACACGATGATCGTGAACCGGGCGGACCAGTTCGGTCTGGCGCAGCTCTACCAGTTGCGAGGCCGCGTGGGCCGCTCCAAGGAGCGCGCGTACGCGTACCTCCTGGTGCCCACGCGCAGGGCGGTGACGCGCGACGCGCAGCGGCGGCTGGAGGTGCTCCAGAACTTCACCGAGCTGGGCGCGGGCTTCTCCATCGCCAGTCACGACCTGGAGATTCGCGGCGCGGGCAACCTCCTGGGCGAGAAGCAGTCCGGCGCCATCGCCGAGATTGGCTTCGACATGTACGCGCAGCTCCTGGAGGAGGCTGTCGCGGAGCTGCAGGGCCAGCCGCCCAAGGTGCAGATTGAACCGGACGTCACGCTGCCGATGCCGGCGCTCATCCCGGACGACTACGTGGCGGACGTGCACCAGCGGCTCGTCTTCTACAAGCGCTTCAGTCAGGCCAGCCACCCGGACGAGGTGACGGACCTGCGCGCGGAGCTGGTGGACCGCTACGGCGAGGCACCCGACGAGGTCGACCACCTGTCCGAGCTGACGCTGCTGAAGATCGACATGCGCGACCTGCGGCTGCGCGGCCTGGAGGTGGGGCCGCAGCGGCTGGTGGTGACGCTGGGCGCGGACGCGCTGCTGGACGGGCCGAAGGTCGCGGGGCTGGTGCAGCGCTCGAAGGGCTACTACCGCCTCACGCCGGACATGAAGCTCATCGCCCGCGTGGCGCAGGGCACCCAGGGACACGACCTCATCGCCGAGGCGCGCAAGGTGCTCCGCGACTTGGACCACTGCTCGCTGCCGAGGAACTGAAGCGGCGATGGAACGAGAAGAGGCTCGGGACACGAAGTCCCGAGCCTCTTGGATTCACACGAGGAGCGCCGACTACGGCGTGCCGTCGCTGTTGCCGCCGCGCTTGAACAGCTTGCCCAGCGCGACGAACAGCATCACCACGCCGGCGATGACGACCTTCTTGCCGGCCACCAGCACGGCGAGCAGGCCCTTGAAGAGGCCCGCCTTGGCGGCGACCTTGCCCGCCACCAGGCCCGCGACACCGTACGCGGCGACGCGGCCGGTGCTGGGGTCGAAGTCCTCGTAGCGGTGGCCCGCCTGGAACTCGGTGAAGGCGAGCACCTGCTTCATGTCCTTCTCCACCTGGTGCAGCGCCACCATGCTGGAGACGGCGTTGAGGACCAGGACGCCCTCCTTGCCCAGCACGCGGACGGCGTAGTTCAGCGTGTGCTCCTTGTTGCCACCGAAGGACAGCTCCTGGGCCCAGTACAGCTTGCGCGTGCTGGCGTCGTAGTGCGGGGTGGCGGCCCAGCCGACCAGGTCCACGGCCTCGAAGCCCGCGCGGGTGCGCTCCTTGTTCTCCTCGCGGGTGCCCTCCTGCATCTCCTCGAGCAGCTCCGCGTAGTCGATGCTGGCCGCGTCCTTGTCCTCCACGTGGCCGTCATCGTCGTACTGGATGACCACGCCCCAGCCTTCCGGTGCGTCCACGCTCACGTCCGAGGGGACCAGCATGCCCAGCGTCTTCGTGCCCGGAGGATTGCCCCACACCTCCACGAGCACCTTCTCCGCGTCCTCGGGCGACAGGTAGCCGAAGTTTGCGGGGACGTTCATCTTCGCCAGGCCGTCGCCCAGCACCACCACGCCCGTGCGCAGGTGCAACTCGGGCAGCGCCGGGGCGACCACCTCCGCCTCCTCGGCGGCCTCCTGCGGCTCGGGCGCCTGGGCCCACGCACTCACTCCCACCAGCAACAACACCGCGAACAACCCACGTCGACACTGCATTGAGCGCCCCCTCCAGGGATTCCAGACACAATCGGGCGGAGGGACGTGAAGCATCAGCGAGGCTGACGATGCCGCATGCGGCTCGACGCACGCGCACGGCGGGCCCCCGGGCCCGAAAGGCGCGGCAACCTAGCGGCGCGTCGGAGCACGCGTCAAATCAGCGCCGGTGCGGGCGAAGGACTCAGGCAGCTTCGGTTTTCGGGACAGCCACGGGACGCACGAGAAAGTCGCGCGCGGTCGTGACGGCGCGCGTGTCCTCGAGCACCTGACCGGGAGTGTTGGCGTGGCCGATGAGCGCGCCCCGCCAGTGCATCTCCAGGTAGTCCGCGCTGAGCTGGAGGCTCTTCAACAGGGGCTCGGCGACGACGTCATCCTCCTCGGAGGAGTGGGAGGTGACCAGCGAGAGCACCTTGCCGCGCATGCGCTCGCGGAAGCGCAGCTCGGTGATTCTCAGCCAGTGGGACCAGTGCTCCAGGTAGGACACCGCGTTGGCGGGCAGGCCGTACCAATAGACGGGCGCGACGAAGACGAGCTCATCGGCGGACACCGTGCGCTGGGCGAGGTCCCACAGCTCGGGGCTCAAGGGCTGCGTGTAGCCACCGGGGGTGTGGCGCAGGTCCTTGAAGATTTCACCCCGGTAGCGCTCCAGGTTCACCCACTCCGCCACCGTGCCAGGAGGCAGGGACTCCGCGGCCTTGCGGGCGAGCTGCTCCGCGTTGCCGTTCTCACGGGCACTGGAGAGCAGGAAGAGGAGTCGACGGGCGTGCATGGCGGAGGTCCGGGAGAAGGAGCGACCGCGCCTTCATAACGAAGGCGCTCGCGTCTCGCACGGGCCGAACTCGTGCGCACATCGAGGCGCACCCGTCGGACAGCCAAGGCACGGCGAGCGGAACCAGGGTCCGAGGGCTCGCGCACCTCGCATCGCAACGAGAGCCCCGGACGAATAGGCTTCGCCGTCGGCGTTCGGCTTCACCCAGTCCAGGCGCGAGAGCGCGAGCCAGGACCCGAGGTCTCACACACCTCGCGCCTCCGCGAGAGCCCGGTCGCCACGCTTCGCCGTCGGCGTTCGGCTTCACCCAGTCCAGGCGCGAGAGCGCGAGCCAGGACCCGAGGTCTCACACACCTCGCGCCTCCGCGAGAGCCCGGTCGCCAAGCTTCGCCGTCGGCGTTCGGCTTCACCCAGTCCAGGACCCGAGGGCTCGCGCACCTCGCGTCTCCGTGAGAGCCCTCCGGCGCGCCGACTCACTTGCCGCAGAAGTGCGCGACGGCGCGGGCCAGCACGGCCTCGCAGCGAATCAGGTCCTCGATGGGCACATGCTCGCCCGTCTGGTGAGCCACCCGGATGTCGCCAGGGCCGAACACCACGGCCTCCGCGCCCAGCTCCGTCATCTGCGGCGCTTCCGTGCCGAAGGGCACCGTGGTGGACGCGTTGCCGCTGGCCTCGGCCAGGAAACGCACCACCTCCGCGTCCGCGCGCGTGTTCACGCCCCGGTCCGTGCGCAGCACACGGATGTGCGCCTCGTAGGCGGGCTCGTCGCGCACCAGCTCCTGGCGAATGGACTCCAGCAGCTCGGACACGCGCTCGGTGGGCTGCCCCGGGATGGGTCGCCACTCCACCGTGAAGCGACACGAGCCCGGCAGGATGTTCTTCGCCTTGCCGCCCTGGATGACGCCCACGTTCACCGTGGTGAACGGCGGCTGGAAGCCCTCGTCGAGTTCCTCGCGCAACACCGTGGTGGCCAGTTGCTCCAGCCGGTGCAGGAAGCGGCCCGCGCGGAAGATGGCCGACGCGCCCGTGTCCGGATACGCGCTGTGCCCCTCCTTGCCGAGCACCTCCACCTCCGCCAGGCAGTAACCCTTGTTCGCGCGCACCGGCGTGAGCTTCGTGGGCTCCCCCACGATGGCGTGCCGCGCGCGGCCCAGCCCCGCGGCCACCAGCTTCTTCGCGCCGATGAGGCCAATCTCCTCGTCGGCGGTGAGCACCACCATCAGCGGCGCGGAGAGCTTCTCGGCCCGCTCGGCGGCGTGCAGCGCGCACGCGATGAAGCCCTTCGTGTCACAGGCACCGCGCGCGTACAGCTTGCCGTCCTTCTCCGTCAGCTTCAGCGCGTCCGTCCACGCCGCGTCGTACGGCACGCAGTCGGAGTGCCCCACCAGCGCGAGCGCCGCGCGCCCCGTGCCGCCCTTCACCGCGACCAGGTTCACCTTCTCCACACCCGCGTCATCCGTGTAGCGCTGGCGCTCCGAGCTGAACCCCGCCTTCTCCAGCCGTGCCTGCGCGTAGTCGATGAGCGGGGCGTTGGGTCGAGCGGACGTGGTGTCCATCGCCACCAGCTCCGCCAGGGTGGCCCGCAGCGCGGGCAGCGTGTCGCTCATGAAGACTTCCTCCGTCGTGGCGTCATGCCATCGCCCGGCATCAGGCGCCAGCCCCCGTCATCGATACAGCGAATGCGCGAGCGTCTGGAAGGCGCGCCCGCTCTCCTCCGCCAGCGGATGCACCCCGTCCCGGACCACCAGCCGTCCAGCCACCGCCACCTCGCGCACCGCCGACTTCTCCGCGCCCAGGACGATGGAGACGAGCAGCGACTGCGGCGACGCGCCCACGAGCGATGGATGCCCCAGGTCCACCGTAAAGAAGTCCGCCAGCGCGCCCGGCGCCAGCGTCCCCGTGGACAGCCCCAGACAGCGCGCACCATCCGCGGTGGCCATGTCCAACAGCCGCGCCCCCAGGCCGGAGACCTCGCCACCGCCCGGGTCCAGGACCGAGCGTCGCAGCCGGGCCAGCCGCAGGTGCCCCTCGAGCTGACGGGCCTCGTCCAGCAGGTCCACGTGCGCCTGACTGTCCGAGCCCAGGCTGATGCGCGCCCCCGCCTTCACCAGCGCGTCCGCGGGGACGATGCCGTCCCCCAGGTTGCGCTCCGTGGAGGGACACGCGCACACCGTCGCGCGAGCGGCGCCCAGCATGGACACCTCCTCGTCCGTCAGGTGCACGCCGTGCACGGCGGTGAAGCCCGGCCCCAAAAGGCTCAGGTCCGACAGCAGCTCCACCGGACGCCGGCCGTACTCCGCGAGGCTCGCTTCGATTTCCTTGGGCTGCTCGGCGACGTGCATGTGCACGGGGAAGCCCCGCGTCTTCGTGACCGCGGCCAGCCAGCTCTTCGGCACCGCGCGCACGCTGTGGGGCGCGAGCCCCACGCTCACCGCCGCGTCCCCCTTCACCTCGCTGGCGAGCGACTCCGCCGACGCGAGGAACGTGTCCACGTCCGGGTCGATGAAGCGCCGCTGACGGGGATTGGGCGCCACCTGGAAGCCCGCGCGCGCATACCCCACGCGGAGCAGACAGATGCGCAGGCCCGCGTCCCGCGCGGCGCGGATGACGGCCTTGGCCAGCACGTTCCGGTCCGCGTAAGGCGTGCCGTCCTGCTGGTGGTGGATGTAGTGGAACTCGCCCACGGTGGTGATGCCGGCGAGCGCCATCTCCACGAAGACCTGCCGGGAGGCCACGTAGACGTCGTCAGGCCCCAGGGACTCGGCGGCGCGATACATGGCCTCGCGCCAGCTCCAGAAGTCATCCGCCTCATGCCCGGCGGCCACGTACTCGGTGCGCCCGCGGATGAGCCGCTGGAACGCGTGGGAGTGGCCATTGACGAGCCCCGGCAACAACGCGCGGCCTCGCAGCCGCACGACGCTCGCCCCGGAGGGCACGGAGGCCGCCTCGAGGATACGGCCGTCGGCGCCCACGGCCAGGGCGCCCCCTTCGATGAGCCGGCCTCCCACGTATAGGAAGTCCGGCTGGTAGACAGTGATGTCGCTCACCCCGCCGAGCGTACGCCAGCGGACCGGGCCACGCAGCAGCCGTGACACGGTCCACCCACGTCGCTGTCAGCGCCCGAACTCCGCCAGCTTCCAGCCTTCGTCAGGAGCCGGATGATTCGTGTTGTCATCCGCGCCAGGACGCCCCAGGCCCCGGTGCACGGCCGGCGCGGAGGCGTTCACCGAGCCCACGTAGAACACGCCGTGGTACCCCTCCGAGTTCACCGAGTCCCACGTGTGCACGAAGTAGCGCTCGCCGTTGTTCTTGCCCTTCGTCTCACGCACGCCGCAGTCCAACCGGTCCCGCTTCCCCTGGCTGTCCACCGAGCAGATCCACGCCGTGCCGCTGTCGTACGCCATGTCCAGCGCCACCACGTCGTCCAGCTGCTGCTTCAGCAGCAGCCCCATCGGCCGGTGGTCCTTGTTCCACGGCAGGCCCTTCTTCGTGCGCGAATGGATGTTGCCCGACAGCACCACGTAGAAGCGCTTCGGCGCGGACTCCACCTGATGAATCAGCGTGGCCGCCATCGCGTCTTCACGCTGCTGCCCGTTCGCCTTCGGGTGGTCGAACACGACGACGTCCACGTCCAGACCCTGCGAGCGCAGCTGACGCAGTTGCTCCAGCATGTTCGCCATCGCCTCGCTGCCGCGACCGTCCGGATACGGGCTGCGCCAGAACGGAGCCTCCATCAGCTTCAGCCAGTCACCCTCCTCACCCTGGCTGTCGAGGAACGCATCCACACGGCCCTGGTTCTCCAGCGGCAGCTCCAACCCCACCGTCACCGGCAGCCCGGCCACGGCCGACTGGCAGGACGTCTGGGCCACGAAGCGCGGCACCTCCTGCGTGCCGTGAAGCTCTCCCAACAGGAGCATCGCGCCCGGCTTCGCCTGCTTGCCCAGACCGATGATGGGCAGGCCGCACTCGATGGCCACCTGCGACGGGGCTTCCTTCGCGTTGGGCGCCTTGGCCACCTGCACCGGCTTGGGCGCGTTCACTTCCTTCGCCAGCTTCGGCGCCACCTCCCGGAACACCCGCCACTCCATCACCAGGTCGCGCTGTCCCTGCGCCGACTCCGCGAAGAAGGAGTTCTCCCCACGAGGCGCCGCGATGACCTCCTCCCAGTCCTCGGAGCTGGTCAGCGGCGCGCTCTGCGGCTGGGTCGGCTCGACCATGTAGTCATCCTCGCTCTTCCCCGACATCTCGCTCCTGGGCCCCATGCCCCAGGCCCGGGTCGGGGACCAATCCACCTGGTTCCCCGAGTTCGCCAGCGTCTTGTTCTGGCTCTTGGTGATGCGGAAGATTTGCAGCTTGCTCGTCGTGGGCGTCTCCCGCCGACCCACGACCATGTAGCGGTGGAAGAAGCCGGAGACCTTGGAGCCGCCGAACTCCTGCCGCCACTCCGTCTCCAGCACCCGACTGCCTCGGTCCTCGCGGAAGGGCAGCTTGTTGCGGGTGAAGAACTCCCGGACCTCCGGCCACATCTCGTCCAATGGACGGTCGTAGATGGCCTCCCGGTCCGGAATCTCCAGGTCACTGCGGTGAGCCGCGCACCCCAGCCCCACCCATGTCGACACCAACATCACCGCGTAAAGAGCCGAGCGCATCCGCCCTCCTGACATCGCGTTGCAACTACAGGAACGCGAGCAGGAGGGCGGCCATATCGTCACGGCTCAGCGTGAGGACGCGAGCTTCCCCGTCTCCGGCACGAAGGGATTCTTGCTGCCCTCCTTGCCCGGGCCGCTGTCTCCCACGCGGATGGCCGGCGCGGAGGCGTTCACCGAGCCCACGTAGAACACGCCGTGGTAGCCCTCGGCATTCGCGGAGTCCCAGGTGTGCACGAAGTAGCGCTCGCCGTTGTTCTTGCCCTTCGTCTCACGCACACCGCAGTCCAGCCTGTCCCGCTTGCCCTGGCTGTCCACCGAGCAGATCCACGCCGTGCCGCTGTCGTACGCCATGTCCAGCGCCACCACGTCGTCCAGCTTCTCCTTCAAGAGGAGCCCCATGGGCCGGTGGTCCTTGTTCCACGGCAGGCCCTTCTTCGTGCGCGAATGGATGTTGCCTGACAGCACCACGTAGAAGCGCTTCGGCGCGGACTCCACCTGGTGAACCAGCGTGGCCGCCATCGCGTCCTCACGCTGCTGCCCGTTCGCCTTCGGGTGGTCGAACACGACGACGTCCACGTCCAGGCCCTGCGAGCGCAGCTGACGCAGTTGCTCCAGCATGTTCGCCATCGCCTCGCTGCCGCGACCGTCCGGATATGGGCTGCGCCAGAACGGGGACTCCATCAGCTTGAGCCAGTCGCCCTCCTCACCCTTGCTGTCGAGGAACGCATCCACACGGCCCTGGTTCTCCAGCGGAATCTCCAGCCCCACCGTCACCGGCGTCCCCGCCACCGTCACCTGGCAGGACGTCTGGGCCACGAAGCGCGGCACCTCCTGCGTGCCGTGCAGCTCACCCAGCATCATCACGGTGCCCGGCTGCGCCTTCTTGCCCAGACCGATGATGGGCAGGCCGCACTCGATGGCCATCTGCGACGGCGCCTCGTTGGCCTTGGGCGCCTTGGCCACCTGCACCGGCTTGGGCGCGTTCTCCTCCTTCGCCAGCAGCGGCGCCACCTCGCGGAATACCCGCCACTCCATCAAGAGGTCGCGCTGCCCCTGCGCCGACTCCGCGAAGAAGGAGTTCTCTCCACGAGGCTCCGCGATGACCTCTTCCCAGTCCTCGGAGCTGGTCAGCGGCGCGCTCTCGCCCGGACTGTTCGCCGGCCTGGCATCCGCATCATTGAACATGGCACGCCCGACGCCCCAGTCGACTTGAATGGACGGGTTCTGCAGCGCCTTGTTCCGGCTCTTGGTGATGCGGAAGATCTGCAGCTTGCTCGACGTGGGCGTCTCCCGTCGGCCCACGACCAGGTAGCGGTGGAAGAAGCCCGCGACCTTCGAGCCTCCGAATTCCTGCCGCCACTCCGTCTCCAGCACCCGGCTGCCCCGGTCTTCGCGGAAGGGCAGCTTGTTGCGGGTGAAGAACCCCCGGACCTCCGGCCACATCTCGTCCAGTGGACGGTCGTAGATGGCCTCCCGGTCCGGAATCTCCAGGTCACTGCGGTGGGCCGCGCACCCCAGCCCCACCCACGTCGACAACAACATCACCGCGTAAAGAACCGAGCGCATCCACCCTCCCGACATCACGTTCCAGAGCGAGAAACGCGAGTGGGAGGGCGGACATATCGCCCGGAGCTACTTCGACGACGCGAGCTTCCCCGCCTCCGGCACGAAGGGGCTCTTGCCGCCCTCCTTGCCCGGGCCGCTGTCACCCACGCGGATGGCGGGCGCGGAGGCGTTCACCGCGCCCACGTAGAACACGCCGTGGTAGCCCTCGGCATTCGCGGAGTCCCACGTGTGCACGAAGTAGCGCTCCCCGTTGTTCTTGCCCTTCGCGTCGCGCACGCCACAGTCCAGCCTGTCTCGCACGCCCTTGCTGTCCACCGAGCAGATCCACGCCGTGCCGCTGTCGTACGCCATGTCCAGCGCCACCACGTCGTCCAGCTTCTGCTTCAGCAGGTAGCCCATCGGCCGGTGGTCCTTGTTCCACGGCAGGCCCTTCTTCGTGCGCGAGTGGATGTTGCCCGACAGCACCACGTGGAAGCGCTTGGGTCCCACCTCCGCCTGGAGCGCCACCGTGGCCGCCATCGCGTCCTCGCGCTGCTGCCCGTTCGCCTTCGGGTGGTCGAACACGAAGACATCCACGTCCAGCCCCTGCGAGCGCAGCTGACGCAGGTGCTCGAGCATGTTCGCCACGGCCGCGCTGCCGCGCCCATCCGGGTACGGGCTGCGCCAGAACGGCGCCTCCATCAGCTTGAGCCAGTCGCCCTCCTCGCCCTTGCTGTCGAGGAACGCATCCACGCGGCCCTGGTTCTCCAGCGGCAGCTCCAACCCCACCGTCACCGGCAGCCCCGCGACCACGGCCTGACACGCCATCTGCGCCACGAAGCGCGGCACCTCCTGCGTGCCGTGCATCTCGCCCAGCAGCATCACCGTGCCCGGCTGCGCCTTCTTGCCCAGGCCGATGATGGGCAGGCCGCACTCCACCGCCATCTGCGACGGGGCCTCCTTGGCGTTGGGCGCCTTGGCCACCTGCACCGGCTTGGGCGCGTTCTCCTCCTTCGACAGGAGCGGCGCCACCTCGCGGAACACCCGCCACTCCATCACCATGTCCCGCTGGCCCTGCCCGGACTCCGCGAAGAAGGCGTTCTCGCCCCGAGGCTCCGCCAGCCGGTCCTCGAAGTCCTCCACGCCCAGACCCCTCGTCTCCGAGTCACTCGGGGGGGCCAGGTTGCGGCTGACGCCCCAGTCGATCTGCACGGCCGGGTTCTGCAGCGTCTTGTTCCGGCTCTTGGTGATGCGGAAGATCTGCAGCTTGCTCGACGTGGGCGTCTCCCGCCGGCCCACCACCAGGTAGCGGTGGAAGAAGCCGGAGACCTTGGAGCCGCCGAACTCCTGCCGCCACTCCGTCTCCAACACCCGGCTCCCCTTGTCCTCGCGGAAGGGCAGCTCGTTCCGGGTGAAGAAGCCCTGGACCTCCGGCCACATCTCCTCGAGGGGCCTGTCGTAGATGGCCTCCCGGTCCGGGTAGTCCAAATCACTGCGATGGGCCGCGCAGCCCATGACGAACAGACCTGCCAACACCGCGACGACTGCGGAGCGCACCATGCCGCCTCCTGGGAGTCCTTGTCCGGGAGACTAGAACGGAGGCACACGGCTGGCATATCGCAGCGCAGGCCTACTCCGGGTGCGGGCCCTGGGTCAGGCCTGGACCTCCGAGCCCTCGTGCAACGGGGCGCGCTCCTTCTCCCAGGGGCGGGTCCGGACGGCCTCGCGAATCCACAGGATGTGGCGGCGCTCGTCCTCGCGGTGGCGCTCGATGAGCAGGCGCACGTCGGGGCTCCACTCGAAGCGCAGGGCCACGTCGTAGGAGCGGTTCGAGTACTCCTCGTTGCCGAGCATCGCCACCAGCGCGGCCTCGGTGCCCATCATGCTGGACATGGCCGTCAGGCCCTTCATCGCCGCGCCCTTCAGGTCGGGCTTCAGGTCCAGCGGCGTGCCTCCGAAGTGGTGGATGAAGCCGTTGAGCTCCCGCACATGGCGCACGTGGTCGGCACGGAACTCGGCGAGCCGCTCACGCACCAGCGGCTCCGGGATGCGCGCGAGCGCCGCGTCATAGGCGCCCACCGCGTCCGCGTCGAGCTGCGCAAGGCTGCGCAGGCGTGCCACCTCGGACTTCTCGGCCATGTCGACTTCCTCCAAGCCAGGGACCGCGAGCAATGTGAGAAGCCTCTTCCCACGAGCCAACCCGTCCCCCGGTGCCTCGGCCCGGCCGCCCTGACGCCGAGCAGGCGGCCTGGAGGTTGCTCAGGAGCGGGGATGTGCGGGACGCAGCGGCAGCGCGCCCTCACCGCGGGCGCCACGGCGCTCGGCGCGGCGGTGCTTCAGGACGATGAGCTCGCCGACCAGCGCGCTCACCAGAATCAGCACGTTGGTCACCACGAAGACCCAGTTGCCCACCAGCACACTGTAGGTGGTGAAACCCACGGAGGCGGTGATCTGCCCGAGGAAGAGCCACTGCGACACGCCCTTGCTGGAGCCGGTCTTCCACTGCTTGTGGATCTGCGTCCCCAACGTCAGCAACAAGATGAAGGAACTGAACCAGCCCACCGCCTCGATGCCCATGCCGCCGTGCCTCCCGGGTACAGATGCGCATGTGTGCGGGCACGGCGCCAGCCGCGCATTCCTCGGGGGCTCACAAAGACCCCGCTGTGCCGGCGATGAGGCCAGGGCTCGACGGGTCGCCCGCTCGGAGGGGCGGTGACGCAGGTGCTCGCCAACGGTGGCGCGGTCGACGTTGCGACGGGCCTCCTGGATGCCGACCGTTGAGCCGTGAACCGCGCGCGCACACGACGTCATTCGACGGGCTCGCTGCGAGCACCACGCGCCCAGGCCGCGAGAACCTCCGCGCCCGCATCACACGCCACGCTGACGCATGGGGACCGCGTCCTCTTCCCCGACGCGGGCCTGACGAAGGCGGATGTCTTCGCGTACTACCGCGAGGTCGCGCCCCTGATGGTCCCCGTCCTCGAGGACCGTCCCATCTCCGTGCAGCAGTGGCCCGCTGGAATCCAGGCACCAGGCTTCTTCCGGCATGGGCTGTCGGGCATCCCCGCGTGGGTGCCCACCCAGCGCGTGCGCCACCTGGACAAGACGCTGCGCCACGTGAACGTGAACGGCGAGCAGCCCCTGCTGTGGCTCGCCAACCAATCCGCGCTCACGCTCCACATGTGGCTGAGCCGCGCGCCCAAGCTCTCGCAGCCCGACTTCCTGGCCATGGACCTGGACCCGGGCAAGGGCGGCTGGTCCGACGTGGTGACGGTGGCGCTCGCGCTGCGCGGACTGCTCGAGGAACAGGGCCTCGAGAGCTACCCCAAGACCTCCGGCAAGCGCGGCCTGCACGTCATGATTCCCCTCGCCCCCGGACACACGTACGCGAAGGTGCAGGCACACGCGGACGCCGTGGCCCATGCGCTGGAGGAGCGACTGGGTGCGCTGGCCACCACGGTGCGCGGCATCCGCGCGCGCAAGGGCCGGCTGTACCTGGACACGGGACAGAACGCGCGCGGCAAGACCATCGTCGCGCCCTACTCTCTCCGGGCCAAGGCGGGAGCGCCCTTCTCCGCGCCCCTGAAGTGGAGCGAGGTCACCCGACGCCTCGACCCCGCGCGCTTCAACCTCCGCGCACTCAAGAGGCGCCTGGACAAGGTGGGGGACCTGTTCGCGCCCGCGTTGAAGCACCCACAGCGGCTGCCGGACTGACACGCTCGGCGGCTCGCCACACCCATTCGCGACACACCGTGCACGACGTCAGTGCCGGTGTTATGGGGGCGACCCACCATGGACTCCGCTGTCGCCTCCGGCCCCGTGAAGCCCGCGAGCCGTCTGAAGGTCGCCCTCGCCTACTGCACCTGCTTCCTCCTCTGGGGCTCCACCTGGTCCGTGGTGAAGGTGGGCCTGGAGGACCTGCCACCGTTGCGCTTCCTCGGCACACGGATGCTGGTGGCGGGGCTCGTCCTGATGCCCTTCGCCCGCTCGGCGGGACAGGTGGACCTGCGCACCGGCGGACGCATCGCGGGGCTGGGCATGCTCCAGCTCGCGGCGCCCTTCACCCTGCTCTTCTTCGCGCAGCAGTGGATTCCATCCAGCTGGGCCGCGCTGCTGTTCTCCACCTTCCCGGTGTGGCTGCTGTTCGTCGGCCGCGTCCTGCTGCCGGACCAACCGCTCACCCCCGGCAAGCTCGTGGCCGCGGGCCTGGGCGTGGCGGGCGTGGTGATGCTCCAGTCCTCCGACATCCAGGGGCTGGCGCTGTCCGGCAAGGTGCTGCTGGGCGTGGGGATGACGCTCTTCTCCGTGGTCCTCATCGCCGTGGCCAACGTGCTCGTCCGTCGCCACATGGCGCACGTGCCACCGCGCGTGCTCGTCTTCGGACAGGCGCTCAGCAGCGGCGTGCCCCTGCTCGCGCTCTCCTTCCTGCTGGAGTCGAACGCCACCGTGACGTGGACGCCGCGCGCGGTGGGCGCGGTGCTCTACCTGGCCATCTTCGGCACCGCGTTCACCTACCTGTGTCTCTACTGGCTCCTGCCGCGCATCTCCCTCACCGCGCTGGGCGCCATGGCGCTGCTCGACACGCTGGTGGCGGTGGTGCTCGGCGTCGCGTTCCTCGGCGAGCCGCTCACCGTGTCACTCGTCGTGGGCGGCGCGCTCATCCTGGGGAGCGCGGCCCTGGCCAATGCGCTCCCCCAGCGGTCCCCGCCCCGATCCGACGAACAGGCCCGGAGCTGAAGGGGCTCGAAGGTCACCGCGAGGCGTTCAGCGCGCGGTGCTCCTGTATCCACGCGCGCGCCTCTTCGAGGGTGTCCACGTAGCGCACGTCCAGCGGACGGCCACCGGTGAGCATGGAGCCCACCATCAAGCTCTTGGTGGTGGCCTTCTGCTCCAGCGCCGCGCCCACGTAGACGATGCCCAGGAACCAGTCCGCCTTCGCGTGCTCCACCAGGTAGCGGCGCGACTCCGGGCTCAGCTGCGACTCGGCGATGTCCGCCGCCAGGTAGAAGCGCCCCTCGGAGGACAGCGACTGATACAGGCCACAGGACCAGCGCGACGTGTCCTCGGTGATGGCGCCCCGGAAGCGCGCCCACAGGATGTCCGGCGCTTCCAACCACGCACGCTGCGCGCCGTGGTTCCACTCCTGCTCCCAATCCCTTGCCATGAGACTCCCGCGAAGAGGCCGGGCCCAGGATAGGCCCGACCGCCCGCGCTTCCCACTCGTCCGCCGCTAGAACCGCAGCGGCAGCGAGAACGCCGTCCCATTCTGCGTGCCCGTCCGGAAGCTGCGCGGCGCGCCGATGACCAGCGTAGGCGGTGTTGTCTGGTTGCCCGGCGTCAGCGCGATATCCTGACCAATCTGGCTTCGCTCGGAGCCATCCCCCGCGACGAGCAGGAAGGGCGACAGCGCGCCCTGCATGCCGGGGCCGCCCGCGTAGATGAACACGGCGCCGCCGCCATCCGAGGCCTCGGAGGCGCCCGGCGCGCCCACCACGAGGTCCGGCACCTTGTCGCCCGACAGGTCCACGTTGCCCGCCAGCGACGTGCCGAAGCCCACCGCGCGCGACTTGTGCACCAGGACGATGGGGTTGAGCCCATCACCGAAGAGGCCCACCACGCCCGAGGCCACGTGGTCGGGCTTGGCCATCTCCGCCCGGAGCGTGGCGATGTCGACGAGCAGCACCACCGGCTGGGTGGTGCCGTTGAAGGGCACGGACGTGGCGCTGATGGCCAGGAAGTCGCGCGCGTCACCACCGCCGCCCGCGTTGCCCAGGACCTTGCCCGCGCGGGCGATGGCGAGCCCCAGCCCCTGGTTGTTGAGCTGCACCTCGCTGTCCGCGGCGATGCGCCACACGGTGGCCGTGGTGCGCGAGCACTTCGCGCCGAAGCCCAGGAGGATGGCCACGCCGGAGCGGGTGCCCTCCGCGTAGCGCCACGCCAGGTCGTCACACGTGTCGCCGTCGATGTCGCCCAGCGACGTGAGCGCGCTGGTCTGCAACGCCATGGAGGGCCAGGTGTAGACGGGGTCGCAGACCATGGTGAGCTTGCTCAGCCCCGTGTCATCCGGCGCGCGGCCCAGGAACACCTCCAGGCCACGGTCGCGCAGCACGCCCAGGTCCTCGAACCCGTCGTTGTTGAAGTCGAAGCCGCCCACCAGGCCGCGCCCCAGCGCCGAGCGCTTGCACTTCGCGTCCGTCTCCGGCGTGCAGCCGGCAATCTGCAGCGGCGCCCACATCCGGTAGGCGGGCTTGTAGCTGCCGTCCGCCTGGCCCAGCGACACCAGCACGCCGCCCACGGACTGGCTGCCCGTGGTGAGGCACTCGGCGCGCGTCGTGTGGTACTGCGCCGCGTGCTCCGCGCTGGTGCTCGCGGGGACGATGAGGCCCGTGGCGCCCACCACGAGGTCCGGGCGGCCGTCCTTGTTGAAGTCGGTGAAGGCCACGTCCGCGCCCACCGAGCGGCCCGCTGTATGCGGGGAAGGAGCACCCTCCGCGCCCACGACGGCCTCCCCCGTGCGCGCCACCGGACGCACGTACGCGCGGCCGATGGAGAGCGCGTCACCGTCTCCGTTGGCGCCCGCGCCGGACCACCCCGGCGCGCCCAGCAGCGCCAGCGCGCCCGAGGCGCCCGTCGCCACCGCCACCTGCTCACCCACGCGCTCCACGCTGGGTCGCGCGGGGACATAGGAAGACGTGCGCGCCCACTCCGTCAGCGACGCGCCACCCCGGCGGAACAGCTCCACGCGGCCGGTGAACACCCCCGCCGCCGACGACGCGCGCCCGGCGAAGGCCGCCAGCGAGTCCCCATCCGGCAGCTTCCACACCGCCAGGCCCGCGCCCAGCGTGTCGGAGCGGGCCGTGCCGTTGAGCGCCAGCAGCGGCTTGTTGATGACCGCGCCCTTCGTCAGCGTGGACAGCGGGTACGCCAGCACCTTGCCACCGAAGCGCAGCGCGGTGGCGCCCGTGCCGGGCTGCGCATACGGCGCGCCCAGCAGCAGCTCCGGCCCCGCCACGCCGTCCACGTCGAGCACCGCGAAGCTGCGCCCCGCGACGATGCTGGCCGACTCACCGTAGATGCGCGCGAAGGCCTCCTCGCGCTTCACCTGCGGCGGCGTGGCCGCGGGGTCTCCCGTGGGCACGAAGGTGCTCAGGTCGAACAGCAGCGCGCCGCCCGCGTCGGTGGCCGCGCGATTCCCACCACTGGCGCTCAGGTCCGGCGAGTCCGCGCGGTCCGCCACCGCCATCAGCAGCGGCGGGCGCGTGTCGTCACCGGGGATGGCGCCCAGCCGCCACGTCCCCTCGTTCGAGTCCGCCAGGTTGGCGGGCAGCACGTACACGTCCGGGGACGCCCGGAAGCGGATGCCCTCCGAGCGCGCGAAGAAGACGGAGATGGCCACCTGCGTGCCGGAGACCGCGCCCTCCGCGGTGTAGCGCGACACCTTGCTGAGGGCGGCGATGTCCAGCCGCCCATCCTTGTTGAAGTCCGCCGTCACCAGCACGCGGCCCATGTCCGAGCCCGTGCGTGCCATGGGCGCTCCGTCCTTCGACAGGTCCGAGCCCCCCAGGCGAATCGAGGGCAGGTCCGGCACCGGGGCGCTCGCCGAGGAGAGGTAGATGTCCACGGTGCCGCGCGCGCGGATAGCGCTGGTGGGCGCCAGGTCTCCGGCGGGCGAGCCCACCACCAGGTCCACCTTGCCGTCCCCATCCATGTCCGCCACGGCCATGCCCGCGCCGAAGGCCGCGTCGCGCAGGAGGCCGGCCAGCTGCAAGCGCAGCGGCGCCGGGGCGCCCCCCTTGAACGTGTAGAGGTACACCGCGCCCGCGTTGCTCACCGCCACGTCCGCGCCCGGCGAGGACACCACCAGCTCCGCGCGTCCGTCGCCGTCCAGGTCGCCGGCGGCCAGCGCGTCACCGAACTGCGCCGTGTCCGTGTCACCCGTGAGCACCCACAGCGGCTGCGGGTCCAGCCCGTCGTTGCCGCCCTTGTAGATGAAGACGGCGCCGCCGGTGGGCCGGCCCAAATCGCTCTCGCGCTGGCCCACGGCGAGGTCCAGCACGCCGTCGCCGTCGAAGTCCGCCGTCACCATGCTGGCCGCGTCGGTGAGCCGTCCGTGTGCGAGCCCCGGCCGCGTCAGCTCGTCCAGCACCACCACCGTGACGGACGCCTTGTCACCGGTGAACGGGTCCGACGCCTCCAGCAGCGCCGCGCCCGTGTCACCCGAGAGGAAGCCGATGCGCCCGGCCGCGAGCGTCCCCGGCCCCGACACCTTGCTCCACACCACCCTGTCGCTGCCGCCCCGCGTGAACAGCGGCACGGACGACCCCGAGGGCACCGCCAGATACGCGGGCGCGCCGGCCAGCCGCGCCGTCTTGCTCACGGTGTACTGGAGCTCCACCTCGTCGCCCGTCTGCGAGTCGCGCACGGAGACCAGGTCCAGGCCCTCGCCGGTGCCCGCGGTGTAGCGGCCCTCCGGCGTCAGGGTGGCGCCCGACAGGTTCTGCTTCAGGCTGTACGTGGCCGTGCCCAGCAGGCCCCGCGCCGCCACCTGGAAGGACACGCCCGGCCTCACGTCCGCGCGCGAGGGCGCGATGTCGAAGGCGGCGATGACGTCCACCGTGGCGCGCGCGTCACCGGGGCAGCGCGCGTCCTCCACCACCAGCGTGTCACTGCCCGGCGTGTGTCCCGCGATGAAGCGGCTGCCGCGCAGCTCGCCGGACGAGCCTCCGTCCTGCAGCGTGTAGCGGTACTGGCCGCTGCCGCCGGTGGCCACCAGCGACACGGGGCCCCCCACGCGCACCCGCGTGGGCTCGGCGCGCAGGCTCACGGGCGACAGCCCCGTGCACCGGTCCACCTCCGGAGGCGGCTCCTGCTCACGCGCGGGTTCCAGGTCGTCGGAGCAGGCCGTCACGAGGAGCGCGAGCAGGGGGGCCGCGCGAGGGAATCGAATCATGGGGTGCCTCGGGGGGGGTAAGGCGGGACGACTAGGGCTTCGCGCCGGACGCGGCCCAGCGCTGGATGAGGGAGATGAGCTGCGGGTCCAACGGCCCGTCCGCGGGCATGCGCTGGTCTCTCACCGCGGCGGTAATGAGCGCCGCGTTCTCCTTCCACAGCGCGTACGTGTTGAGCGCCCGGCCGGGGCCGGTGATGTGGCACTTCTCACAGCGCGACACGTGGATGGGCTGGATGTCCGTCGCCCAGCTCAGCACCGCGGTGCTCACCGGCTGGTAGTCGAAGGGCACCAGCCGCTTCGCCTCGGTGCCATCCAGGAAGCGCGCCACCACGCCCAGCGCCAGACGGCCCGCGGGCAGGCCCGCGAACGAGTACGCCTTGGGCGTGCCGTCATCCTCGGTGCCCCCCAGGCTGTACACGGGGCCCTCGCCCTGGGCGCGGAACTCCGCGCCGCCGAGCTGGAAGACAATCTCCTCGGGATTCACGCCGGCGGGCATCACCGCGCGCACCACCAGGCCGTCCTCGACCACCTGCATGCCCTGGTGCAGTCCCGTCACGCGCGGCGCCGGAGACTTGCTCACCGCCACCGTCTCGCCGCCCAGTTGCACCCACGCGCAGCCGCTCTCGTCCGCGGACAGGAAGCGGAACTCGCGCGTGTCGATGCCCTGCGCCAGGCCCCACTCGTTCGCGTCCGCGTCGTAGAGCAACAGCGCGTCGCTCGACTTCACCCACAGGAAGCGCCCCGACGCGAGCAGCTGCGCCGGCCGCTGCGGCAGCGTCACCCGACGCCAGCCCTCCTTCGTGTGGCGCAAGAGGCCCTGGTTCGTGAGCAGCCACAGCTCACCCGCCGTGCCCAGCCCCGGCCCCAGGCCCGCGAGCGACAGCACCTCTTCGCCCTCCGCCAGCGGCGCGCCCTGCTCGCGCACGTCGAAGTGCACCAGGCTGGTGGCCACGGCGACGAACAGCTTGCCGTCGCGCAGGAACCACACGCCCGCCGAGCCCTCCGTCGTCGGCGCCGCCGCCAGCGCGGTGATGCCGGTGAGCGCCTCGCCCTTCACCTTCAGGGCGGACAGCGTGCCATCGCGCAGCTGGAACAGGCCGGTGGGATGCGCCAGCCACACCGCGCCGTCCGCGGACTGGGTCGTCGCGCTGATGCCCAGGCCCAGCGCGTCACGCCACGGCGGGGAGATGAGCCAGCCCGACTCGGCGAGGAACAGGCCGTTCTGCGCCTCGACGAGCGCGCTGTGCGGCCCCATCCGGAACACGGCGTTCACCGTGCCCGGCTGGGCGCTGTTTCCCGGGTGGGGCTCCAGCGCGCCGAGCGAGCCGTCCAGCCGCAGGCGCACCACGTTGCCGCTGGTGTTGGCGAAGATGCCGCCACCCGACTGGTCCGCGAAACCCGGGGCGGACGCCAACGTCGTCTTCGCCCGGACCTCGGTGGGTCGGAACGAGACGGGCCGGGGCCTGTCCAGCGGGAGTGAGTCTTCGCCGCACGCGGCGAGGAGGACGGCGGCGCAGAGGGGGAGGAGGCGAAGGAGGCCGGGGGCGGAGGACCGCCCCTGGGCCAGGTCCCGGGGGGCTCGGGGATGGGTGCGCATGCGGCTTTCAGGCGAGGATGGGACGGAGGGGCTCCACACGGGTGATGCTGTAATCCAGGCCCGCCGAGGCCAGCACCGTGGCGATGACGTGCTCGGGGAGGATGTTCTCGCCGTTGGGGTTGGCGGCGCCGGTGCGCAAATCGAACGTGCCCGGGGCCATGCCGATGTCGCCGCTCTTGCCGAAGACGTAGTTGTGCTTCACGCCGGCGCCCATGACCATGCACGAGTTCGAGATGTGGTGGTCTCGCCCGCCGGAGCTGTTGATGAGCGGCGTGCGGGAGAACTCGGAGAACACCATGATGGTGGTGTGGTCCATGAACGTCCCGCCCGAGGGGTGCTGGGACGCGCGCAGGTCATCCACCAGGCTGGCCAGCGCGTCGAAGCCGCGGCGCTGGTTGCTCGCGTGGGTGAGCTGGGTGCCGAAGTGCGTGTCCAGGCCACCGGTGAGGTTGATGGTGACGCACTGGGCGATGCCCTTCTTGAGCGCCGTGCCCACCATGGCGGCGCGGCCCGCCTCGTTGTCGTAGCGGCCGCTCTGGTCCAGGCCGTAGCGCTGGCGCACCGCGGCCATGTCGTCGTTGTTCAGCTCGAAGCGGAACGACGACTCCAGCTGCTGCGTCATCACCTGCTGCATCTGGTCGCGGCTGTTCTGGTACGTGGTGCCCACGCCGCGCGCGCCGTAGGCGGCCTGCTCGCAGTTGATGGGCTGGCCCCGGAAGTCCACCAGCTGCTTCTCGATTTCGCTGTCCAGCACCTGCGAGTTGGGCTTGAGCGTGAGCAGCAGGTCGTCCTTGCGGCTGACGCGCAGCGCGTTGGCGTAGCCGGGGTAGCGGTCGTTGTACGACTCCACGTTGAACGCGATGTTGGAGATGGGCACGCGGGGCTTCATCTGCCCCACGATTTCCGTCGCCGTGGAGGAGCCACGCGCCGCGCTGCCGATGGGCATCTTCCCGGTGAGGAAGTAGCGGTAGCCCACCTCGTGGCCCAGCGTGTTCATGTTGATGCCGCGCACCACCGTCATCAAGTCGAAGTGGTCCGCCAGCCGCCCCACCGCCGGCCCGAAGTCGATGTTCGAGCGGCCCTTGCCGGAGATGTCCGGGCGCAGGGGGATGGAGGAGAAGCGCGAGTCCCCGATGAGGTTGTAGCCGGGGAGGATGCGCGTCTCCGCGGCGCGGTCCGCGGTGAACTCGTCCGGGTCCTTCGGGTCGAAGGCCAGCAGCTGGTCCCAGCCGCCGTTGAAGTACACGAAGACGAAGCAGCGGTCCGCCGGGGCCAGCGCGGCGGCCTGGGCGAAGGAGCGGAAGGGCAGTCCGCCCAGGAGGGTGGAGCCCATGAAGCCGGCGGCGGCCTTGAGGAAGGTGCGGCGCTCGGGACGGTGGTTCTCGTCGAGGCGATTCTTCTTCATCGAAGTCACTCCGCGCTTCAGTAGGTGATGAACCGCGTGTCGGTCAGCATGGCGATGCACATCACCGCCAACACGTCCGAGCGCCGCTTGGCCGTCTCCGCCCGGGCCGAGGCCTGGGTGAAGAACGTGGCCCACTTGTCCAGCTCCTCTCCCTCCAGGGGCGCGCCCCAGAAGCGAAGGGAGTTGTAGACGAGGAACTCACGCACCTGGGCGTCCGTCAGCTTGCGCAAATCCCCCCAGACATCCGGCAGGGTGCGCGACAGCGTGCGCTTGGTGGCGTCCGCCAGCTTCAGCTCGTCGTTCGCCTGGCCGATGCACACGAAGCGCGCGCCGTCCTCCAGGAACTTGGCGAACACCAGGTTGGGCTCGGTGTTCTCGCTGTTGACGAGCGCGTAGTCGGCGCGGCCCAGCGACGAGGCGCGCGCGTCGATGCCGTCTCCGCCGTTCACCCAGCGGCGGCCCACGGCCTCCAGGATGGCGGCGTCCAGCTGGGCCACGTTGAGCCGGCGCGGGGCGCGGCCCACGCTACCGCCCTGGGCCTCCGGGTCCGGCAGCGGCTCGAAGTCCCCAGGCTGGTGGGGGTTGGCGATGGGCTCGAGCGTCCCGTCCTCGGTGGGACCGGACTTCTCGTCGGGGGACTTGGTGCAGCCAGCGCTCAGCGCGAGCAGCGCGGCGGTCAGGAGCCAGCGGCGCATCAGTCGATCCTCCGGTAGGCGTCGGTCGTCACCACGCGCTCGATGAGCGCCTTGAAGCGGTGGCCGTTCTTGGCGAACTCACTGGCCAGCGGCGACAGGTACATCCGCTGCTCCTCGCCCGTCATCGGCCGGCCGAGGAACTCGTTCCACACGCGCTTGACGGTGCAGCGCTCCAGCTCACCCGACTGGAACATCCGCTCCACCAACAGGCGCGGGCCCGCCTCGATGTTCTGCTCCTCGTCCGCGGTGCGGTACAGGTACGTCTTGAGCATGCCCAGGCTGCTGGCGCCGTCGCCGTCGTAGGCCTGCATCACGTACTGCGAGCACTCGCCGCCGCAGTTGGTGTCGCCGTTGATGGCGCAGTCGCGGCACTTCGGGTCGAAGCGCGGGAACTGGTCCGGGTTGAGGAACTGCGCGGTGCGCTCGCCGTAGCGGCCCCAGTGGGCGCCGGTGGGCTCGATGGTGGCGTGGCAGTAGTTGCAGCCGCAGCGCTTGGCCAGGTTGTTCTCGCGGTTGCACGCGTCCTCGGGCGCCGGCAGGTTGCCGTCCGAGGCGGGCACGAAGGTCTTGCACAGGAAGGCCTCGTAGAACTCGGACACGCGGGCGCGGTGCGTGGGGAAGCGGTACAGGAACGCGGGCGTCGTCAGGATGCCGGAGTGCGAGTCATCGCGCGTATACGACTGCCACGTGGCCGCGTCCGCGTAGGCCACCTGGGGGATGGCCTCCAGCGGCGCCGGCGCGGAGACGTTGAACACGCCCACGCCCTGGCGCTGGCGGTAGAGCTCCGCCAGGGGGCCGTTCACGAACGAGCGGCGGGTGGTGAGGATGTTGTAGTAGGGCTCGTCGTTGCGGATGACCGAGTCGGCGATGCGCAGCGGCTCGTCGTTGAACGCGGCCACGCGCAGGTCGTAGACGTTGCGCACGTACAGGGGGTCCGTCGTGGCGCCGATGGCCGGCACCTCGCAGCGGCGCATGCCCACGCCGCACCCGCAGCTGCGGTCATTCACGAAGCGGGCGGCCTCACAGGACTCGCGCGTCCAGGGGTTCTCCACGCGCTCCTGCGCCTCGATGGCGCACACCTTCACCGTCGCGGGCGCGCCCGCCGGGGCCCAGTAGCCGGTGGGCCGGTTGACGTAGCCCTCGCGGTGGACGCAGCCGCGCACCGCCGCGTACGCGCCCTTGATGTTGTTGTTGAGGTTGAGGTCCAGCGAGCAGCGCTTGAGCGTCGTCAGGCTGGGCTTCGAGTCCGGGTTCGGATGGTCGAAGGAGATGACGTAGCCGTTGGCGTCCTTCGTCTCCACCGTCAGCGCGGACGTGGTGTTCTTGGCCGGGTCCGGCAGACAGAGGAACGGCTTGATGCCCGTGCCGGCGCCGCGGTTGTCGCAGAAGTAGCGGTACTTCGCCCACGTGTTGCTGGAGGGCGAGGCCGTCAGCTGCGAGCAGTCCGTCACCGCGTTGCTGGTCGCGGTCGCCAGGTCCGTGCAGCGGTAGAAGTTCACGTCATAGTCGAAGCTGACGGGCATGGGCACGCCCATGGCGTCGTTGCACGACGTGCGGGCCACGGCCGTCAGCGGGGCGGCGTGCGGGTCCTGCGTCTGCGTCAGACACGCGCTCTGCTCGATGTCCGAGTTGCACGACTGACCGTTGACGCCGCGCAGCGCGGCGGACGGGTTGTTCGCGAAGCCGAAGGCGGTGGTGGTGCCGTTGCCGCCGAGCCGCGAGTTGCCGTTGTTGTTGACGCTGGTGGTGATGTTCGAGCGGATCAACGCGCGGTGGAAGTTGCGGATGCGAGTGTAGAAGCCCTCGCTGTCCATCATCTTCTGGATGTCCTCCTGCGTGACGGCGCCCTTCGCCTGCACGGCCTTGTATTCGTCCCAGGTGGGAGGGCGGCCGAGCAGGTCGAGCGTCAGTTGCCGCAGATGTCTTTCGGGGCGGACCTTCGCGACGGGCGCGCAGACAGCGGCCTCATCGGCGGAGGCTGGCAGAGCCAGGAACAATGCGGCGCCGGCCAGGATGGCAAGGCAACGCTCGCGGAGCACGGGGAACCTCCGTGGAGGGGGAGTCGGGGGCGACTGTCACCTAGTATGCAAGGATTACAGATAAGAGATCCAGTCGGCCTAACAGATTCGTTCATCCGACATGTCGGCACAAAACCGTGACACACGCGGGTGCAGGTTGAATCTGTCGACGGGGCGCGAGACATAGGGCGCATGTCGAACGCCAGCTCCGCTCCGCTTCCGCCCCGGGTGAGTGACCGGGCCTTCTATGTCTTCACCGGCGTCGTGTCCGTGGCGGCCCTGGCGTTCATCGGGTGGATTCTGATGGGCCGGCGCGGCGCCACCCTGGAGGGCGTGGACCTGCGCTTCCTGCCGGCGGTCAACGCGAGCCTCAACGCGACGGCGGCGGCGCTGCTCATCGCCGGGTGGGTGGCCATCAAGAAGGGTGCGCGCAGGGTGCACCAGTACCTGATGGTGTCCGCCTTCGCGGCGTCCGCGCTGTTCCTGGTGTGCTACCTCGCGTACCACTACGTACACGGCGACACGCGCTACGCGGGCGACTTCCGCGGGCTGTACCTGTGCATCCTGGCCAGCCACGTGCTGCTGTCCATGGGCGTGGTGCCGATGGCGCTCGCGGCCTTCTACTTCGTGTGGCGCAAGGACTTCACGCGGCACCGCAAGGTGACGCGGTGGCTGGCGCCCATCTGGGTGTACGTGTCGGTGACGGGCGTGGTGGTGTTCTTCATGCTGCGCGGCAGCGTGCCGTCCATGCCCTGAAGCTTGGGTCAGCCCAGGGCGCGCCGGAGCCAGTGCTCGAAGGCGTCGAAGGTGTCCTGGGCACCGCGCACCACGCGGTCCTCGAAGTGCGGCTCCGATGAATCCTCGGCCGCGCGCGTGAGCACCTCCGCGAAGCCGCGCCACTTCGGCCCCACGTCGTCGCCGTAGGCGCGGAAGAAGACGAAGTCGCCCGCCGGTGCCCCTTCGAAGTGGCGGCGCAGGTGGCGCAGGATGAGCTGACCTCCGAGCGTGGCCCCTTCCAGCACGTAGCAGCCCCCGAGCGCCTCGGGCAGCGACGGGAGCGACGGCGGCTCGGGACACCGGGGCAGCCGCGCGAGCGACGCCGCGTCATGGCCGAGCGCGCGCAGGTCCGCCTCCAACCACGGCCGCTTCAGGCGCTCGCGCAGGTGCAGCGCGGGCAGCGCCTCCGTGAGCACCGCGCCCAGGCGCTCCTCCACCGGCTGGTGGAAGCCGTACAGCGCCTCCAGGTGACGGCGGTAGCCGTCGAGCGTCAGCCCTGGCTCCAACAGGCGCACCGCGGCCTCGGCGCGCTCGTGATGGGGGCGGGTCTCCGTCTTGAGTCGCTGCGGCAGGGACACAGAGGGGAAGATGCCGTCCTGGGCGCGCGGAGGGAACGACGAAATCCACGGGCGAGGGCCCGCCCGCACGGGCAGCGGCCAGGGGCACCTGTCAGGAACCTGGGGAGACGGGCGACCGGGGCGCCATGCGAATCCAGACGCTTCATCCGACGCCGTGTCAAAGCTGGCCCTATCAATCCGCCGCGCCCCGGGGAGGCTCCGAGACGGTGTTCTTCCCGTTGCTGCGGGGCACCGTGGACGTGCTGCCCGACGATGTCTCGGCGCTCCTCGTGCTCTCCGACCTCCAGGGCGTCGCGCCCCACGCGCTGCACGACGGCGCGGTGGCGCTGCTCGGCGAGGTGCTCGCCGACGAGCTGGCGCTCCTGGGGGAATTGGGCGAGCTGCCGCACCCGAGCACCGTCGGCGTGGTGCTGGCCGGGGACCTCTTCTCCGAACCGGGAGCGAACGTGCGCGGGGCCTCCGGCGACGTGCGCTCGGTGTGGCTCGCCTTCGCCTCCCACTTCCGCTGGGTGGTGGGCGTGGCCGGCAACCACGACACCTTCGGCGGCGCGCGTGAACAGACGCGCTTCCAGCAGCGCCCCGGGGTGAACCTGCTCGACGGTGAGGTGGTGGAGCTGGACGGACTGAAGGTGGGCGGCGTGGGCGGCATCATCGGCCACGCGGGCAAGCCGGGCCGCCGCGAGGAGTCCCAGTATCTGGGTCACCTCGTCGACGTGCTGCGCGCGGGGCCGGAGGTCCTGGTGCTGCATCAGGGGCCGGACGTCGAGGGCACGCGCCTGCGCGGCAGCCCCATCATCCGCGAGGCCGTCGAGATGGCCCCGGGCTCGCTGGTCATCTGTGGCCACGCCCACTGGGACGAGCCGCTCGCCACGCTGCCCAGCGGCACGCAGGTCCTCAACGTGGACAGCCGGGCGGTGCTGCTCGAGCGCGCGGCGGCGAAGGGCTGACGCCGCTCCTCCGCCGCCTCATGACGTCAGCGGCAGAAGCCGTCGGAGCGGCAGGTGGCCGGGGGCGCGCAGCTGAGGCCCGTCCCGAGGCAGCTCGGCTGACACGCGCCGATGCCGGTGCCGTCGTTGTAGCAGCGGTACTGCGAGCGGCAGTCCCCCTGCCCCGTGCCAATCTCCCTCGAGCAGTTGTCCAGGCAGCTCTTCAGGCCCGTCAACGAGTTCACGAGGTAGCACTTCGACCCCGCGGGACAGGCCTGCGCGTTGCACTGGAGCGTGCAGTAGCCGCCGGGGAAGTTCGTGTTGCACAGGCCCTCGCCGCACTCCGCGTCGAACGAGCACGGCGCGCCCACCTGGAGCGACGGGTCATCGTCGATGGGCGCGAGCGGGAGCAGCGCGAAGTCGATGTTGCGCGTCGTCGAGCGGGCCGTCACGTCGATGGACTCCAGCGAATCGACGTTGCGCCAGAAGCCGGTGAGCTCACCGTCCTCGAAGAGGTTGCCGTCGTCGTCCTCGTCGATGGTCGCCAGCGTGTAGTACGTCCGAGGCACCAGCGAGATGGAGTACGCATAGCCCCGCGCGGCGGAGACGGTGATGAGCGAGTCGCGGTTCGTATCCCACTCGCCGGTGAGGTCGTCCTGCCAGAGGAACGCGATGATGGCGTCGCGGCCCGCGGCGGCCCCCACCGAGATTTTCAACGCCACCGAGGCCGCGCCCGCCGCGCCCGAGCCCGCCAGGTTCAGCGTGGCCAGGTAGTCCCCATCCGCCAGCCCCGAGGTGTTCACCGCCACGTCGAACGACGTCGAGCCGAACGCCGGCACCGTCTTCGTAGTGCCTCCGGGGAACGACACCGTCGCGCGGGCCGCGCCGTCGACGGAGGCCGTCACCACCAGCTCGCCCCCCTGACGTCCGCCGATGTTGCTCAGGGTGAGGTGCTGCGTCTCCGTCCCCTGGAAGAACAGCGTGGAGGTGGACACGCTCAGCTTCGGCGGCTCATTGTCCGGGTTCGTATTGGCGACACGCTGGAGCGCCGCCTGCGCGTTGACCAGGCCCGCGCCGCAGCCCCCGGGACACTGCGCGCCGGTGACGGGCGTGGCGGTGGCCCTCAGGATGCTCTCCGCCTGCACGGGCGTGAGCGTCCCGCCCGAGTGCGCGTGCATCAGCGCCACGATGCCCGCCACGTGCGGCGACGCCATGCTGGTGCCCTGCGAGAAGGTGTACGCGGGCTGACGGGCGTCATCCAGGACGGTGGAGAGCACGCCGTCCGCGTAGCCGTCACCGTTGAGGTCCTCGACCATCTCTCCGCCCGCGGCCACCACGTCCACGCCCGAGCCGTAGTTGGAGTAGCTGCTGCGACGGCCGGACAGGCCGGTGGCGCCCACGCAGATGACCTGCTGCTGGTTGCAGGGCGTGCTGTCGGACGCGGGCATGTTCTCGTTGCCCGCGGCCACGACGATGGTGGCGCCCCGCGCGACGGCGGCGTCGATGGCGTCCTGGTAGAGCTTCTGCGGCGGCGCGGTGCCACCCAGGCTCATGTTCACCACCTTCGCGGCCACCGCGGGCGACTGGGAGACGCCGGGCACCGAGCCCCCCGTCGCCCAGGTGATGGCCGCCGCGATGTCGAAGCTGTTGCCACCCTCCCGGCCCAGCACGCGCACCGGGAGGATGCGCGCGTTCCAGGCCACGCCCGCCACGCCGAAGCCGTTGTTCGTCATCGCGGCCACCGTGCCCGCCACGTGCGAGCCATGCCACGACGAGCCGCCTGACGGCAGGTCACCGCCCTCGTCCAGGGGATTCGCGTCGCGGCCGTTGTTGTCCCCCGCGTTGGTCGCGTCCGAAATCATGTCGTAGCCGGGCACCACGTGGCCGTCGAGGTCGGGGTGCATGACGATGCCGGTGTCGATGACCGCCACCACCACGCCGGTGGCGTCCGACTCGACGTCCCACGCCGCCGGCAGGTTGAGCGCGGCGTAGTGCCACTGGAGGCTGTAGCCCTTGTCGTTCGGCACCGCGAGCTTGTGCATCCGCAGGTTGCGGTCCGTGAAGCGCACCCCGGGCAGCGCCGCGAGCCTCGACACCAGCTCCCGCGTCTCGTCCGCCGTCACCGCGTGGCCATCCTCCGCCTCGAAGCCCACCAGGTGCAGGTGCTCGCTGGCGTGGCCCTTGTGCACCGCGCGGTAGCCGGGGAGCTTCGCGGTGGCGAGCACGCGCTCGGCCGGGACGGACGCCTCCTCGAAGCGCACGACGACGTCACCGGGGATGGTCGGGTCCTCGTCCGGCACGCGGGAGAGCGGCGGCGGCCCCAGCGGCGCGGGGATGATGGGCAGCCCCGGGTCCGTCTGCTCCAGCGCGGCGCGGCGCGAGGACTGGGCCCTGGCGCTCCGAATCTGCTCCGCCAGCCGGTTCGCCACCGACTTGCCGAAGGGCAGCTTCAGCTCGCGCGAGACGCCGCCTTCCGTGGACTGCTCGTTGCTGCGGAAGGGCGTCAACGTCCCCGTGACGGTGCCCTTGTTGGGGTCCGTTCCACCGTCGGCACCTCCGCCCCCCTTGCTCTCGTCACACGCACTGACGGACAGCAGCAGCCACAACCCCACGAGCCATGGACGACACATTCAGGATGACCCCCTCACCACGGAACCGAGGGGCAACCTAACATCGCGACCTGGCGCGGACGTGCTTTCTCAGCTCGCCTGCGCCACCTCGTCGTCGTCCGTGCCCTCCCGAACGTTCGCTTCAGCCTCATCCGCCAGGGTGTTCACATCTCCGGGGACACCGTCGATGTACGTCACGACATTCCCCGGCAGCGCGGGCACTCGCGGCCCGGGCGTCACCACACCCGTCAGGTTCAGGGGGTCCACTCCCGAAATCTGGATTCGCACGCCGGACGGAGGCTGACGGCGCACCGCGCGCGCCGAGTCCACCGCCTCCGGCAGCGCGAACTGTTCACCGACGAAGCCCGCCACGAAGCGTCCGCCCCGCACCTCGCCCCGCGCCTCCATGCGCCGGTACACGAAGAGCAGCTCGCGCCACGTGGGCGCCAGCGCCTCGCGCATCACCAGGTCCCGCCACACGATGCCGTAGCGCTGGAGGAACAGGCGGGCCAGCGAGTCCATCACCTCGTCCGACGTCTTCGGCTCCGCGGGCGCCAGCAGGCTCCAGCGTCCCGGACCTCCGCGCTGGAGCAGCTTCTGACGCTTGCGGTGCGCGGGGCTCTGGAGCACGCGCAGGTTCTGCACCGCGTCCGCCGTCACCAGACCGCGCGCCACGAGCTCCCACAGCGCGTCCTCGATCTCCGCTGGCAGCCGGCGGGCGCGCGACACCAGGTCCTGGAAGAAGCACGCGCCCCGGCGCTCCAGCACCGACACCACGTCCTTCGCGGCGACGCTGAGGTCCGGCGGCGTCCACACGTCTCCGTCCGCGAGCACCGCGTGCGGCCGGGCCGCGACGAGCATCCACTCCAGATCTTCGCGCAGGGCGAAGGTGAGCGGCGCGTTGCGCGTGGGCGAGGCCCTGGAGCGCGTGGGGGCGGGCTCCGACTCCGGCGTCACGGGTGCGCCACGACGGGGCCCGGCCACGGGCTTGGGCTCCTTCATCGTCAGCCGGCCCCAGGCCACCTCGCCGCCGTAGCACGCGCGCTCCATCAGGTCGGGCGTGTAGCCGCGCATGCGCGCGGGCAACAAGAAGCGCTCCCACGCGGAGGCCGGCGCCTCGTAGCCCTGGAGCAGGCGCACCGCCTTGAGCAGGCCCGTGGAGCCGCGCAGCGAGTCCACGTCCTCCAGGTGGTGCCACCGGAAGAGGAAGCGCATGAAGTCGCGCGCGCTCAACGGCTCGATTTCGCGGCGCAGCCGGCCCACCGTCATCCGATGGATGCGCTGGAGCAGACGCCGGTCACACCACTCCAGGGGCGGCGTCTCGCCCGGCGCCAGCGGCTGCTCCAACGGACGGAAGCGGCCTCGCAGCACGGTGCCCTGCATCTCCAGCTGATGCATCGCCGCGTTGACCTCGTCCTCGCTGAGCACGCACAGGCGCGACAGCTCCGCCACCGTGACGGGGCCCACGTTCTCCATGCGCCCGCGCACCACCTGGAGCACCGCGGCCTCGCGCTCCACCGGACGGTCGTGCTCCAGCACCGGGAGCGGCGGCTGGGTCACCGCGTCCGGGAACAGCACGCGCACCGCGCTGCCGCGCTCCGCCGCGACCAGGAAGCGTCCGCCAGGGAGCGTCAGCCACGCCACGCGCCCCTGCTGGAAGAGCGGCTCGGCGAGCCCCCGAGGCACCTCCGTGTCTCGCACCAGCACCCACTGGAGGAGCAGGTCGTGCAGTTCGTCCTCGTCGCGTATCGGCGGCGCGGCGTCCTCCACCACCGTGGCGATGGCCGTGGCGTCCAGCGCGCCGAAGGCCGCCGCGTCCTCGGCGGGCATGGCGCGGCGCAGGGCCACGTTGCGCACGCGGCGCTCCTCCGCCGGGGCGTCGTCCAGGAAGGTGTAGGGCTGGCTGTGAATCATCGCGTGCGCGAAGACGCTCGGCTCCGGCACGTCGCGGGCCTCCAGGCGGATGCGGCCGTCGCGCATGCGCCGGAGCACCTCGCGCAGCCCCTCCACGTCCATGGCCTCGTGCAGACAGTCGTCCATCGTCTGCTTCACCAGCGGGTGGTCCGGCAGCTCGACGTCCGCGCCGCCGTGGTTGTCCTGGCAGCCCACCTGCGCGGGGAACACGGCGGCCAGCAGGTCCTCGCTTCGCGCGCGCTGGAGGTTGGGCGCCACGCGCTTGCCGCCCATCATCCGGTGGAGCGCGAGCGCCCGCGTGGCCACCCAGCGGAAGCGAGTGCCGAACAGCGGCGACTGGAGCACCGCCTGCACCAGCACCTCCTCCACGTGCTCGGGGTGGAGGAAGTCGAAGATGTCCGACAGCGGGAAGGAGTGCTGCTCGCCCAGCGACAGGAGGATGCCGTCCTCGGTCGCCGCCGCCTGGAGCTCGAAGTCGAACGAGCGGCAGAAGCGCTTGCGCAACGCCAATCCCCAGGCCCGGTTGATGCGGCTGCCGAAGGGCGCGTGGATGATGAGCTGCATGCCGCCCGCTTCGTCGAAGAAGCGCTCGGCGACGATGAGGTTGTGGCTGGGCAGCGCGTCCAGCATCTTGCGCCCCAGCCGCAGGTAGCCGAGCAGCGCGTCCACCGCGGGCGGGGACATGCGCAGCTCCTTCTCCAGGAAGCTCTGCGCGTCCTCGCGCGCGAGCAGCGCCTCGCGCAGCCTGCCCACCTGGAGCGACAGCTCGTCGGTGCGCCCCGGCGCCTCGCCGCGCCAGAAGGGCACGTTGGGCGCGGCGCCCCGGGCGTCCTCCACCATCACCGTGCTGCCCATCACCCGCTGGATGCGCCACGCGGTGCTGCCCAGCAGGAACACGTCTCCGGGCGAGGACTCCACCGCGAAGTCCTCGTCCAGCGTACCCACCACCTTGCCCTCGGGCTGCGCGGTGACGCTGAAGGTGAAGGTGTCCGGGATGGCGCCGCCGTTGGTGAGCGCGGTGATGCGCACGCCCCTACGGCCCTTGAGGCGCTGGTTCACCCGGTCGCGGTGCAGGTGGATGCCCGCGCGGCCGCGTCGGTCGCTGATGCCCTCCGACAGCACCTCGAGCACCCCCTGGTACTCCTCCCAGGTGAGGTCGCGGTACGGATACGCGCGCTGGAAGAGACTGAAGAGGGCGCGCTCGTCCCACTCCTCGCACGCGCACGCGGCCACCACCTGCTGGGCCAGCACGTCGAGCGGCTTCTCCGGCATGATGACCCGGTCCAGGTCACCCTCGCGCACGGCGTTGAGGAGCGCGGCGCACTCCACCAGCTCGTCGCGGGTCATCGCGAACAGGATGCCCTTGGAGATGGCGGCTTTGTGGTGGCCCGCGCGGCCCACGCGCTGGAGCAGCACGGAGATGGCCTTCGTGGTGCCCAGTTGCACGACGAGGTCCACGTTGCCCACGTCGATACCGAGCTCCAGCGACGCGGTGGCCACCATCACCCGCAGGCGGCCGTCCTTGAGCTTCTCCTCGGCGGCCAGCCGGATTTCGCGCGACATGCTGCCGTGGTGGGCCGCGACGAGCCCTTCGCCCAGTCGCTCGCCCAAATCATGCGCCACGCGCTCGGCCATCTTGCGCGTGTTGACGAAGATGAGCGTCGTGCGGTGCGAGGCCGTCAGCGCGATGAGCCGGTCATAGACCTGACCCCACATCTCGTGGCTCGCCAGCGAGGACAGCTCCGCGTCGGGAATCTCGAGCGTCAAATCCCATGGGCGCAGGTGGCCCACCTCGACCTTGCGGCACTGACGGTGGCTCGAGCCGGTGAGGAAGCCGGCGATGGCGTCCAGCGGCTTCTGGGTGGCGGACAGGCCGATGAGCTGCGGACGCACCTCGGTGAGGGCCTTGAGCCGCTCCATGGACAGCGTGAAGTGGCTGCCGCGCTTGTCGCGGGCGAGCGCGTGGATTTCGTCGACGATGACGGTGCGCACGCCCTTGAGCGTGGCGCGGGCGCGCTCGGCGGTGAGGTAGAGGTAGAGGGACTCCGGCGTGGTGATGAGGATGTGCGGAGGGCGGCGCACCATCTGCGCGCGCTCGGACGCGGGCGTGTCACCGCTGCGCACCTGCACGCGCAGCTCCGTGGGTGTGTAGCCTTCGCCACGGGCGCGCGAGAGCAGCTCCTCCAGGGGCTGGAGGAGGTTCTTCTGCACGTCGTTGCCCAGGGCCTTGAGCGGCGAGACGTAGAGCACCTGGGTGCGGTCCTCCAGGCCGCCCTCCAGCGCGAGCCGGAACAGCGAGTCGAGCGCGGCGAGGAACGCGGTGAGCGTCTTGCCGGAGCCGGTGGGCGCGGCGATGAGCACGTCGTGCCCGGCCTGGATGAGGGGCCAGCCCTCGATTTGAGGGCGCGTGGGCTCGCCCAGTCGCTCGGCGAACCAACGGCGCACCACGGGGTGGAAGCTCGCCAGGGCCGGATGCGCCGCGCACTCGGCGGCGAAGTCGAGGCTGATTTGGGGGGCCATTGCATACCTCTCCAGGTGGGAGCCTGAACACAGGTACAGGCGGGCGTCAACGCGCGCACCGCGTGGGAGGACCCACGCCCACACCCTCCGCCCGGGTAGTCCCCAACCAGGCGGACGAGCCCCCACGCCGACGTGTCAGGACCCATGCCCAGGACGACCTGACACATCCTGTCTTGAACTCACAACCCAATGACTCCCATCCGGCGCGAGCCCCCGAGGAAAGACAGACACAGGAGCCCTGTTCGCCCGGAGCGCCGCCTTGTCAGCGATTCCTCGCCTTCGCTAGCATTTCAAGCTCCTCGGGATGGGTTTCAGCCGCCAGGCCGCGCGGTCGACAGAGGTTTCAGGCATGGCGATTTCGGATGTCGTGGCGAAGCTGCTCTACACCGCGGTGCTGACGGTGGTCTGTCTGGGCCTCGTCACCCTGTTCGTGTCCGAGATGCAGCGGGTCTGGGTCGACAAGCGCCTGTACATCGGCCGCTTCGACTTCTTCGAGACGGGCGAGGCCAAGGCCACGGAGGCCAAGGCCTTCGCGCGACAGATCGCCTACCACCACCAGTCGTTCAAGCACCTGCTCCATGTGGAGCACCAGCGGCGCGAGAGCGCGAATCAGTCGGAGACTCCGACGGGGACCATCGCGCCCCTGCCCGACTCCACGTTCTGGAACGGCAACCTGGACGCCCTGCTCTCCTCGGCGAACGACCTCTCCTCCGTCGAGCTCACCGTCCAGGGCGTCAACATCAAGGAGCTGCTCACCTGGCTGCGAGACCGGGTGAGCACGCCCAACGAGCTCACCGGCGTCGTGGAGAAACATCCCAACGGCATCCGCGCCCTGGCGAGCTGGACGCGCGGGCCGCTGCGCTCCGAGGGCAGCCACATCGACGGACAGGTCCTGGACATCGCCGGCCAGCCCGACGTGGACAAGGCCGCGTTCCATGTCGCGTGCGGTCTCATCTGGGCCCAGCTCGCGGGCGGCGACAAGGCGCTGTCCAAGGTGCCTCGCCCCGAGTTCTGCGCCTGGGCCGAGGCCTGGAGTCAGTACCTGGACCTGCGCGACCGGAGCGCCACGCTGCTGGGACTGAGCGCCGAGAACCTCGAGAGCGTGAAGAAGCTCCGGGCGTTCCTCGACCGACAGGTCGCCGGCTCCACGCGGCTCGCGGAGGTCTACCTGCTGCGCGCGGACCTGCTGGACCTGCTGCCCGCGGAGCAGAAGACCCAAGAGGACATCATCCAGGCGCAGAACGACCGGCTGCAGTACGTCATGATGGCGCGCAAGCCCACCGAGCCGGAGAAGGCCGGCGTGGCGCTCTCCGCCCGCGCCACGACGCCTGACAAGAACGAGGTCCTGGCCCAGGTGCGCCCCGCGCTGCGCATGCAGGGCGACCGTGTCTCCGACCCGCTCCCGGAGAACTGGCAGCAGCACCTGAAGTCAGGCCAGGACTCCGGCTTCCCCGTCAGCCGCGCGACCGGCTCGCTCTTCATCACCAAGCCCGACGGGAAGACCACCTACCTGACGGCGTTCGCCGTGGCGCCACGGGTCATCATGACCGTCGGGGACCATGTCCCGCCCCTGATGCTCGACCACCACGAGCCCCAGCCGCTCACGGGAGAGAAGTGGCAGTTCACCTTCGACGACGATGGCGGCAACCCGAAACAGTCCCACCGGGTCACCCAGGTCATCTTCGCCAGACACGACACCTCGTCCACCGCGCCGCGCACCATCGCCCTGCTCGAGCTCGAAGCGCACGACACGCAGCGCCACCCGCCCGTCACCCTCGAGTGGAACCCCGAGTCGGTGAAGTCCCACGTGGACCAGTACGTCTACGTCATCGGCTATCCCTCGGAGGGCAGCAACCTGCCCAAGAACTTCCTGCGCCCGTTGCTGGGCGACACCTACGACGTCCGCCGGTTGATGCCCGGCCGCGTGGTGTCACTCACGCCGAGCCAGGAGCCCCACCCCTCCGTGGTGCGCGCCCTGCGCAGTGACGTCAGCACCACCGTCGGCGTCGCCGGCGCGCCGCTCGTCGACCTGCGCAACGACAAGGTCGTCGTGGGCCTGCACTTCGCCGGGGAGTGGAAGGAGAACCAGGGCAAGTTCGCCCTCGCCCTCGCCATGGCGGACCTGCTCGGCTCGCTGCCGGAGTTCGCCATCCAGCGCATCAAGCCCGGCACCATCCAGGACACCTTCCCGATGGTCGCCCCCATCGGAGACAGCAGCCAGCCCCAGTAACCGCTCCTGCGTCAGAACGGAGGCGGCTCGTCACTGCGACGCGGCGGCGGCGTGCTCGCGCCGCTCAGGAAGTCCGGCATGCAGCCCCACGACTGCAAATCCTCCGTCACCGTGGAGCAGATCCACCGCTCCGGGCACGAATCCACCACGTCCGGATTGCACTGCGTGTAGCACGTGCTCCCCGTGGGCCCACCCACGCCGCACACGCTCTCTTTGCCACAGCTCTCCGGCCGCCAGGACGCACACGCCGCCGAGCAGAACCGACCCGCGCGCCCGCCACGCCCGCCCCTCACCACGCAGTTCTTCCCGCCCCCACACGGCTGCTCGTCCGAGCACTCATCCACCACCAACTCCAGACACTGGAACGAGCCCCCGTTGAGCGCCGCGCACGCGCGCCCCTCGATGCACCCGGACTTGCGACAGTCCGGCAGGCACGCGGCCCCCATCGAGCTCTGCTCACACGTCTCCCCCTCCGGACACGCCCCCTCCTTCCCCGGCTCACACGGCGGTCCGCAGTGGTGGTTGATGCACAACAACCCCTCCACGCAGGCCTCGTCCGCCGTCGTCGGCAACCGGCTGCAGGTCTCCCCCGCCTGACGCACGCCCGCCTTCAGACACCGACGGACCACCGGCCCCGGTAACTCCCCCGCCGCCACCCGGCAGACATCCCCGGGGAAACAATGCGAGTCGTCCTCGCACTCGCTGTCGGAACACTCGAACCGCCGCTTGTCATAGTTGATGACACAGCCCTGCCCCGAAGGGCAGTCACCATCCGTCGCGCACTCGCCGCAGCGGAAGCTCCCCTTGTCGAAGGAACAGTCGAGCTGCATCGCCGGACGCACGCGCAGCTCCTCGCGCGTCGACTCCGGCTCCGGCTCCGGCGCCTCCTGAGCAGACGTGCTCTGCGCCCGCCCCACCCGCCGCGTCTCCCGGACCGCGCCCGACAACAGGCTCATCCCCGGACGGGCCAGCACCTGCCCCTGGAAGACGTGCGCGAGCCCCCCCGAGCCCCCCACGCCCCCCTCGATGCGCGCGGCCGCCACGCCCCGCGAGACCTGGAACGCCTCCGTGCTCGCCGCGAGCAGCGAGGCCTCCACCTCCGGCGCCTCCGCCCCGGGCGCGACACACGCATTGGCGGCGGAGGTTTGCGATGTCAGCAAGGACGACGTGGCGAACCAGGACACCCACGCCACCGCCCCGAACACCCCCAGGACCAGGGAGCCTTGCCCCAGGCGCATCGCCATCCGCATCGCATTGGACATGTCCGGACTCACGTGGAACGCAGGTCCTTAGCAGGGCGCGCAGCACTTCCCGGTGCTTCCATCCGGATTGCACGAACAGGGAACACAACAAGCGCCCTCCCGGATGATTTGCGCATACGCCGTCCCCGCCCCCAGCGTGACCGCGGCCCCCAGAATCATCACCCACCGCCGCAGTCGAGCATTCAACTTCACCATGTGCTTCCCCCCGTGCGCGTCATCCGGCACGACCCTGACTCACTTGACGCAAACCGATTCAGGACAAATCTTGTTTTGCATGATGCTACCCATCAGATAGGCATCGGCCCCGGGCGGAGGCATCACCCCCCGAGTAGCATCCAGATGGCCACGGCAGCACATGTGCCCCGAGCGTCGCTGACTCACCCCTCCACGCATGAATCCTCGCCCCCACTGATGGAGCCAGGATTACGCGCGAAGAAAGGGAAGTCACTCCCTCCCCGGTGGTAGGCGCGCACGATTCCGGCCCGCACGCCGAAGCGCTCGCGGGCGGACCCGAGGCAACGCCATTCAAAGACACACGGGCCCGCGACACCGCGACAGGGATTCGCGGCGTCGAGCGGGTGAGGCTTCGACGAGACTCAGACGCCCGGAGCGGGGATGGACTCGCCCACGGGGGCGGCGGCCGCGCGGCCCCAGGTGATGCGGTACGTGGCGGCGGTGCCGTCGAAGGCGAGCGGCTCCACCACCACGTTGCCGGCGCCCGCGACGCGCAGCGACTCGGCGAGGAAGCCCGCGGAGAAGTACGGGTTGTCCGCCACCACGTCCTTCATCCACAGCGTGGCCGCGCCCTCGGTGGACTCCTCGACGCGGACCTCGTTGAAGTTGTTGCCCGCCTTCACGTTGAAGGGGACGCGCTCCAGCGTGCGCATCGGTCCCAGCCGGGTGACGAGCGACAGGCTGGCCCGCCCCACCGACGTCTGCCGGAAGCCCTGCAGGTAGCGCGCGCCCAGCATCAGCCACGCCTCGTTGGGAGGCAGCGTCGGGAAGACGTCCTGGACCGCCACGCGCAGGAAGCCGTGCCACTGCTCCAGGGAGTAGGCCGGCCGCAGCGGCTCCGACAAATCCAGGCCCACGCCCTTCAGGCGCTGGCGTCCCTCCTTCGACAGGTAGGGCCCCAGGGCCCGCACGAAGAGGGCTTCCACGGACTGCGCGAAGATGAGCTTCCCGGGCGACATGACGGAAAGGTGGCAATGGCCCCCCGCAACGGCGAGCCATTCCGCATTCCAATCGTCAACTGGTCATCATCCGCGCGGCAGCCGCATCGTGAAGGTCGTCCCGTTTCCGGAACTGGACTCCACCGTCACCTCGCCACCGTGGGCGAGCAGGATCTGCCGGGTGATGTAGAGCCCCAGCCCCAGGCCCGACGCGGCCTTCGACTCGTGCTGCACCGCGCGGGAGCCTCGACGCCATGCGGCGAAGACATGGGGCAGCTCATCCGGGGGGATGGGCGGCCCGCCGTTGTGCACCCGGAGCACCACGCCCTGCCCGTCCGCCTCGCCCCACATCCGCACGGGGCTGTCCCCGGGGCTGTACTTGAGCGCGTTCGCCAGCAGGTTGCTGAAGGCCTGCTCCAGCCGGTCCAGGTCCCACGAGCCCCGCCCGTCCCCCACCACCTCCAGGACGAGCATCCGGCCGGGGTGGCTGGCGCGCATCTCCTCGAGCGTGCGCCGCGCCACGTCGAACACGTCGCAGTCGGACGCCACCACCGGCACCCCGCCGCCCAGCCTCGCGCGCGCGAAGTCCAGTAGCTGACGAATCATCCGGTCCATGCGCTCGGCGCTGGTGAGGATGCGCTCGGTGAGGGCCGCCTGGCGCTCGTCCAGGTTGCCCTTGCGCTTGAGCTGCTGCGCGGACATGGACAGGGCGTTGAGGGGGTTGCGCAGGTCATGGCCGAGCATGCCGATGAACTGCTCGCGGAACTCCTCCGCGCTGCGCTCCTCGGTGACGTCGCGCGCGGTGGCCATCACCGCCGCCACCCGGCCGTCCGTGCCCAGCGTGGGCGACAACGTGAAGTCGTAGTGGCGGGGCCCCCGGGCCGTCTCCAGGACGACGGCGCCGCGCTGGACCTGGCCGGTGGACAGCGTCACGCCCATCATCCGGATGAAGGGAGCCAGCGCCGGGTCCTTCGCCTCCTGCTCCGCGAGCGAGATGCCCGGGGTGACCACGCCCTTCGGGTCCCGTGCGGCGTGGGCCACGTGGTTGGCGAAGAGCAGCCGGCCGGTGGCGTCATAGAGGGCCATCGGGTCCGCCGCGGAGGCCATGGCCATGGCGAGCAGCCTGCGCTGGTGCTCGACCTCCTCGGACAGCGCGTGCACCTTGCGCTCGGCGCGGCGCAGCCTGAGCAGCGCGTGCACCTGGGCCACCAGCTCCTCGGGGTCCACCGGGGCCACCAGGTAGCCGTCCGCGCCGTGCTCCAGGCCCAGCGCCCGGTCTCCAGGACCCACGGCCTGCGCGGAGAGGTGCAGCACCAGCGTGTCGTGCGTGCGCGGAGACGACTTCAGCTGGCGGCAGACCTCCAGCCCGCTGATGTCGGGCAGGCGGACGTCCAGGATGACCAGGTCGGTGCGCTCGTCCGCCAGGGACAGGGCCTCGCGGCCCGAGCCGGCCTCCACCACCTGGTAGCCGGCGAGCCCCAGGACGCGGCTCGTCACGTAGCGGCTGGCGACATCATCATTGACGTTCAGAATGACCGGAGAAGGAGGACTCATGATGTACGGAGCTGAAGTGCTTCGTAGTCGTGAGCCCTGGGTCGCGCCACATCCATCTCCGACCCCGGGTGCTTCCTTACAGGACGGGCGGACGAACGGATGGGCGTGAAGCGCATGGGGTCGCGCCAGGACCCTGCCGGGACGGGCGGTTTCGCGATAGGGATGGCCCATGCGTCCTCCTTGTCGCCCGCTGCCCGCGGATGGCCGCTTCCTCCAGGCCATCGCTCCGACGCCACTCGTCCCCGTCCGACTGGACGCCGAGGGGCCCACCATCTGGTGCAAGTTGGAGTTCCTCAACCCCAGTGGGTCCACGAAGGACCGCATCGCGCGGTACATGTTGGAGAAGGCCTGGCGCCTGGGCGAGCTGAGCCCGGGCGGCGAGGTGGTGGAGGCGTCCAGCGGCTCGACGAGCATCGCCCTGGCGCTGGCCAGCGCGCAGATGGGCGTGCGCTTCACGGCGGTGATGCCGGAGGGTGTCACCGACGAGCGCGTGCTCACCATCCGCGCCTACGGCGGTGACGTGGTGCTGGTGCCCCGGGAGTTGGGGGTGCGTGGGGCCATCCAGAAGGCGGAGGAGATCGCGCGTGAGCGCAAGGCCTTCGCGCCGCGCCAGTTCGAGAACCCGGACAACGCGGAGGCGCACCGGGTGTGGACGGGGCAGGAGGTGCTCTCGCAGATTCCGGGCGGGCTGGTGCACGGCGTGGTGAGCGGCGTGGGCACCGGCGGCACGGTGGTGGGCCTGTATCAGGCGTTCGCGGAAGCGGGCTGTCCGGTGACGGCGTTCATCGCGAGGCCCATCGCGGGCCTGGGGTGTGACATCGAGTGTTGCAGCTTCAGCCCGCGCGTGCCCGGCGTGGTGGATGGCATGTCCAAGCTGTACCGCGACGCGGACATGCCGGGGCGGGTGGAGCTGGACGTGTCGGACGAGCAGGCGATGTGCACCGCGCGCGCGCTCATCCGCCGGGGCTTCCCGGTGGGGCCGTCGTCGGGGCTCAACTACGTGGCCGCGGTGGAGGCGGCGCGCAGGCTGGGACCGGGCGCGCAGGTCGTCACCGTGTTCCCCGACCGCATGGAGCGCTACTTCTCCACGGAGCTGATTCAGCAGCGTCCGGCGGCCGCGCGCGGCGTGGCGTGAGCTGACGCGGGAGGGAGCCGCTCGGAGCGGACACCCGAGCGGCGCCCGGTCGGACACCGGAGGCGTCGCGCGTGCATTCCGGTGCCTCGCCTCACGGGGCACGCCGAGCGTCCGCACGGGGACAGACGCTTCACGGCCCGCCGCGTCACCCCGCCCTGGCTCCGAGCTGGCGCGCCTCGACTTCCGACAGGTACTTCACGCGCGGTGGTCATCCACGTGCGCTCAGTCGGGGTGCATGCTAGAAGCCGACCTCGTGCTGCCGCGCATCTGGCTGTGCCTCAGCCTGTTGCTGTTCGCCCCGACGGAGGGAGGCCTGTGGATGGCCTTCTCCAACGCGACGGACACCGTGTGCACGCAGCGCTGCCCGGACGATGATGCCAGCGGCCAGTGTGCTCCGGACTGCGCGGACTGCACCTGCTGCGGCCATGTGCGCGCGGTGAGCGCCGCCCCCGTCGCGTCGCCCTCCCTGCTGTGGATCGCACCTCGAGCGCGCCCGGTGCTGGTGGACGAGGACGCCCCCGCCTCCGCCGACCTCGACGACATCCTGCACGTCCCCAGAGCCGACCTCGCCTGACGTGGTGGTGGTCCGACTTCCGCGCGCGAGCAGTGCCGAGGTGACGTGTGTCCACGGTGGGCCCGTGGCACCGTCGGCCTGACGCGCGCCTCCCTCTCGTGAGGTCTCCTCCCGTGCTCAACCCCTCCGCGATGACGGCCCTCGGGCTCGTCGCCGCCCTGGTCTGGCCCTTCGCCAGCACCGCCTCACCTTCCGAGCTGTCCTTCCAGGACGCCCTCGCCCTCGCTCGACGACGCGCGCCCGCGTTGCTGGATGCGGCGGGCCGCGTGGCCGAGGCACAGGGACCCGTCGCCGGCGCATCGCCGTGGCTCCGCGAGAACCCCACCGTCAGCTTCGAGCTGGGGCCGCGCACGCACGACGACCTTCGTGGGACGCAGTTGTCCCTCGGCGTCTCGCAGCCCATCGAGCTCGGCGGCAAGCAGGGCGCGCGTCGGGACTCCGCGCGCGCGGGACTCCAGCGACAGGACGCCGAGCAGAAGGACGCCGAGCGACGCGTGCTCGGTGAAGTGGGCGCGGTCTTCCTGCGCGCCCTGTATGCACGGGAGCTGTCGCGGCTGATGCAGCAGACGGAGGAGGCCGCGAGGAACCTGTCCGACTCCACCGGCAAGCGCTTCGACGCGGGGGACGTGCCCGTCGTCGACGTCAACGTGGCGAAGGTGGCGCTGGCCCGCGCCCGCGCTGGCGTGGTGACGGCCCAGGGAGAAGAACAGGCCCTGCTCAACGAGCTGCGCGCCCTGTTGGGCCTGCCGCTCCAGGACCCGCTCACGGTGCGCGGCGAGCTGCGGGAGCTGGCCTCGCTGCCCGTGGCGGCGCCCTCGGAGACACAGGAGCGTCCGGACGTGGTGGCCCTGGAGTCCGAGCTCACGCAGGCGGAGGCGGACCTGCGGCTGGGCCGCGCCGAGGGCTGGCCCGACGTGAGCGTGGGCGTGCGCTACGAGAAGGAGGTCGACGAGAAGGCGCTCGTCGGAACCCTCAGCGTCCCCCTGCCCGTGTTCTCCCGAGGGCAGGAGGCGAAGGTCACGGGCGATGCGCGCGTGCGCAGGCTGCGCACCGCGCTGGAGTCCGCTCGCCGCGCGCGCGACGTGCAGGTGGAGGCCGCGCGTGTGCGCGATGCCTCGCGTCAGCAGGCGCTGGCCGTGCTGGAGACGGATGCGCTGCCGCTGCTCGACGAGAACGAGTCGCTGGCCCGCCGCTCCTACGAAGCCGGGGAGATGGACCTCGCGGGGTTGCTCCTCGTCCGCCGTGAAACGCTCGAGACGCGCGTGGCGCTGCTCGACAGCCACCTGCAGGCGGCGCTCGCCCGGGTGCAGCTCGCCGTCGAGATGGGAGTCCTTCCATGAAGCGCCTCGCGTTCATCGCGTCCCTGGCCCTCGCGCTCGCGGCCTGCAAGCAGTCCAAGCCCGAGCACGCGGACGAGCACGACCACGAGGAGGGCGCCCAACCCGCGGGGGGCCACGACGAGGGACATGACGAGTCCCACGTCCACATCGCGCCGGAGATGCTCCGCGACCTGCGCGTCACCACCGCCCCCGCGGCGGCGCGGCCCGGCGGAGACAGCGTCAACGCGCTGGGCGAGCTGACCTTCAGCGAGGACGCCTACGCGGAGGTGGCCTCGCCCATCTCCGCGCGCGTGGGCGCGGTGTTCGTCACCACGGGCCAGCACGTGAAGGAGGGCGAGAAGCTGGCGGAGCTGCGCAGCCCCGAGCTGGGCAAGGCGCGCGCCGCGCTCCAGTCCGCCAAGGCCCGGGCCACCGCCACCCGACAGGCTGCCGAGCGCAAGCGCGCGCTCGCCGCCGAGCGCATCGTCGCGCAGAAGGACGTGCAGGCCGCCGAGGTGGAAGCAGCCGGCGCCGAGGCGGAGGTCGCCGCGGCCCGCGCGGAGCTGACGGCGTTGGGCGCCAGCGAGGACACCGCGGGCGTGGCCGGCTTCATCCTGCGCTCGCCCATCCAGGGCACCGTCATCGAGCGCGACGCGCGCATGGGACAGATGGCGGACGCCGAGCACACGCTCTTCCGCATCGGCGACCTGGGCTCGCTGTGGCTCATCGTCCATGCGTTCGAGCGCGACGCCGTGCGCATGCGCCCGGACACCGAGGCGCGCATCACCTTCGCCGCCTTCCCGGGCAAGGAGGTCCTCGCCCGCGTGGGCCACGTGGGCCAGCGCGTGGACGCGGCCAGTCGCACCATCCCCGTGCGGCTGGTGCTCGACAACGCCGAGGGCCTCTTCAAGCCCGGCATGTCCGCCACCGCGTCGATTCCGCTGGGCGGCCCCGACGGCACCATCACCGCCGTGCCCGCGGCCGCGCTCCAGCGACTGGAGAACGGCTGGGTGGTCTTCCTGCCCACCGGCGAGCGCGGCTCGTTCGAGCGGCGTCAGGTGGGCCGAGGCCGCACGCTGGGAGACCACGTGGAGGTGCTCTCCGGCCTGAAGGTCGGCGAGCAGGTGGTGGTGGACGGCGCGTTCCTGCTCAAGGCCGAGGTGGAGAAGTCCGCGGGAGGAGCGGACCATCATGGCCACTGACACCTCCTGGGTGGGCCGCGTGCTGCGCGCGTCGTTCGCGCGGCCCGGGCTCACGGTGATGCTGGCCCTGGCGCTGTCCGCGTTCGGCGCCGTGTCGCTCCATGGCCTGCGTCGCGACGTGTTCCCGGACCTGTCCGCGCCCATCTTCAACGTCATCGTCCAGAACGCCGCCATGGGCGCGGAGGAGCTGGAGACGGCGGTGGCCATCCCGATGGAGGTGGCGCTCGCGGGCCTGCCCGACGTGCGCCGCATCCGCTCCACCTCGCAGCTGGGCGTCACGCAGGTGACGGTGGAGTTCGAGCCGGACGCGGACTACTTCCGCAGCCGCCAGTACGTCGCCGAGCGCGTGGCCCAGGCCCAGGGCGAGCTGCCCACCGGCACCGACGCGCCGCTGGTCTCCAGCCTCACGGGCCGACTCAACGAGGTGTTCGAGTTCACCCTCGAGGCCGAGCCCGGCTCCGCGGACCTGATGGCGCTGCGGGACCTGGCCGAGTTCGAGGTGAAGAACCGCCTGCTCGCCGTGCCGGGCGTCGCGGGCGTGGAGCGACTGGGCGGCTACCTGCGCCAGTTCCAGGTGCTGCTGGACCCCGACCAGATGGTGGCCCGAGGCGTCAGCCTGACCGAGGTGGAGCACGCGCTGGAGGGCGCCAACCTCAACGCCTCCGGAGGCTTCGTGGTGCAGGGGCCCATGGAGTGGACGGTGCGCGCGGTGGGTCGCGCCCAGACGGTGGAGGACCTGAACACCACGGTGGTGGCGCTGCGCGACGGCACGCCCGTGCTGCTCGCGGACGTGGCCGACGTGCGCGAGGGCCCCGCGGTGCGCCGAGGCATCGCCCACCGGCTCAAGGGCGAGGTGGTCAGCTGCCGCGTCATCAAGCAGTTCGGCGCGGACACGCAGGCCGTGGCGAAGGGCGTGCGCGTGGCGCTCGAGGAGCTGAAGCAGTCCATGCCTCCGGGCGTGCAGCTGCGCGTCGTCTATGACCAGTCGGAGCTGGTGGACTCGGCGCTGGGCGGTGTCAGCCGGGCCATCCTGCTGGGCGCGCTGCTGGTGGTGCTGGTGCTCTTCGTGCTGCTGGGGGACTGGCGCGCCGCGCTCATCGTCACGCTCACCCTGCCCCTGTCGCTGGCGCTCGCGGGCATCCTGCTGAAGGTCGCGGGCATCGGCATCAACACCATGACGCTGGGCGGGCTGGCCATCGCCGTGGGCCTGCTGGTGGACACGGCCATCATCGTCACCGAGAACATCATCCATGACCTGCGCGAGGGACAGGGACAGCGGTCCGTGCGCGAGGAGGCGCTGTCCGCGTCGATGGAGGTGGGGCGCCCCATCGCCTTCGCCACGCTCATCGTCGTGTCCGTCTTCATCCCGCTGTTCGCGATGACAGGCATCGAGGGGCGGATGTACCAGCCGCTCGCCGCCGCCGTAGTGGCGTGCCTCGCCGCGTCGCTGGCGCTGGCGCTCACGCTGGTGCCGGTGGCCTCGTCGCTCCTGCTCAAGCGTCCGCGCGAGGGCACGCCCGAGGACGTGTGGCTCATCCGCAGAATCAAGGCGGTGTACTCGCCGCTGCTCGACGCGTGCATGCGGCGCGCGGGGCTGGTGCGACTGGTGGCGCTGGCCATCACCGTGCCCGCGCTGGGGCTCGCGTTCGCGGTGGGCAGCGACTTCATGCCCCGCCTGGACGAGGGCGCGTTCCTGCTCCAGACGGTGCTCCCCCCGGAGGCCTCCCTGGAGGAGGTGGACCGGCTCAACCACCTGGTGGAGGACGTGCTGCTCGGCTTCCCGGAGGTGGAGGACGTGGTGCGCCGCACCGGCCGCGCCGAGCGCACCGAGGACCCGATGCCGCACACGGTGTCGGACGTGCTCGTCGTGCTCAAGAAGGAGCGAGGCAGGGGCCTGGAGAAGCTGGAGGAGGACCTGCGCGTCGCCGTGAACCGGGTGCCCGGCGTCACCACCCTGTTCACCACGCCGCTGGGCATGCGCATCGACGAGGGCCTGGGCGGCAGCCCCGCGGACCTGTCGGTGCGCGTCTTCGGGCCGGAGCTGGAGACGCTCGCGGCGCTGGGTGAGCGCACGCGCGCCATCCTCGCGAAGGTGGACGGCGTGGAGGACCTGCGCGTGGAGAAGCTCAGCGGCCTGCCCCAGCTTCGCATCACCGTGAATCGCGCCGCCGTGGCGCGCGTGGGCCTGACGCCCGGAGACGTCATCCGCGCGGTGCGCGTGGGCATGGTGGGCGAGGAGTCCTCGCAGGTGTGGAAGGGCCAGCGACGACACGATTTGGTGCTCCGACTGGCGGACCACCGACGCGGTGACTTGCAGGCGCTGCGAAACCTCCTGGTGGACGGGCACGACGGGACGCGCATCCCCTTGAGCCAGTTGGCCACCATCGAGGAGACCTTCGGCGCGGGCAGCGTGCGCCGCGAGGCGGGCAGCCGCAGGCTCGCGGTGGAGGCGAGCGTGTCCGGGCGCGATCTGGGCAGCACCGCGGCCGAGGTGCGCGAGCGACTGGCCGCGGAGCTGAAGCTGCCGACCGGTTACTTCGTCGACGTGGGCGGACGCGTGGAGAGCCAGCAGCGCGCCGCGCAGTCATTGGCCATGGCCATCGCCGTGGCCATCCTCGCGGTGTTCGTGCTGCTGTACCTCGCGCTCGACTCGGTCGCCGAGGCGCTGGTCATCCTCGCCACGCTGCCCGACGCCTTCGTCGGCGGCATCCTCGCGCTGCTCATCGCGGGCGAGACGTGGAACGTCTCCAGCCTCGTGGGCCTCATCGGCCTGTTCGGCATCGCCGTGCAGAACGGCCTGGTGCTCGTCTCACAAACCAAGGACCTGCTCTCACGCGGCAGGTCATTCGATGACGCGGTGCGAGAGGCGAGCCTCGGGCGCGTGCGTCCCAAATTGATGACAGCCGCCACCGCCATCCTCGGTCTGCTGCCACTGTTGGTTTTGCCTCTCCACGGAACTGAGATTGAGCGCCCACTCGCCATCGTCATGGTGGGCGGGCTCGTGACCTCGACGTTGTTCACCTTGTTGGTGTTGCCGACTTTTTACGTGTGGGTGCACGGCGTCAGAGAGAAGGTGCGTCGTCGAGGTGTGGCCGCGCGCAGCCCCACTGTGTCCTGAAGAACACGAGAAGTGCCCCAGGTCTTGGGTCCGCAACTTTCGACCTGGAGCACCGACAATCCCGTGATTCTCACACTTACCAACCTGGGGCCATTCATGAGCTTGCGACTTCCCCCCTCCACGACGACCCGCACCACCACCAAGGCCAAGGCCGCCGCCACGAACACCGTCACGGTGCCTCCCGCGGGACTGAGCAAGGGCGACACGGGCCCCAAGGTGAAGCAGTTGCAGGACGCGCTGGTGAAGCTCGGCTATCTCACGGCGAAGCAGGTGGCCACGGGCCCCGGCACCTTCGGCGCGCAGACTGAAGCCGCGGTGAAGAAGTTCCAGGCCGACAAGAAACTTCCCACGACGGGGTACTACGGCGAGCAGACGCAGGCGGCGCTGAAGAAGGCGCTGTCGGGCACGCCGACGACGCCCACCACGCCGACGACGCCGGGCACGAAGCCCGCGGTCATCAGCGCGCCCTCGCCCAACTCCGACAGCCGCAACGGGACGGACATCGACACCATCGTCCTGCACCACACGGCGTCGAACGACGGCAAGGCCGACCTGTCGTGGATGCGCAACCCGAAGAGCGGCGTGTCCGCGCACTACATGGTCGACCGCGACGGCAAAATCTATCAGCTCGTCGGTGACGACAAGCGCGCGTGGCACGCGGGCAAGAGCGAGCTGCACGGCGTCCCCACGGACGTGAACGCGCGCTCCATCGGCATCGAAATCGTCAACGACGGCAGCGGCAAGACGGCCTTCACGGAGGCGCAGTACAAGGCGCTGACCCAGCTGACGAGCCACCTGAAGGAGAAGTACGACGTGCCGATGAAGAACATCGTCGGCCACGCGGACGTGGCGGTGCCCAAGGGCCGCAAGAACGACCCGGCGCCGAACTTCGACTGGTCGCGGCTGCGCAAGGGCATCTCCTGAGCGTCGTCGTGAAGTGAAGCAGGTGAAGCGCGGGTCGAGTGCCTGACAGGGTGCTCCCCGCGCTTCGTGTTTCCGGCGGACGCGGAGTGCGCGGCTGAACAGCCGGGCCTCGCGGCGCTCATCACACTGTGATGACCCCGGTTACACCAGGGCCGCGCGGCATCGCGTCCTTCCACCTCGAGAGCCTCGTCCCTTCGCACGGTTGGCGCTCGCGCCGACATGGCCTGGGGCTTGCTCAACCGCGCGGCGTCTTCGGCCCGCTTCACCGCGCGCCTCATCGAGGTCATCTCATGCGTTCCTTCCTCAGCGTCGTCGCGAGCCTCGCCACGCTCGCCGCCTGTGCCTCCGAGCCGAAGCGGCTCGCCCCGTCCCTGGACCCGTCGAACCCGGAGGCGCCCGAGTCCCCGGCTGCTCCGCTCTCCAGCGCGCTCGCGGCCGCGCCTCCCGATGCGAAGTCACCGCGCGCTCCGGAGGCCGAGAAGTCGGCGCCGCCGGATGCGGGCACCGCGCTCTACACGTGCCCGATGCACCCGGAGGTCCAGTCGGACAAGCCCGGCGTGTGCCCCCAGTGCAACATGAAGCTGACACCGGCGAAGCCCGCGTCGGGCCATGAGGGACACGGAGAGCACCGGTGAGACGCGCGCTCTTCGCCGCCGTCCTGGTGTTCACGGGCGGCTGTGCCTCCATCCAGAAGGAGAAGGGCCACGCGGAGGTCGCCGCGCTCGTCGAGGAGCGCATCGGCCGCAAGACGCGCTGGAATCAGGGGACACCGGAGGACGCGGAGGTCTCCCGGCACCTGGACACGCTGCTCGCGGGGGAGCTGACCTCGGACCGCGCGGTGGAGGTGGCGCTGCTGAACAACCCCGCGCTCCAGGCGACCTATGAGGACCTGGGGGTCTCCCAGGCGGACATGGTGCAGGCGGGGCTGTTGAGCAACCCGACGTTCGACGGGAGCATCGGCTTTCCGCTCACGAACGACGGCGTGAGCGAGACGGAGTTCTCGCTGGTGCAGGGCTTCGTGGAGCTGTTCACCCTGCCCTTGCGCAAGCGCGTGGCGCAGGAGCAGTTCATCGCGGACACGCTGCGCGTCGCGCACGAGGCGCTCGCCACGGCGGCCGATGCGCGCAAGGTGTTCCGCGAGGTGCAGGCGCGGCAGCAGTTGGTGGAGCTGCGCCGGATGGTGCTCGAGGCCTCGGAGGCCGCCGCCGAGCTGGCGACGCTCCAGCACGCCGCGGGCAACATCACGGACCTGGACCTGGCGACGGAGAAGGCCGCGGCGGAGGAGGCCCGGCTGGAGCTGGCGCGCGAGGAGCTGACGCTGGTGGAGGACCGCGAGCGGCTCAACCGGCTGTTGGGGTTGTGGGGTGGGAGGACAGCGTGGGCCATCGCGGAGAAGCTCCCGGCGCCGCCCGAGGAGGAGGCGACGCTGGAGCGGCTGGAGTCACTCGCCATCCGGCAACGGTTGGACATCGATGCGGCGCGCAAGCAGACGGAGCTGATGTGGAACGCGCTGGAGCTGGCGCGCAGCACGCGCTTCTTCGGCCGGGTGGACGTGGGCGTGCATACACACCGGGACGCGAATGGGCCACGGCTGCTCGGGCCCACGCTCTCGCTGGAGCTGCCCATCTTCGACCAGCGTCAGGCGCTCATCGCGAAGCTCGAGGCGCAGCATCGTCAGAGCGAACGGAGGCAGACGGAGCTGTCCGTCAACGCTCGCTCGGAGGTCCGCGCGGCGAGGGCCCGGCTGCTGACGCTCCGGGGCGTGGCCGAGCGGTATCAGTGCGTGGTGCTGCCACTGCGTGAGCAGGTCGTCGAGCAATCCCAGCTCCAGTACAACGCGATGCAGATTGGCCTGTACGCGCTGCTCGACGCGAAGCAGTCACAGGTCGAGACCTACCGCGCGTACATCGAGACGGTCCGCGATTACTGGCTGGCGCACGCGGAGCTGGAGCAGCTCGTCGGAGGTCGGCTTCCCGGTGGGAGCCACGCGACGCCCGCCAGCCCCGCGCCCACTCAACCTCCTTCCGGGCATGACCACGGAGCCACCCCATGAAGTCCCCTCTTCACGACAACACCCATTCGATGCGAACCACGACCCAGGTCGAGGAGGAGTCGCAAGGTGCTCGGCCAGGAGCGATGAGCCGACGGAGCATGCTGGCGACAGCGGGGGCCTCGCTCGCGGGCGGTGCGCTGCTGCTCCAGGGCGGCGCCGCGCATGCGCAGACCTCGGCACCTCGCGCGAGCCCACCGCCCCGGCGTGACTGGCAGTCCCCTGGCATGCCGAACCGGGACTACCGACCGGTCATCGTGCCCAACGGGACGAAGCTGCCATGGAAGCTGGTCAACGGCGTGAAGGTCTTCCACATGGTGGCCGAGGAGGTCGAGCACGAGCTCGCGCCGGGCCTGAAGGTCCACTGCTGGGGCTACAACGGCCAGGTGCACGGCCCCACCATCGAGGTGGTGGAGGGTGACCGCGTCCGCTTCTACGTCACCAACCGGCTGCCCGCGCCCACGACGGTGCACTGGCACGGCCTGCTGCTGCCCAACGGCATGGACGGCGTCGGAGGGCTCAACCAGAAGTCCATCGCACCGGGCGAGACGTTCCGTTACGAGTTCACCATCCGCCAGTCAGGCACGGGCATGTATCACTCGCACCACGACGAGATGACGCAGATGGCGCTCGGCATGGTGGGGCTGTTCATCATGCACCCGCGTCGCCCGGTGGGTCCGCGCGTGGACAAGGACTTCGCGCTCATGTTGCACGAGTGGCGCGTGGACCCGGGCACCCGGCGTCCGGACCCGAACGAGATGACGGACTTCAACCTGCTCACGTTCAACGCGAAGGCCTTCCCCGGCACGGAGCCGCTGGTGGTGCGACAGGGCGAGCGCGTGCGAATCCGCCTGGGCAACCTGAGCGCGATGGACCACCACCCCATCCACCTGCACGGCTACCACTTCCGAATCACGGAGACGGACGCGGGCCGCATCCCCGAGTCCGCGCAGTGGCCGGAGACCACGGTGCTCGTCCCCGTGGGCAGCACGCGCTCCATCGAGTTCGTCGCGGATGTACCGGGTGACTGGGCGATGCACTGTCACATGACGCACCACCTGATGAACCAGATGGGGCACGACCTGCCGAACCTCATCGGCGTGAATCCCGGGGGACTCGACGCGAAGGTGCGCAAGCTCTTGCCGGGTTACATGACCATGGGGCAGACGGGCATGGGCGACATGGTGGAGATGGGCATGCCCGTGCCCACCAACTCCATCCCCATGAGCGGTGCGCGCGGCAAGCACGACGTCATCACCATGGGCGGCATGTTCACGGTGCTCAAGGTGCGCGAGCGATTGACGGGCGACGCGGACCCGGGCTGGTACGAGAACCCGCCCGGCACGCTGGCGATGGCGGCCAGCCCGGCCGAACTGAGCCAGGATGGCATCGACGTGGACGCACCGCCGAAGGCCGAACCCGCGTCTCCGGGTGGACTCGCTCACGGATGAACGGATGAACTCCGGGGACGAGCGTGAGCACGCGCCCCGCTCGTTTTCGGAGACTTCGACAACGTGAACAGCCAGCAGACTCCGAGAAGCTTCGGAGTCAGGAACCGCGGGTCGAGAGATTCATCGGAGGGGTCGCGGCTCCGCGCCGCTCGGCGGCTCGCGTGGTATGGCCCTCTCATGGCGCGGACACATACCCAGGCGCTCGCATTCGGCGAGACGGAAGACACGCTGTACCTGCTGGTCACCGAGGCGAAGAAGTACCGGGTGGTGGAGCTGCGGCAAGGTGAGCGGACTCGAGACTTCTCCGTGCCCTCGGGGATGTGGCTGATGACGTCGTTCGTGAGTCCCGAACAGGGCCTCACGCTCGTGTTGGCCTCACGGAGCGGGAAGACGCACGTGGTGGTTCCGGGCAAGCGTGGGAAGACGGTGGAGATTCCCACGGTGGGGAACGGCCCCCTCAGCGGGGACTACCGGGGCTACGTGGGAGAACTCGTCACCGTCGCGCAGCGTCCCTGTCTGGCGGGGATGGGGAACCAGTTCTACGCGTGGGACGGGAGCGCGTGGCGCGACGAGCGGGGGAGCCTGCGGATAGGCCGGGAGATACTCACGGGCATCAAGGCCGTGGTGCCGATGGGTATGGCCCCCGCGGTGGCCACCCGGGGCGAGGTCCACGTGCTGGAGTCGGGAGAATGGCGCAGGCTCCCGTTCACCTTCGATGAAGAGGTCAAGGCCCTGGCCTATCGCGAGAGCGACGGCACGCTGTTCGCCGCGGGCAACACGCTCTGGCGTGTCACCGACGGAAAGGACTGTCAGCCCGTTGCGCTCACCACGAAGGCCGCGTGGTGGGACGCGGCGGTCCTCGGCGAGCAGCTCTACCTCTCCGACTTGAAGTCGGTCTTCCGTGTCGAGGGAGACACCGTGGTGGAGGTACTGCCGCCCGGCGCGTCGGTGAACCACAACCACGCGATGCACGTGCGTGGCGGCACGCTCCATGTCGTGCGCGAGGACGGAGTCCATCGCTTCGATGGAGCCCGGTGGACGCTGATTCCCTCACCGGAGCTGGGTGGATAGTCAGCAGCCCTTGCTCAGCCCACGGCCTCTTCATCCGCGTCGTCGTATTCGTACTCGCCGACCTGTCCCCAGCTCCCGTCCTTCTTCTGGCGATAGGTGTACGCAATCGACTTCAGGCCCGTCTTGAAGCGCTGGTTGAGGAGGAAGAGCTTCTGCACGGCGAGCTCGACGTCTTCGTCCGGAGTGACACTCCCCTTCCCCTTGCCCGTGGGCGCAATCTGGATGTGGTAGCGCTCGGCGTCCCCCTCTCCGGGGACCTTCTCGACCGTGAGGAGCGCACCCGTCCATTCATCGGGCAGCAGCGAGAGGACCGCGGCCCCCAGTTCGCGATCAATCGGCAACTGTTCGTCTGAAATCTCCGTGCCCATGCAGCACCCTTACCATTCGGGAAAGAGGACGACCTAGTTCTTGGGATTGGGAATGACTTGTGAATGACCCACGATGGGCTTACCCGAGCCGTCGAACAGTGAGTGAGCGACCTCTGTGGGCCGGCCCGACTTGCCTGAGTACTGCGGCTCGCTGACGAACAGGGTGTTCGGCGTGGTCTTCGCGGTGGCGATGGACTTGTTCTCGAACTTCTTCTTGGCGCTGAGGTTCGACTTGGTGCCGTGCTCCGCGATGACGTTCTCGGGCACGTTCACCAGGTCCTGGTTCGCCACACCGCGCTCGGGCCCCAGGTGCCCTCGATGGTCGATGCCGGATTGGTACCCATCCGGCATGATGTGGCTGACACCCTTCTTCTTGTACTTCTTGGGTGGATCCAACGGGACCTCGCTGAGCAGCGTGCGCCCCTTGTTGTCCACGAAGTACGTCGACTTCCCGCCCTGGGGGTCGGTGTAGACAATCTTCTTCGCCGCCAGGAGCTTCTTCTTTTGATGGATGCGGCTCTTGATGGGCATGGTCAGCAGCGTCTCGACGCGCGTGACGCCCTTGAGGGACTTTGCCCCCTTCTTGCTGGCCTTCGCCTTCTTCGAGTGGACGAGCCCGAGGACATCGAACTGGTCGAGCGGATGGGGCGCATAGGCATACAGGTTGCTGCCACCCCCCGTGCCCAGCGGGTCGCTCTGGAGATAGCGTCCCAGGCGAGGCTCGTAGTAGCGGAAGCGGTTGTAGAAGAGCCCTGTCTCCGCGTCGTGATAGTGCCCCACCATCCGCAGCGAAAAATCCACCGTGGACGCGGGGTCGACCTCCACGTGCCCGTGGGGTTCGATGCGCGTGGCACGCCAGACGGATTGCCCTCGCGTGTCCTCGATGCGGAACGGCGTGCCGTTCGGGGTCGTGAAGAGCGCGTGGACGCGCCCCGTCGAGGGATGCGCCTCCAGGTGCGCGTAGTCCACGAACAGCAGCGGCACCAGCGCGTCGTGGCCCCCATACACATGGATGCGCAGCCGCCCATCGGGAGCGAGCTCCGCCGCCAGTCGCTCGCCGTCCCAGTAGAACCAGGTCTGTCGCGCCCCACGTCCGCATCGGATGCGTCGGCCAATCGCGTCGTAGTCCGCCGTCCACGGTTCTCCGTGGCCATCCTCGACGCGGATGAGCATGTCCGCGCTGTCGTAGGTGTAGCGGACCCGGGAGCCGTCCTCGCGGTGCCGCTCCGCGATGTGATTGCGGCCGTCGTAGACGAAGCGCTCCCCGTTGGCCTCGACCAGCCGGTTGCCCTCCTGGAGCACCACACCCCGAAGCCCCGGCTTCGCCAGCAGGTTGCCCGCGGCGTCCAGGGGGTACAGGTGTCTCCCGCCAGGGCCGTCCTCCTCCACCAGCCGGTGCGCGGCATCCACCGTGTACAGCGTCTCGCCGTCGACGCTGTCGTGCACGGCGATGCAGTCCCCCTCCGCGGTGCGCTCGTAGCGGACCCCGTGGTGCTGGAGGTGCCCGTCGTCGGTCCATCGCCACCGCAGCGTCGCCAGGGGCCAGCCCCGGTCGTCATACCGACGAAGCTCCCGGGTGCCCTGGGCGTGCTCCCGCAACACCCACCCCGCCGAGTGCTTCCAGAGGGTGTGCGCTCCACCGGTCGGGTCGACCACCTGGACGAGCGACCCTCGTTCGTCCACCACGGTGGTGGTGAAGCCCAGCACGTCGGTGCGCCGCTCGCGGCCCCTCACGGAGTGCACGACGCCCAGGCCATCGCGCAGGTCGCTTCGCATGCGGCCCCGCGTGTCGCGCTCGAGCGCCACCGTGTGCGCGTCCGTGGAGGCACGGATGACCTGGTCCTCCAGGTCGAAGGCCAGGAAGTGCGTTCCCCCCGAGGCGAGGGCGCACGTCACCAGGTGCCCCTCCTGCTCGTAGTCCAGCTTCAGCAGCGGCCTGCCGTGCCCGTCCCGCTTCTCCACCAGGCGGTCGCCCACGTCCCAGACGTATTCGTCCCGCACCACCCCGTGCCGCGTCACCCGGACCAGCCGGTCCTTTTCATCCCGCGCGTACTCGCTGATGGTGCCGCCCGCGTCCTCGATACGGACCACCTCCTCCGTGGAGGAGTGGGTGATGTGCAGGGTGTGTCCGAGCGCATCCGTTTCGGACACGACGAGATTCCACCGCCCTATCCCCCACTGGGTGACCGAGCCATCCGCGTCCCGGTGCCACACCAGGTTGCCCCCGGTGTCGTATCTCCACGCCTGGACCCGGCCCGCGGCGTCCACCGCCTGGGTGCAGCGGCCCAGTCGGTCGTACTCGCGCACGGGGACGGGCGCCGCCCCCTTCGAGCCGTGAGCCTCCACCAGCGAGGACAGGACCGTGGACAGCTCCGCCGGAACACGTTCGAGCAGTCCGGGGACGTCCCCGCTCGTCGCATGCGGCAGGTCCTGCGTACCGCTGCCCAGCAGGTGCCCCAGTGGCGTGAGGGGATGCGGGAAGAGTTCGGGGTCCGGAGGAACGGGCTGGACCTCCGCGGGAGGCAGGCGCTGTCCGAAGGGGTCCAACAGCCCCGTGTGTGCGCCCCGCGCGTCGTAGAGCCAGTGCGTGACACGGTCCCCCGAGTCCACCTCGCGCACGATGCAGCCGTCCGCGTCCACCTCGCGCCGCAGCACCCCGCCGTAGGGGTCCACCCGCTCCACCAGGGTGTCGTTCTCGTCGTACCTGAAGCCCCAGACGCCTCCCTGGCGCTCCGTGACACGCGTCTCGCGATGCTCGGCGTCGTACTCGAAGCGGGCCCACCAGAGCCCGTCCTCTCCGGACGTCTCCACGCAGCGGCCCTGGGCGTCGTACTTCCACCAGAAGCGGTAGCCACCGGGGGTGGTCATCTCCGTCCAGCGGTGCGCCTCGTCATGGACCAGCGAATGACGGCCACCCTCGGCATCACACGACGTCACCAGCCGGCCGCGCTTGTCGTATCCATACGAGGCCAGGCATTCGGGGGAGCCCCCTTCACGCAGCCGCAGGAGCGACGTCATCCGGCCCCGGGCGTCGTAGGCGCAGGCGTAGCGTTGACGTCCGCGCGGTGTCCGCTCGATGAGCAGGACGAGCCGCGCGCCCTGATAGCGCAGCTCCAGCTCCGCCTCCGGACTTCGGACGAAGCGCAGGCGCGCCAGCGGTGTCGCGCCCTCCAACTCCAGCTCGAAGCGCGGCGCATCCGCCTCGCACACCTCGAAGCGCCGGGCGTCCAACCTGCGCAGCACCACGCCCTGCTGGAGCGTCTCCACCTCCCCGGGCCCCAAGGGCGTGAAGTCGATGATGCGCCCCTGGCCGTTCTCGTAACGCCAGGCCTGCCGCATCAAGCGCAGCGTGTGCTGGTACTCGTGTCGGAAGCCCCACCCCAGCGGGCCCTGCTCGGCCGCGCGCGCCGTGGTGTAGTGGCGCCGCCAGCGCAGGAGCCCGGGCGGCGGGGACACCGCGTCGGTGAACTCATCGAAGTTGGCCCCGGTGATGACGTCCACCGGATGGCCGCCCGTGCAGTGGACGCCGTTCTGCGCCTTGCGCGTCTTGCGCAGCCCCTTCACCTTGCGCAGCAACGCCCCCAGCAGCGCGAAGCCCGCGCGCATGGCCAGGGCCATCAGGGAGACGGTCGGCGCGCCTCCCACCAACACCGGCTGCGGGATGGACAGCACCACCGTCGTCGGCAACACCAGCGACTTCGTGGACTTCTTCTTCTTGAGCCGGGGGATGGGCGGGATGCCGATGTCCTGGCAGCTCAGGACCGGGAGCCCCAGGTAGCTGAAGGCGTCCCCGTCCACGGACACCGAGGAGCTCCCCATGAAGATCTCCGACTCGTTGGCCGGAGGCTTCACGAACACGCCGCCCAGGGGGATGTGCGGTGGCAGCGCGATGCCGGACGAGCCCGCCTGCGCGCGCGGGAGTCCGCCCACCAGCACCGTGGCGCCCAGGACGGGCACGTAGTCGACAGGGTCGAACACCAGCCCCAGATGCGGATGCGGGATGGGCACCGGGGGCACGGGGCCCGGCGGCTGGATGAGGTGGATATCGATGCCCAGCAGCAGGTCGAAGTGCTTCGCGGCCGGCATCATGACGACGGCCTCCGCGAGTCCGCGGGACGCCACGCCGAGCCCAACAGCCGCGACATCTGCTCCTCGACGACGCTTCGATGCGCGCGGTACTTCCACGTCCGCGTCAGGCGCATCAACCCGTCGCCCAGATAGCCCAACGTGGACGTGCGGCGCGTCTCTTCATCCATCCGGTGCGCCACGGGAAAGGCGCGCACCCCGCATGCCCAGGAGGCGTCATGGTCCCGGGCCAGCTCATGGCCGTAGGCCGCCATGCGCCAGCACTCCAGCAGCATGCGGTCGTCCTTCAGCTCCTCGGCCAGCGGCGCCGTGTCGCGATACAGGTCCGCGCTTCGCGAATAGGTCCGCGCGCAGATGAGCGCGCCCCCCAGGGCCATGCGCACCTTGAGTTGCAAGGGGAGCCCCTGCGCCTCACCGCGTCCATGCGCGGCCAGGGCCTCGGCCTCCGCGGCGCGGTAGCAGACGATGGCCGCCGGGAAGTCCTGCCTCGTCATGTACCCCGTGGCCAGCGCCACGTGGGTCGCGACGACGAGGTGACTCCACTCCTGGGCCTTCGCCACCGCCAGCGCTTCGGTCGCCAGGCTTCGCGCCGCCCCGAGGTCCCGCGCCTCCAGGGACCGGCCCAGCTTCACGTACAGATGCCGGAAGTGGCCTTGTGGCGTGTCCAGGCGCCCGGCCGCCGAGGACACCTCCTCCATCGCCGCGCCCATGTCGAGGCCCGCCACGCACGTCCGGACCCGGCGGGCCTGGGCCCGCGCCACCTCCGCCAGCGTGGGCGCGGATGCGAAGTCGAAGCAGACCAGCCGCACCTGGGCCGCGTGGGCCTGCATCACCGTCCGCTCGACCCACGCCGCCCAGTCCGAGCTCGAAGAGACCGCCTCCGGGAGGAGCACGAGCACGAGGTGGCGGAACAAGGGCTGGTGGTGTTCGTGGAAGGATTGTGCCGCCTGGAGGAAGGTCCGCGCGTCGTCCTGTCCCGACTCGCGGCGGGGTGCCACCCAGGACACATCCACGCCCGCCTCCTCCAGGTCGTGCCGGATGGCGTGGTACTGCGAGGTCATCGCCTCCACGAGCTCCAGGCCATGTCGGGATGGCGAAGCGAAGGGCACCTCCAGTCGCAGGAACAGGTCCGGCGACACGCCGCCGTCGTGCTCCTCGACGACGAAGAAGGTGTCCATGAGCTGCCGCTCGTTCGGCGCGAGGACCCAACGAAGCAGGCGCGCGTCCTCGTCCTCGGCGAACGTCGCCCACTGTGCCTGGAGTCGTTCGACGCGGCGAACGATGGGAGCGCGCAGACTGTCCAGGCTCGTGCTGAGTCCCATCGCCCACCCCGCGCAGGGCCCCGGGCATCCATCCATGGCCCATCAGTCAACCCGCGCGGCCAGACCTTGGCCGACCGCATCGACTCCTGACAAAGCAGGGCCGCCCATCAGGGTCTGAAAGCCCTCACATCCGCGCGGGATTGTCAGACCCCAGACGGCACGTGTCCGGTCCACGGCCAACGAGGCAAGGGTGGACAGGTGGGACCTCGACCCCGCACGAGACCTCGACGCGCTCCCGCATGGCGAGGGAGGGCGACGATTCGGAGTCCTTCACCTCAGCGGACGGCGCCTGGGAGCCACGCGCTTGCCGGGCGCACCTCCATGCCGACGCGAGCCCACAGCTGATGTCGCTCGAGCCTCCTCGCGTCGGGAGGACACGGCGGCCGACAGCAGCCGGCGGAACCGGGGACACTCCAGGTGGCTCGGCGCGGGACAGCTCGCGGCGTGCCTCAAGCCGTCGCGCATGGCGCTCAGTCGCCGGATGGAGCTGTCGAGCTCCTCCGCCTTCTCGACCAGCAGCTTCCGGTCGAGGGCCAGGCGCCCATCCGGCGCGAACATCCGGGCCATCTCCTCCAGCGAGAACCCGGCCTCCCGGCCCAGCGCGATGAGCGCGAGCCGCTCCAGCACGTCCGGACCGAACAGGCGGCGCAGGCCCCGTCTGCCCGTCGAGGAGAGCAGCCCCTTCTCCTCGTAGAAGCGCAGCGTCGAGGCGGGTACGCCCGAGCGCCGCGCCACCTCCGTGATGTCCAGGTCCATCATCTGCTTGACCTCAAGTCGACTTGAACTGGCACTGTGGCGTCTTCAGCACATCTCATCGGTATGAGGAAGGAGACACGCGATGACTGCCCCAACCCCCACCCCTCTCGAGCAGGAGGCGCTCTGGAAGGGCCCCGCGGGACATGCCTGGGTGGACACCCGGGAAGCGCTCGAGCAATTGTTCAAGCCCTTCGAGTCACTGTTCATCGACGCCGTGCGGGCCGCGGGGGCCCACCGGGTGCTCGACGTGGGCTGCGGGACGGGGAGCACGACGCTCGCCGTCGCGCGGCACCTCGGTTCGACGGGACAGTGCGTCGGACTCGACGTCTCCACGCCGATGCTCGCCGTGGCGCGGGAGCAGGCCGAGGCACAGCACGTGGCCGCCCGCTTCATCGAGGCGAACGCGGAGACGCATGCCTTCGAGCCCGCGTCGTTCGACCTGGTGATGTCCCGCTTCGGCGTCATGTTCTTCGACGACCCGGTCCGGGCCTTCACGAACCTCCGACGCGCGGCCACCGGTGACGCGCCTCTGTGTTGCATCGCGTGGAGGAGCCCGGAGGAGAACCCGTTCATGACAACCGCCGAGAAGGCCGCGGCGCCCTTCCTGACGAACATCCCGCCTCGCGTCCCGGACGCACCGGGACAGTTCGCCTTCGCGGACCGCAACCGCGTCCAACACATCCTGGAGCAGAGCGGCTGGACGGACATCACCCTGCGCGCCATCGACGTCCCGTGCACCATGCCCGCGCGGAGCCTGGCGCAGTACGTGACCCGACTCGGTCCCGTGGGCCGGGTGATTCAAGAGCTCGACGAACAGGCACGGGCGCGGCTCATCGACACCCTCCTCGCCGCCTTCAGCCCCTTCGTCCACGGTGACGAAGTGCGACTCACCGCCGCCTGCTGGCGCATCGAGGCCCGCGCTCCGTCCGTCAACACCTAGGACGCGATGAGACAGGCCATCGCGAGATGGAGTGGCCCCTTTGGGCGCGAGGCGTGAGCCCTTGTCTGCTATTCATCCGCCTCGTGACATCTCGCGTCGGCAAATACCATCGCATCCGCCTGCTTGATGACGGCATCGTCGAGGACCATCTGGCCCAGACCTCCGGCCTGTGGGGCTTCAACAAGAAGACGTTGGTGCTCCAGTGCCTCCGGTCGGACATGGCCGAGGCCATGGAGCTCCCGCGGATGTTCCTCGACACGGCGAGGGAGGCCGCCGGGCTCCGGCACCCGCGCGTGGCGCGGGTCTTCGACTTCGGCGAGGCGGACGGCACGTACTTCCTCGCCAGGGAGCACGTCGACGGGCCCAGCCTGCGCCAGGTCATCGGTCGCGCGGCCGCCCGAGGAATGCCCCTCCCAGCGACCCTGTGCGCGCGCATCATCTCGCAAGCCTGCGAGGGGCTCGCCTACATCCACGACTTCATCGACCCCCAGACGCAGCAGCCAGCGGAGCTCCTCCACGCCTGCGTCAGGCCCCACAACATCCTGCTGTCGCGCCAGGGGATGACCCAGGTGGTGGACTTCGGCATCGACTCCTTCCGGGCCCGCTTCACGCCCAAGGGGATGATCCCCATCCTGGGCCCGCACATGTACATGTCTCCCGAAGAGGTCAGGGGGCTGCCGGGAGATCGGCGGATCGATGTCTACTCGCTCGGCGTGGTGCTCTACGAACTGCTGACCCTGCGCAAGCCCTTCGCGCCCGCGTCCGACTGGGATTTGCCGATGACCGTCTTGTCCAAGCCCATGGTGCCCGCGGAGCAGCATCGGCCGGACCTGCCCGTGGCCCTGAGAGACGTCCTCACCCGAGCGCTCGCCAAGGAGCGGGACCAACGCTACCCGGACTGCCGCGAGCTCCAGGCCGACCTCGAGGAGTTCATCCGCTCGGAGGGTGCGCCGGTGACTCCGCGACAGGTGGCCCAGCTCATCCAGCACGTCACGAGCGACGACCCGAACGTTGTCGCTCCAGACGGTCTGGAGACCCAGTCGAGGTCCCGCTCGGGACAAGGCTGACTCCTCGTGGCGGCGTCGGGCCTGTTGCGAGGAGGCGGCGAACGCGGCCCACCGCGCTGGGTTCGTGTCCGACGAGGGAGCCAGGCGTTCACTGCTGCCACCACGGTGGCAACAGGGTGGCGGTACTCCGTGCGTCTCACCTCAACCGGGACGCACACGATGTTCACGCTTTCAATCAACTGGCTCGCTGCCCTCCTCTCGACCGTGGCGCTGCAGGTGCTCGGCGCCGCCTGGTACATGGGGGTCATCCCGAAGCCCTATGCGCTGGCGCTCGCGCGCACCGACCTGGTGGGCCGCAAGCCGGAGCCGCTCTTCATCTGGGGTCCGTCGGTCTGCGGACTCGTGGTGACGCTGACGAACGCGGTCCTGCTGCGCTCGTTCCACATCGACACGATGGCGGACGCGCTCGCCTTCGGCGTCATCAGCGGACTCGGCTATCTCGTCGCCACCGTGTTCAACGTGGCCATCAACCCGAACATGCCCAGGCCACTGTTCTACGGGGCCATCAACGCGCCCTACTTCCTGGTCAGCAACCTCGTGAGCTGCGCTATCCTCACCGCCATGGCGTAGCGCGGAGGACGCATGCGACGCGCGGACCGGCTGTTCGAGATTCTTCAGGTGCTGCGACGGGCCAAGGGTCCGCTGACGGCCAGCGCCATCGCCGAGAGACTCGAGACCAGTCAGCGCACCGTGTACCGGGACCTCGCGGCCCTGATGGCGCGCCGCGTGCCGATTCGGGGAGAAGCAGGGGTCGGCTACGTGCTCGAGCGCGGCTTCGACCTCCCGCCGCTGATGCTGACGCCGAGCGAAATCGAGGCGGTGGTGCTCGGCACCCAGTGGGTCGCGGCCAACGCGGACAAGACGTTGTCGGCGGCGGCGGCGGGCGTGTTGGCGAAGGTCGCCGCCATCGTCCCGGAGCACCTGCGCGAGCTGGTCGACGACCCGGTGGTGGGGACGCCACCGACGAGGCGGAGTCACCCGGACGGAACCGTCGACCTCGGCCGGCTGCGGGAGTGGTCACGCAAGCAACTGAAGCTCCACATCCACTACACCGACGCGGAGGGGCTCACGAGCAAGCGCACGGTGTGGCCCATCCTCGTGGGCTACGTGACGGGCGTCCGCGTGCTCATCGCCTGGTGTGAGCTGCGGCGCGACTTCCGGTACTTCAGGACGGAGCGCTTGCTCAGCGTGGACTTCCTCGACACGCCCTACCCCGAGCGCCGCGCCGCCTTGCGCAGACGCTGGGAGGCCCAGCTGGACCTCGCGAAGTAGAACAAGCCTCTCCCCCACGCATGCCGCCGCACCGTGAACCAGGCCACGGCGCGGTGACATCGAGTGGCTCAGCAGTAGGTCACGCAGAGGTGAGAGGTGCAGACATGCGAATTGCAGAGGTGCGAAACGCAGACCCCACCGGGGCAGTTGGCGTTCGTGCTGCACGTCAGACCCGAGAAGGTTCCCCCGGAGCACGTCTTGCCGCAGTTGGCGTCCATGCTGCAGCTCTGGCCCGCGTTGGGCCCGCTGCCGCACGACCTGCCGCAGTTGGCGTCGGTGTTACAGCCCAGTCCCGCGAAGGAGCCGCCCGAACACGTCTTCCCGCAGCTGGCGTCGATGATACAGCTCTGGCCCGCGAACGTCCCCCCGGAGCAAAGCTTGACACAGGCCTGCGCGGACACCGTGCCATCCGTGTTCGAGGACTCCGCCGAATCACACGCACCCTCCGCGAGCACCTCCTCATGCGTGGACGGCGACTGGGTATCCTCGGACCGCACGGTCTCCGGCGACCCGCACCCAATCAAAGACAGCACCAGCGATGCAGCGAAAATGAATCTCATGAGTCTCCCCAAAGGCTCAGCATTTCACTCCGCGTGACCCTACGGGACGATGCTGTGCCATTGCAAGACGCTTTTCAGGCAGGCAGCTCCAGGGAGTGATGCACAAGCATTGTTGAGGATGGCTCGGTTTGGATTCAGGTCTTCATCTTCAGCCGGGTCTCGTGCACGGCGTCACCCACGGCGCCGGGCTTGCCCTGCTCGGCGGCGCGCAGTAGGCGGAGGATGCCGGGGCCCAGGACGTCAATCTCGGTGGACGCGTACGTCTCCGTGCCGAAGCGCCGGATGGTCTCCGTCTGCGTCTTCAGGATGCGCACGTCCTGGTTGAAGATGTGGAGTGCCACCGGCATGGCCACGGGCAGCACGGCGCGCAGGAGCCAGCGCGGCAGCGGCAGCCGGAACGTCACCACCGCGTACACCATCGTGTCCCACTCCGACACGGGCGTCATCGCCGAGGTGACGATGATGTGGCTCCCCTCGCCGATGCGGTACTCCACCTGGGCAATCGACGGCATCAGGAAGCGGTCGAAGTGCTGCACCACGCCGCCGCCCGGGGCCAGGAGCCGCCCCACGACGCCACTGGGACGCGGCTCGCCGATGTACTCGGCCTCCACCCGGTCCGCGCTGCGCCGCACCACCACGTCGATCTCGTTGCGCTTCTCCTCCGTGCGGAACAAGCCCCCGTGCAGGTACGCCGTGTGCGGCACGTCGAGCGTGTTCTCCAGCGTCGCGTGCAGCGAGCCCGGCGCGCGCAGGATGCGGCGCACCGTGGTGTAGTCCCCCGCCTCCAACAGCGGGAAGCGGTACGGCTCCGTCGTGGGCACCGCGCCCGGCGTCGAGTAGACCCAGATGAACCCATCCTGCTCCCGCGTCGCGTACGACGTCGCGCAGCGGGAGCGGGCCTCCGGCTCACCCATGAACCCGGGGATGGCGCGGCACTGCCCCCCCGTGTCGAACTTCCAACCGTGGTAACCGCACTGGAGCTGCCCCCCCTTCACGCGCCCCAGCGACAGCGGGACGTTGCGGTGCGGGCAGCGGTCCACCAGCGCGCCGGGCTTGCCGCCCTCGCCCCGGAAGAGCACCAGCGGCGTGCCCTGGAGCGTGCGCGCCAGCGGCTTGTCCCCCAGCTCTCGCGATGAACAGAGGATGAACCACGCATTCGGCAGGTTGACGACGGAGACGTGACCGGCGGGCGGGCTCATACGACGCAGTCTAATGGCCCGCACGGCCGGTGCACGTCTTCCCGTGCAGGCCCGCGCCTCCCGTCGGGGGGCGAGCAGTCGCCCTCCCCGGGAGCGCGGCCCCGGACCTACAGCTTCAGCCGCCGCAGCCTCAGCGCGTTGGCGATGACCGACACCGAGGACAAGCTCATCGCCGCGCTGGCGAAGATGGGGCTGAGCAGCAGGCCGAAGAAGGGGTACAGCACCCCCGCCGCCAGGGGGACTCCCAGGAGGTTGTAGATGAAGGCGAAGAAGAGGTTCTGCCGGATGTTGCGCAGCGCCCCCTGACTCAGCCGCCGCGCCCGGACGATACCCCTCAGGTCCCCCTTCACCAGGGTGACGCCCGCGCTCTCCATCGCGATGTCCGTCCCCGTCCCCATCGCGATGCCCACATCCGCCTGGGCCAGCGCTGGCGCGTCGTTGACCCCATCCCCCGCCATCGCCACCACGCGGCCCTCCTGCTGCAGCCGCTTCACCACGTCCCCCTTCCCCTCCGGCAACACCCCCGCGATGACCTCCGAGATGCCCAGCCTGCGCGCCACCGCCTCCGCCGTCGTCTGACTGTCCCCCGTCAACATCACCACGCGCAGGCCCTCCTGACGCAGCAGCGACAGCGCCTCCGGCGTCGACTCCTTCACCGGGTCCTCCACCCCGAGCAGCCCCGCCACGCGGCCCGACACCGCCACCAGCACCACCGTCTGCCCCTCCTGACGCAGCGACTCGGCCCGCGCCGTCAGCGCCGTGGCCTCCACGCCGCGCGCCGACATCAGCGCCGCGTTGCCCAGCGCCACCTCCACGCCGTCCACCCGCCCCACCACGCCCTTGCCCGTCTCCGAGCGGAAGTCCTCCACCGCCGTCAGCACCGCTCCGCGCGCCTGCGCGCCCGAGACAATCGCCTCCGCCAGCGGATGCTCGCTGCCCCGCTCCAGGCTCGCGGCGAGTCGGAGCAGCGTCGCCTCGTCGATGCCCTCCGAGGCCACCACCGACACCAGCCTCGGCTTGCCCTCGGTGAGCGTGCCCGTCTTGTCCACCACCAGCGTGTCCACCGCCTCCAGTCGCTCCAGCGCCGCCGCGTCACGGATGAGGACCCCCGCCTGCGCGCCCCGCCCCGTCCCCACCATGATGGACATGGGCGTGGCCAGCCCCAGCGCGCACGGGCACGCGATGATGAGCACCGCCACCGCGTTCACCAGCGCGTGCGCCAGCCGGGGCTCCGGCCCCCACACCGCCCACACCACCGCCGTCACCACCGCCACCGCGATGACCACCGGCACGAAGATGGCGGCCACCTTGTCCGCGAGCCGCTGGATGGGCGCTCGCGTGCGCTGCGCCTCGCTCACCCGCTGCACGATGCGCGACAGCAGCGTGTCCTTGCCCACGCGCTCGGCCTTCATCACCAGCGAGCCCGTCCCGTTCACCGTCCCGCCCGTCACCTTCTCCCCGCGCGACTTCTCCACCGGCAGCGACTCGCCCGTCACCATCGACTCGTCCACCGCGCTGGCGCCCTCCAGCACCTCGCCGTCCACCGGCACCTTCTCACCGGGCCGCACCCGCAGGCGGTCACCGGGGTGCACGTGCGCGAGCGGCACGTCCTCCTCGTGCCCGTCCTCGCGAATCCGCCGCGCCACCGGAGGCGCCAGGCTCAACAGCGAGCGCAGCGCACCCGACGTCGCGTGACGCGCCCGCAGCTCCAGCACCTGCCCCAGCGCCACCAGGGTGACGATGACGGCGGCGGCCTCGAAGTACAGCGGCGCGGTGCCTCCGTGTCCCGTGCGCAGCCCGTGGGGCAGCAGGTCCGGGAAGAGCGTGGCGAAGACGCTGAAGACATACGCCGCGCCCGTGCCCAGGGCGATGAGCGTGAACATGTTCAGGTGCCGGTTCTTCACCGATGCCCAACCGCGCTGGAAGAAGGGCCAGCCGCCCCACAGCACCACCGGCGTGGCCAGCACGAGCTGCGCCCACGCGAGCACCGACGCGGGCACCGCGTGCTGCACGGGCTGCCCCGGAATCATGTCCGACATCGCCAGCACCAGGAGCGGCACCGTGAGCCCCATGCCCACGAGGAAGCGCCGCCACATGGACGTCAGCTCCGGGTCCGGCGTGTCCTCGGGCAGCACCGTGCGCGGCTCCAGCGCCATGCCGCAGATGGGGCAGCTCCCCGGTCCCTCGCGCACCACCTCCGGATGCATGGGGCACACGTACTCGACGCGCGTCTCGGGGAGCGCGAGCGTCTCCGGCTCCAGCGCCATGCCGCACTTCGGGCAGGCCCCCGGGTGGTCCTGACGCACCTCCGGGTCCATGGGGCACACGTACATCGTCCCCGGCGCGGCGGGAGGCGGCGGCTCGGGCGCGTCCGCGGGTGGCGCGAGATAGCGCGCCGGGTCCGCGCGGAAGCGCTCACGGCACTTCGGGTTGCAGAAATGGAAGGTCCGCCCCTCGTGCTCCAGGCTGCCGCCCTTGGGAGCGCTCGGGTCCACCCTCATCCCGCAGACCGGGTCGATGGCGTGCGCCCCCTCGCTCGGGGGAGGAGGGGTCGAGGGGTGCGGGTGGGAGTGGGAGCCCGGGTGGGAGTGGCGATGCATGGTGCGTCTCCTTTCCCCCGGGCCAACGAGACACCCGGCGGACTCTTACAGGTCATCTCCATGAACATCGCGGTCCATGGAGACGACTGCCGCCGGGCGAGCAGGCGCACCTAGAGGTTGGGGAGCCCCACGCCCTGGGTCCGCAGGGCCCAGTCCACCGCGGAGTCGCTGTCCTCCACCCGGACCCGGGTCAGGGACTGCGTCGCGCCCCCGGTGCCGAAGAGCGGCCCGATGTTGGCGCTGATATCCCAGAGCCTGGGGGAGGACGCGGAGGTGCACCGTACCCCTCCACACGAGGCGGGCAGCCAGCCCTGCTCGTCCTGGAGCGCGTGGGCCTCGGCCTCGAAGCCCACCCGGCTGAAGCCAGGGCGGTGGAGGATGAGACCGTCCTGGAGGTTTCCGAACGAGTCCGTCAGCCGCAGCACCGCCTCCTCACCCTCCACGGTGAACTCGTTCGAGCCTCGCACATCCCATGCGGAGTCATGGGCGAGCGCATGGGTGCTGCTGGGTACCTCGTCCTTGCGGCTCACCTCGGAGCGGGGCAGCAGCTTGGGGTAGAACCCCTCCTCGACGAGGTGCACGACGACGATGTCCCCCACCGCCACGTCCACGTCGGGGAGCGTGGCGACGGGGGTCGCCACGTGGCCCTTCCACAACGCGAGGTTCGTCATGGGGCCTGCCTGGAGGACCTCCAGCTCCACGCGGGCCACCGCGCCACTCGACCTGCTGGGGTCTATCTCCGACAGACGCAGCCGCGCCGGCGTGGCGTAACCCCGGAAGGCGTAGGTATTGGACGGCGAGCGCACAGGAGCCCCCAGCCGGTCCGTCAGCGTCTCGGAGACCGTCACGCGGTAGTGCCCACGAGACGCCTGGGTCGACGTCTGGAGCCGGACCTCCATCGGGCCATGGAGCGTCGCGCCGGTGACGAGCAGGCCCGGGATGGAGAACTGGCCGCCGGCGCTGTCCAGGCTGCTCGCATCGATGCGCCGGTCGAAGCGCACCTGGACCTGTGAGCCATCCAGCGCCTGGGCGAACAGCACGCGAGGCAGGGGGCACACCACCGAGTCCAGCAGCTCCCACTTCCACACGGTGAGGTAGGCGGCGCCAGACCGCCACAGCGGCGTGGTGATGGACACCGTGCAGCCCGGGGTCAGCTCGGGGCCCAGCGCCAGCTCCGGCATCCGCAGCTTCTGGGAGTAGCTGCTGGTGGAGCTCGAGGGGACCCCCGAGGTCACCAGGCGCGTCGAGGAGAAGCCGGTCCCCACGCCGTCGCTGGCGAACGCCTCGATGAGCTGTCCGCGGATGGAGACGAGCTCTGCTTCATACGAATCACTGTTCGATGGCAGGTTGATGCCGCTCACCTCCTGCGCCAGCACCTTCATGGGATACCCGCTCCCGAGCACCGCGAAGCTCGCGACGTCGATGGTCGCGATGTCCATCGTTCCCAAGCGCACCTGGGTCACCAGGACGCGCACCCGGTCTCCCGCCACGGGGGCGGGGGCGAGCGACGCCAGGGGCACCTCCACGAACACTGCGGGCCCCACCTTCTCGGCCTGGAGGAAGAAGCCCTCGGGCTCCAGCCGCGTCGTCCCGACGGCCGGCTTGACGTAGGTGATGAAGGCCCCGTCGACGAGCCGGGGCTGGCCGGCGCTCGGGGGCGACGTCCGCAGGGAGGCCAGCTGGGCCGAGGCCAGGGTGCTCGCGTCCAGGTTGTAGGTCTCCCGGCGCGTGGCCTCCACGTTGCCCGCCTCGTCCACCGACGCGAAGCGCACCGTGGTGGTCTGCCCCACGGGGATGGGCCCCACGTAGTACGGCGAGCTGCTCGTGGGCTCGGTGCCGTCGACCGTGTAGCGCGTCTCGGCGCACCCGCTCCCGACATCCTGACAGGCGAGGCGCACGAAGAGGGGGCCCTCGAAGGTGCCCCCCGGCGGCTCGACCTGGGTCTTCGGGACGTCCATGTCGAAGACGTACTCCGCCTGACGCGGCGCCTCCCATTGGCCCAGGGCATCCACGGAGCGGAAGCGCAGGCGCGTGGTGGTGGCGAGGGAGATGGGCCCCGAATACGTGAAGCCGTTGCTCTCGGTGGGTTCGCTGCCGTCGAGCGTGTAGCGGGTGCTCGAACAACCGATGCCCTCGCCATCGCCGCAGACGAGCGTCACGGGCTGCGCCTCACGGAACAGACCGCCCGCGGGGCTGGCCACGGTGGTGGGCGCCGTCGTGTCCAGCCTGAAGACATACTGCTCGAGCATGAACTCGCTGGAGTTGTCCGCGCCATCCACCGCGAAGAACCTCAACATCGTGTCCTTCGACAGGTCGAGGGGCCGCGTGTAGCGCGGGGAGAAACTGTGCGGCCAGGAGCCGTCCACCGTGTAGTAGATGTGAGCGCAGTCCGAGCCCCCCGTGTCCTCGCACGTCAGCGTCACCGTCTGGGGGGTGAAGAAGGTTCCGCCCCGGGGCGCCACGGAGACCGTCGGCTTCGTCCGGTCGATGAGGAACGTCACCATCTGCACGGGGCCCGCGTGGCCCACCGCGTCCACCGAGTAGAACCTCAACACCCCGCTCGACACCACCGCGGTCTGCCCCGTGACTCGCTGGTACGGGGGCACGGGCGCGCTCGCGTCGGCCGCGAACGAGACGTAGGTGGAAGCACAGCCCGAGCCCTCACTGCCATCATTGCAGTACAGGTACACCGTCGTGCCGCCATTGAACGTCCCTCCCGCGGGGCTCGCCTGGGTGACGGGCGGCGCGGTGTCGACGACGAAGGGGAAGGACAAGGGGGTCTCCTGATTCCCCGCGACGTCCACGGAGAAGAACCTCACGCGCGTCGGGGATTCGATGAGGAGCGGGCGTTCATAGACGGGGGAGCTCGTCGTCGGCGCCGTCCCGTCCCGCGTGTAGTGGATTCGAGCGCAGCCGCCGCCGCCCGTGTCACTGCACGAGAGCGTGACGTGGATGGGCTCACCGTAGGAGCCCCACGGCGGTGACGCCGTCGTGACAGGGGGCTTCGTGTCCACGACGAACTGCTCATCCCCTGGCTTGGACAGGTGGCCCGCCCGGTCCACGGCGAGGAAGCGCACCCGCAGGGTCCCGGACCCCGGCAGCGACAGCGGCGAGGAGTAGCGGAGGGATGCGGTCGAAGGCGCGGAGCCATCCCGCGTGAAGTAGATGGCGACACAGCCGGAGCCGGCGCCGTCATCACAGCTCAGCGTGACGGTGCGGTCGTTGCCATACGCACCCGAGCGAGGGGTCGAGGACACCGTGGGCGGCTGCGCATCAATCACATACTCCGCCGAGCGGGCCTCCTCGGCGTTGCCCGCGCGGTCCACGGAGAGGACCCGCAGCCTCGCGGTGGTCTCGAGGCGCAAGGCCGCCGTGTACCGGGGCGAGCTCGCCGTCGGAGCGCTGCCATCCAGCGTGTAGTAGGTGGCCTCGCAGCCCACTCCGGAGCCGTCGTCACAGGTGAGCACCACCGTGGTCGGCCCCTTGAAGAGCCCGCCCACGGGAGCGAAGGCCGTGGTGGGAGGCGTCGTGTCCGGCGTCGGTGGAGGCCCACCATCCGGACCCGCGTCCGGGCCTGCATCCAGGCCGCCACCCCCACCGCCATCCTCACGCCCTCCGCCACCAGGCCCACCTCCCCCACCTCCACAGGCGCTCACCACCATCAGCAGCGTGAGGACGCCAAGGAGCCGAGGGGCCCGGAACCGGGATGAATGCCGTGACATCGAAGCTCCTGAAGGAATGGGACCGCGCTCGAGGGCGAGCGCCGCGCGGGAGCTGGGACAGACAGACGCTCCGCGCGCAGTCCTAGCAGGCCCCCCTCGGGAGAGCCAAGACTTCACGGTTTGCCTTCAAGGACAGACTCCTTGCGCCTCCAAAGGCATCCCATCCACCCGCGAGCGCGGTACCGCGGCGAGCGCCCGGGGAGTCGAGCGCGTGCCGCGCCTGCCCTTCCGTGCCTACTTGGGTGGCGCGTTGTAGCCCGCGTCGCCGTAAGGCTTCAGGCGGTCCAGCCACAGGTGCTCCAGCACGCGCAGCTCCTCGTTGAGGTCCACGCCGGGCTCCTTGGGCGGCTCGAGCACGTCGAGCACCTCGAAGGTGAACTTCTCCGCGCCGTGGCGCTTCCAGTCCTCGAGCAGCGCGGGGATGCGCGGCATGTTCATGGTCAGCTCGAAGCGGATGCGGTTGAGCATGCCCGGGACGTTGAGTGACGAGCCCACCAGCACCTTGCCGTTGGCGTGGTTGCGCACGGCGAACACGCCCATCTCGGGAGGGTTCTCCTTGTACTCGCGCTTGAGGTCCGAGCGACGGGCCCGGCTTCCGTTGGCTTCAGGGGACGACATGGGCGACTTCCTCGTGGGGTGGGTGGGGATTTCGCGGCAGCGCTGGAGCAGGCGCTGCTCGAGCCGCGCGTGGGCGTGGACATCGCGAGGCGCGAGCCAGTCCGGCCCCGCGCGCGCCCAGTCCGGGTCCGCCGGGTCCAGACCGAGCAGGCCCAGCAGCCCAGGCTCGCAGATGAAGAACTGTTCGCGGTAGGGGAAGAGGTGGCCCCCGAACTCGCGCAGCGACGCGACGGCCTCCTCGTAGGTGGTGAACCAGCGGTTGAGGTATGTCCCGCCGGTGCGGGAGAGCAGTCGCTCGAAGTCGACCTGGGGCGCGTCGCGCGCCTCCAGCGCCTGCTTCAAGTCGCTCCAGGTGGCGTGGCCCTGCTCCCTCGCGATGACGGCGAGCGCGTGCTTGCGCTGGATGGCGTCACGGCGCGCGAGCACCTCGCCCAAAGACAGGCTGGCGAAGCCCGGCAGCACGCGCAGCCGCTCCGCCGCGCGCGAGGCCTTCGCGGTGTCGGACGCGACGAGCGCCTTGAGCAGGAGCGACGCGCGGACCTTGCACTCTTGGAGGGAGAGGGGCTCGGCGGTGTCTGCAACGGTTCCCATGAGAAGTCCCTGAACGGCGGCCCCACCCGTGTCATGGGCCGTGGAAGGAACTCATCGGAAACTGTCGGACCTGCCGGATGAAGCGAGGGTGACGTCGTCTTTTCGGGCAGGCGCCCCTCGGCACCTGCGAAAGAGTTAACGGCGCACCCGCGACTTCGGCAAGCGCTTTCTCGCCGGGCCCGAGCGCCCCGCCCGCCGCCTGCTCAGGAGCGCGCCTTGCACGAACAGTCCAGGCAGCCGTGGGAGGCGCAGGTGCCGCAGCTGCGCTCGAGCTGCTTCTTGAGGGCCTGTCGCGCGCGGTGCAGGCGCACGCCCGCGTTGTTGGGGGTGATTCCCGCCTCCCACGCCACGTCCAGCACGGAGCGCTCCTCCAGGTCCACCTCGCGGACCATCTGGGCGTACTCGGGCTTGAGGGTGGGCAACAGCTCGCCCACGCACGCGCAGACGGCCTGCTTGAGCTCGGGGTCCTCGGAGGGCTCCTCGGCGCCGAGCGCCTCGCGTGCCAGCGCACGGCCCTCCACCTGCTGATGGCGGTAGTGGTCCACCAGCGCGTTGCGCAGCAGCCGGTAGAACCACGTCACCGCGCCCTCGTCGTCGTCGAGGACACGCTGGCTCTCCAGCGACTTCACGAAGGCGGACTGGAGAATCTCCTCCGCCGTCGCGCGGTTGCCCACGCGCCGCTCCACGAAGGCGAGGAACTGGCGATGGTTCTCCACCAGCGCCCGCGTCACCGCGTCGCCCTCCTCGCGCATCGCCTCGGTGTTCTCGGACGCACTCACTTCACCACCAGCTGGCCCTTCATCATCTGCATGCCGCAGGTGAACTCGAACGTGCCGACCTTGTCCGGCACGAAGGACACCACGGTCTCCGTCAGGCCGGGCAGCGGGCGCTGGATGCCGAAGTCGGGGATGAGCAGCTCGTCGCCGCAGCCGCCCGAGTCCTTGCGCACGAAGCGCAGCCGCGCGGGCACGCCCTGCTTCAGCGGCACCTCGCTCGGCTGATAGCCGCCCTGCACCGTGATCGTCACCTCCTGCACCGCGTCGCCGCCCGTCGCCTGGGGCTTCGCGTCGGCCTTCGGCGCGTCCGTGGGCGTCAGCAGGAAGCCGATGAAGTACTCCGCGTCCTCGGGCATCGGCAGACGCACCGTCACCTCCCGCTCCACGTCCGAGGGAGGCAGCGCACCGCTCAGGTACGCGCCGCCCGCCTCGGGCACCAGCGGCGCGGACGCGCCCGTCACCTCCACCACGCCCTTGCGTCCCACGAGCGGCAGCGGCTGACGGAAGGCATCCGTCACCCAGACCCGCACCTCACCGGAGCGCAGGGACAGCACCTCCAGATGCGTGTCGCCGCTCATCGCCACGACGCCGCCGTGGAAGGGCGTGTGGTCGTGCTCCAGCGCCACCGCCTCGGCCACCACGCGCCCCTCCGCCTCGGTGCCCTTCACGTGCACGCGCTGCCCCACGCGCGTGCTCAACAGGCTCTTCGCGTCCTGCCCCGGGGCGGCGAACACCCGCGTGGTGACGCCGCCATCTCGGACCAATGAGTACACGCCGCCCTGCTTCGCGCAGTCCGCCGCGCTCAGGCCCTCGGAAGGAGCCGCGGGACACGGCGCCACACGCAGCGTCCCCACGAGCCCACCACCGTGTCCATTCGCCTCCAGGTGCGCTGAGAAGCGCGCGACCTCTGGCTTCCCGTCCTTCACCACCGTCACCACCATGGCCAGGTGCTCATCACCGTGCTCGGGCCCCTGCCCCACCAGATGGTCGCCCGAGGGCGTCAGCGTGACGTCCGGATGGCCACCCTTGGCGACCTTCACCGAGCCCGTGGCGCCCTCCACCGGACGCGGCGCGAGCGACGCATCGAGCAGGTACACGCGATAACCACCGGCCCGCGTCGTCACCAACTCCAGGTGGCCCCGGGGCGTGGACTCCACCAACCCACCGTGGGGCGCGGCATGCGCATGCGGTGCTTCCTCGACGTGGGAGCGCGCGGCGACAGGCGCCGGTGGCTCCTTCTTGCTGCATGCGGCCACCAGCCCCGCCGCCACCATCACCGCGATGAATCCGTGTCTCATCTCTCTCCTCAATCCAGATGCGGACCCGCGAGGGCCTCAGTACGAGCCCGCGAGTCGCTCTCCCTCGGGCCGGGGCCCCGGGAGCGTCAGGTCATCCTCGGTCCGCGCCGCCGCCTTGCGCGCCAGGTAGCGCTCCAGCGCGGGACGTCCGAAGCGGTGGAACACGGCCGGCGTGACGAGCAGGTCCAGCAGCGTGGAGCTGATGAGCCCGCCCAGAATCACGGTGGCCACCGGGTGCAGTATCTCCTTGCCCGGAGCCCCCGAGGCGAGCGCCAGCGGCACCAGGGCCAGCCCCGCGGTGAGCGCCGTCATCAGCACGGGCACCAGCCGCTCGAGCGAGCCGCGCACCACCATCTCGCGGCCAAACACCGCGCCCTCGTGCTCCACCAGATGAAGGTAGTGCGAGATGAGCATGATGGTGTTCCGGCTGGCGATGCCGCACAGCGTGACGAAGCCCACGAGCGTCGCCACCGACAGCGGCTGCCCGGTGAGCACCACCGCCGTCACGCTGCCCACCAGCGCGAGCGGGATGTTGAGCATCACCTGCGCCACCAGTCGCGCCGAGCGGAAGTGCGCATACAGCACCAGGAACATGCCCACGAGCGACACCAGTGACAGCAGCGCGATGAGCCGCGTCGCGGATTGCTGACTCTCGAACTGTCCTTCATACGAGAGGAACGTCCCCGTCGGCAGCACCACGCTGGCGGCCACGCGCTCGCGGACCTCCTCCACCGCGCTGCCCAAGTCCCTGCCCGCCACGTTGGCCATGACCACCACGCGCCGCTGGAGGTGGTCATGGTGGATGACGTTGGGGCCGCGCGACTCCACCACCTCGGCCACCGCGGCCACGGGCACCCTCGCGCCGGACGGGGTGTCTACCAGGGCCCGACGGAAGGCCTCCGCATCCACTCGCGCGCGCTCCTCGTAGCGCACCAGCACGTCGAAGGTGCGCTGGCCCTCCAGCACCTGTCCCACCACCACGCCGTTGAAGGCCTTCTCCAACTGCTCCGCCATCGCGCCCGGCTGGACGCCCAGCCGCGCCGCCTCCTCGCGTTTCAGGCGCACCTGGAGCTGGGGAATCAGCGTCTGCTGTTCCACCTGGAGGTCCACCACGCCGGGCACCTGGGCCATGACGGCGCGCACCTCCTCCGCCTTGCCTCGCAGCGCATCCAGGTCCTGCCCGAAGAGCTTCACCGCCACCTGCGCGCGGATGCCGGACAACAGGTGGTCCAGTCGGTGCGAGATGGGCTGGCCCACGGACACGGACAGGCCGGGCAGCACGGACAGCCGCTCGCGCAGGTCCGCGAGCACCACGTCCCGAGGACGCCCGCCCTCCTTGAAGTCCACGTCCAGCTCCGAGTAGTGCACGCCCTCCGCATGCTCGTCCTGCTCGGCGCGGCCGGTGCGGCGGCCCACCGTCTTCACCTCGGGGACGGAGGCGATGAGCCGCTCTGCCAACAGCCCGAAGCGGTTGGACTCCTCCAGCGACGTGCCCGGGGGCGCCAGCACGTTCACCGTGGCCGTGCCCTCGTTGAACGGCGGAAGGAAGGAGCGCCCGAGGAACGGCACCACCGCCACCGCGCCGAGCACCAGCACCGCCGCGCCCACCAGCACCGCGCCCGAATGGGCCAGGGAGAAGTCGAGCACATGCCGGGCCCGCGCCTTCAGCCACCGCACCACCGCGCCGTCGCCGTGCTCCAGCAAGCGGCCCTTGGGGAGCAGGTACGCGCACAGCGCGGGCGTCACGGTGAGGGACACGAGCAGCGAGGCGAGGATGGACACCACGTAGGCCACGCCGAGCGGCGCGAACAGACGACCTTCGATGCCACCGAGCGCGAATAGGGGCAGGAAGACCAACACCACGATGAGCGTGGCGAAGACGATGGACCCGCGCACCTCCGAGGAGGCGAGGTAGATGACCCGGAGCACGGGCTCCGGCTGCTCCTTCGTCCGATTCTCCCGCAGACGCCGGTAGACGTTCTCCACGTCGACGATGGCGTCGTCCACCAACTCGCCCACCGCCACCGCCAGGCCACCGAGCGTGAGGGTGTTGATGGACAGGCCGAACGCCTTCATCACCAGCGCGGTGATGACGAAGGAGAGTGGAATCGCGGTGAGGGTGATGGCCGTGGTGCGCAGGTTGACGAGGAAGAGGAACAGCACCACCACGACGAGCAGCGCGCCGTCCCGCAGCGCCTCCACCACGTTGCCGATGGCGGCCTGGATGAAGTCCGCCTGTCGGAAGAGCATCTCCACGCGCACGTCCGAGGGCAGCGTGGAGCGCAGCTCCTTCACCGCGAGGTCCACCTGCTCCGTCAGCGCCAGCGTGCTGGCCCCGGGCTGCTTCTGCACCGCGAGGATGACCGCGGGGCGACCATTCATGCCGCCATCGCCGCGCTTCACCGCCGGCCCCACGTCCACCTCCGCGACCTGGGAGAGGCGCACCGGGACGCCGTCTCGCATCGCGACCACCGTGGAGCGCAGGTCCTCGACGGAGGCGCTGCGCGCGAGGTTGCGGACCAGGAACTCTCGCCCGCCCTTGTCCACGAAGCCGCCCGTGGTGTTGCCCTGTGACAGCCCCGCCGCGCGCTCCACGTCCTCGAAGGTGAGCCCGAAGGCCAGGAGCTTCTCGGGCGTCACGCGGACCTGGAACTGCTTCACCCCGCCACCCAGCACCGTCACCTGGGCGATGCCGGGAATCGTGAGCAGGCGTTGACGCAGCACCCAGTCCGCCAGTGAGCGCAGCTCCAGTGGAGACGTGCGCCCCTCCTCGCTCTGCACGCCGAGCAGGAGGATTTCCCCCATGATGGAGGACACGGGCGTCAAGTGCGGCGCCACGTCGCGCGGCAGGCGCTCTCGCGCCACCTGGAGCCGCTCGGAGACGAGCTGTCGGTCCAGGTAGATGTCCGTGCCCCAGTCGAACTCCACGTGGACGATGGACAGGCCCACCCCCGAGGACGAGCGCACCCGCTGCACTCCGGGCGCGCCGTTCATCGACGTCTCGATGGGCGTGGTGACGAGCGTCTCCACCTCCTCGGGGGACAGCCCTCCCGCCTCGGTCATCACCGTGACGGTGGGTCGGTTGAGGTCGGGGAACACGTCCACGGGGAGCCGGGTGACGGCCCAGCCGCCATAGAGCAGCACCGCCACCGCCGCGAGCACGACGAACAGGCGATGGCGCAGCGAGAAGAGGATGACGTGGTCCAGCACTACCGTCCCCCTCGCGCCAGCCGCAGCGCCGCCACGCCGGAGACCACCACCCGCTCGCCTGTCTTCAGTCCCTGGCGCACCGCCCTCCACGCGCCATCGGTGCCACCGAGCACCACGGGGCGCAGCTCGAAGGTCTCCGGTCCAGTGTGGATGAAGACGAAGGCCCGGCCCTCGTCCTCGACCACCGCGTCCGTCGGCACGGCGAGCTCGTCCTTGCGTCCGCCCTCCCCGAGCGCCACGTCCACGAACATGCCGGGGCGCAGGCGGCCCTCGCGGTTGTCGACCTCGAGGAGCACGCGCACGCTGCGCGTCGCCTCGTCCACCATCTGGCCCACGTGATAGGGCTTCGCGGTGAAGTGCTGGCCCGGATAGGCCGTGGTGGAGATGAGTGCGCCCGTGGTGCCCTCGGCCCGAGCGACCTCGGCCTCGTACACGTGCGCCTCCACCCAGACGATGGAGGCGTCCAGGACGGTGAAGAGTGGACGCGACGGGTCCACCTGCTCACCCACGGAGGCGCGAGCCTCCACGAGCACTCCGTCGATGGGCGCGACCAGTGAGACTCGCGCGGTGCCCTGCCCCTGGCGCGCCCCCGCGAGGACCTCGCGCGCGGACTTCGCCCGGCTCCACTCCTGCTCGGCCGTGCTCACCGTGAGCCGCGCCTGCTGGACTTCCTTCTCCGCCACCACGCCCTGGAGCGACTCGAGACGCGTGAGGTCCCGCCGGGCCTGCTCCAATGCGGCGTGAGCTCGGGAGACCTCGGCCTCCGCCTGGAAGTGGCTCGTCGACAGGCCGGTGGACTCGGAGGTGGAGAGGCTCTGCTGCACCAGCGCCAGCACCTCGCCGCGCTTCACGCGTTGGCCGACGAGCGGTACGGCGCCATTCGCGGCGAGCACCCGTCCCGCGACGGGCGCGGACACCTGCGCGATGCGGTCCGTGCGCGGCACCACCTTCCCGGGTGTGACCAGACGGGACTCCACGGAGCGCACGGCCGCGCGGCGCGTCCGGACCTCCAGGAGGAACTGGGTCTCCTTCGGGACGGAGAAGGAGGGGCCGGTGACGACGGGCCGTGTCGAAGCCTGGGGCTCGCCCGCGTGCGCCAGGGCGACGGTGCTGGACAAGGAGAGGCCGAGGAACAGCGAGAACGTGGACCGCGTCACCGAGTTCATGTCCGCACCTTCTTGCGGCGAGACGACCACCACGCCCCGACAGCCGCCAGCAGCGATGCCCCGCCCACCGCACCCCAACGCCAGCCCCCCGTGGCTCCGGCGGCGCTCGACGTGTCGTGGTCCTGCTCGAGGTGCACCGTGCCGAGCGCCAGCACGTCGACGTCGTTGCCGCGTGTCACCGTCACCACGGCGGCCCACTCCGTCTCGGGCTCGAGCAAGGCCTCTGCTTCGTAGGCTCCTGCCGAGAGCATTCGCGGAGACAGCTTCTGCACGGTGCTGCCCGTGAGCGTGAGCTCCACCTGCGCGCCGCTCACCGGGGCGTTCGTCTCCGTCTCGGCGACCCAGATGCGGACCCGGGTCTTCGGCGTCTCGGAGTGTTCGGGGTGCCTGAGCACGACCTCGAACACGTCACCCGTCGCCGCGCGCACGTGCTGCGCATCCTGGACCGTGGCGGACATGGCAGGCCCACCATGCGACTCGCCCTCATGCGCCAGGGCAGGGAGCGCCAGGAGCGCGCACGTCCACACCGCGAAAGCTCGTCGGACCCGTATCCCCTTGAGAGGCAGAGCCCCACGATTCGCTGTTGCCGTCATGACACCGCGCAATGAGGGCATGAGCGCCCACGACACCGCGAGCGAGGTCCATCGAAACACGGTGGCCAAGACAACGAGCACGGACCGCCATGCGCGGTGAGCCTCCCGCACGACCTGGTCCGACTCCTGTCGAAACGCCGTGACCATGACACCGAGCACGCTCCACCCTGGACGCCGAGCATCAGGCGCGATGCGGAGCGCGGCGCGACGGGGCGATGTGTCCTCACTCACAGCAGTGCGCCACCCCATGTGTCGGCTCTCCTGCACGGCAAAGGCCCGTCCGGGGCGAAGCGAAGGAGCCTCGACACTTCGCGGGTCCGCTACCGCATGCTTCGGCGTCGCGCTCATTCCGGCACCTGTCCCGTCGGGAGCCGGCCCACCGAGCGCAGCAAGGCCACCCGGGCCCGGACGAGCGCGGCCGCCGCATCCACCCCTTCCCCCGCCACGGCGAACGCCCTGTCCCGCGCGAGGAACAGCGCATCCAGCCCCAGCTCTCCCGCCTCGTACGCGCGGCGCACCAGCTCCAGATTCCGGTCCACCGAGGGACGCACCGCCACCAGGGCCTCGTGCGCCGAGCGCGCCGCATCGAACGTCGCCCGCGCCACGGCCTGCTCCGCGGACACCTCCCGCTCCCGCGCCACCTGCTCCGCCTCACGCACCTTGCGTCGGGCTCGCGCCTGAGCCAGCTCCGGCTGGTTGCGGTCCCACAGCGGCAGCGGCACCGAGAGCCGCGCGATGAGCAGGTGCCCGGTGTGCACATCCGAGAGTGCACCATGGGACTCCGGCCGCCGCTCACGCTCGTAGCCGAGGGACACCGTCGGACTCGGGATGCGCTCCCGGCGCAGCAGGTCCACCTCCGAGCCCGCGGCGGCCACGTCGGCGCGCGCCGCGACCAGGCTCGGAGGCTCGCCCTCCAGTGACGAGGGCAGCGGCTGGGTCGCGGTGTCCACGAGCGAGACACGCAAGGCCGAGTCCATCGAGCGCCCCAGTCGACGATTCAATTCGGCCCGAGCCGCCACCACCTCCGCCCCGGCCTGTGCCGAGCGTGCCTCCGCACGCGCGCGCTCCAGGGCCGCGGCATTGCGGTCCAGCTCCGACACATCTCCCGCCGCGAAGCGACGCACCGTGGCCGCCTCCATCTCCCGCGTCAGCTCGAGCGACTCACGCGCCAGCGCCGCGCGCGCCTCACGACGCTCCAGCTCCACGGCCGACTCCACCGCGCCCGCCGAAGCACTCAGCATCACGGCGTGACGTCGTGCACGGGCTGCCTCCAGAGCTTCGCTCGCACGCGCCACACGGAGCCCCGACTGTCCTGCGACCTCCAGGGACTGACTCAACACGAGCTCCGCGCGCTGCTCGCCGGTGTCTCCCGTGAGCGCATCCGTGACCAGCGCCAGCTCGACGGAAGGATTCGCGCGGGGCCAGCGTCCATCCGTCGCGCGCACACCCTCGGCGCCCTGCTCCTCCGCTTGCGCCGCCGCGACCTCCGGACTGCGCGCCAGCGCCTCCGACACCACACGCTCCAGTGACCACGCCTCCGAGGGCGAGGCGGCCAGCACGAGCGACAAGGCAGCGGACACGAGCGACATGCCCCACTCCAACGCAAGCCCCGTACCCACGCCGACCCACAGCGATTCCAACAGGTTGCGAGCCGGCGCCCCGGCCACAGGTGTGACCACTTCCATCACACTGTGATGGCCCCGAGCGGAGCACGACCCTGTGGCCCCACAGCGCACATCACCGCCTGTCCGGTCCAGGGACCGCGACACGGGGCCCGTATCGGAAATCACCAGGATGAGCAGCCAGCCCGTGAGCCACGGCTCGTACTGCATTCAAGGGAACGCTGGCCGCCTCCGGCCGACGCCCTCATCCATCCAAGGAAACAATGTGACGTCAATCATTCGCACCATGACCCTTCTGTCCCTGATGGGCGCCACGGCGTGTGGCGGCTCCGGCGATGGCAGCCTCGGTGGAGCCGAGGACACGCTGGGCACGAGCGAGGCGGAGCTCACCGGCACGGAGGTGACGCTCCCCGTCTGTGACGCGGCTCAACGCACGTCCAACTGGCTCTGCTGGCTGGATGGGAACAAGCAGGCGGCGTGCCCGACGGGCCAGACGCCGTCGAGCCACTGGCTGCATCCCTACATCGCTTCGTCGTACGTCCGGGCGGACCCGGCGCGCGGAGCCCGTGAGGTCAAGGTGTCGTCGCTGTACTGGGGCACCTTCGACAACTTCCTCTACCGCGTGGAGAAGGTGCAGTGCGACCTGGCGAACTCCACGTACCAGGCGGCGAGCTGGTCCCGCTACACGGGCTCGCCGGTCCTCCAGGCCAAGCTGACGTCCTACGTCGACCACATCCGTCCCGCCGTGGTGCGCGGCACGGCGTTCGTGTCGCTCGATGAGTACTACTGTGCCGCCGCGGGTGGCTGTGCGCCGGACACCACCTTGAGGCTCGTCATCAAGAAGCGGGGTGGAGCGTTCCCGGACTGGACCCAGGTCGCCTCACGCGACCTCCCCATCGAGCAGTACGCCCCCGTCGGCGCGTTCGAGGTCGAGACGCTCGTGGAGCCCGGCATGCAGGTCACCTTCGAGCTCTACGTCATCAACTCGTACAACTCGATTTCGGAGCTCATCTTCCACGACCTGCGCCTGTTCACGGAGACCTGCGTCCCCGACCTCAGCAACCCGGGGCAGTGCATACCGTGAGCCTCCGCGCCCTGCATCGTGCACTCGATGCGGGGCGCGTCACCACCCTCATCGAGGCTCGTGCGGCCCAGTCACGCGCTCGAACGACACCCCGAGGTTCCCCACGCGTTCGAGCGCATTCTTGAGATCCTCCGAAACAACGAACGCGACCTTGAACCTCTTCAGCCGGAACACATGGGCGCCCTCCGTCTTCGTGGGGTCGATTCGCAGCCCGTAGATCCAGCCGTACTCCCCTTCATACCCAGGTGCATCTCCATCATCGTGATGCACTTCCCGGCACCGCGCCTCGTCGATGGCGTCGACCACCTTGGTCGCGTTGACGACGAAGTATCGTTCCGACTCTCCTTCCACCGTCACCGGAAACAGTTGGACGTCGCCGGAGGCCAATGCCCTGAAGACGTCCGCGAGCGCCGCGCTGACAATCGGCGTGCGCTCAACCCCTCCCAACGCAAAAGCGCGCTTCGTCCCTGGGTGTGAAACCTGGGATTTGATGGGGCCAGGGTCCTCAAGCACGCGCCCATCCGTGAACAGCCAAGGCTCTTCGAACGCCTCGCCGGATGCCCGCGTAGGCGTCTCCACGAGCCATCGAGGCACGTCCGCCAACCCCACCCAATAAAAGTTCCGCTCCACCCGGGCCTCCTATCTTACGTGGGCATCACCCTTAAGTTCGTCGCAGACGCGAAGTCGGCGGAACTGGCTATTCCAGGCCAGAGTGCGCGCCCCCATCAGTAGCCGCCGAGTCGTTCCTTGGTATCGACGCCCGAACGACCAATACGCGGGCGATGCCGCGCAGACGCAGCTCACGGCGATTCTTCCTCGAAGATCTAGCCTGTCTCGCCTTGCAGCTTCTCGAGGCGGGGTCGGGGCTAGGACCGGCCCGAGGGCATCCTCACCGTAGGCCAAAGTCCAGATGCGGGAAGATTTCGTGAGTGTTGTGCACGTTGGCGGTCGTCTTAGAGGCCCCATGCCTCTCAACTGGGGGATACTCCTTGCCAACGACCGGCCGGGCTCCGACTTTCGTTGAGGACTGTCACCTACGACCCGACCAAAGGTGTGCTCTCTCCCAAGCCCTAACGATAGGCTGTTTAGCCTGTACATGAAATCGCCCTGGGCGTGCCCAAGCCTAGCACAAAGCCCCCACCCAAGTCGGTAGGCAGTTCTATCCTCAGCTATTGAACCAGCTTCATGTTGATAAACTGATTCAGCGACACTCCCTTGCGCTCAGCTTCAACGGCTAATCGCCTGTGCAGATCTACAGGCATCCGCAAGTTAAGCTTTCCGCTGTACTGACGTAAACAGAGAGGCTCTGGCACGGGCTCACCGCTTTCCGTCAAATCCGCAACAACCTCTTCCACTACGCCGCGAAGTTCACGCAGTGCTTCTTCATGTGAGTCACCGTGTGCGGCAAGCGAAGGAAACTCAGTGACCCTCGCGACGAACACTCGGTCTGCAGGCTCCCACTCCACTACGTACTGATACTCATTAAGCATAATTTCAACCTCTCGAAGTCACGAGGAAGAACCCCTCGCGCTAGGACTTCATTCACAACCCCGAGCAGATGTATGCCCTCTGCTGCGGGGGTGTGAATGGAGCGATTGGTTTTTACCTAGTCCTCCTGTTGCATGGCTTGCAACTTCCGAAAGGCAGCAAGCACTTGCTGGACTTGGTATTCCTTAGCCTCCCCTGAGTTCTTTGAAGGCTGGATATTGATGCGTGGGTCTCCGGACCAAGGGGTCTTGAAAATATAATGACTCCCCTTTCCATTCCGACCATCAAAGTAGCGTTTACAAAGCACTACAAGACGCTCAAATCTCACTCCGCCGAGCTCAAGTTCGGTAATATCTGCTTCAATATTCGACATATCCTCAATCTCCAAAACGCAAATACATGGTCACAACCTCCTGTAAGATTTTGACGGACTTAGCCGTGGCTCCATTAGAGCTACGGGGGTTTTCGCGGCCTACTTGAACTCATCTCCGTAACCTCTCCTCGAAAGAATAGTACCACCTGTGGTACCAGAATGCAAGAACCAAGAAGCCACCGCGTACCTGAAGAGCGCATGACACAAGCTGAAGTCAGGAGGACATGAAATCACCAGCAATTAAGAGAGGTTACGCAACAGACCTCAAAATATCTGGTGCTCCTGGTGGTTGCCTGCCCAGCAGGCGGGCTTAAGTGCGCTGCCCCGAGAGCAATGGCTGCGCCGAACACTTCATCAGCCCCCTCAAGGGGTATTTGCTCTGGGTGCGAACTCTCTCCTCCGTGGTGGAACTGGGGCAGGTCCTGCTGGATCGGGGCCACCTCCACAACGAGCACTGACCGCTGGCGCCTCAAACTTCCCCTCGCCGGTCAGACCCGGCAAGAGTTGATGCGGTTGAAGAAAGAGGCATGATTCGACCAACTTGGTGTCGCAGCAATTCGGGGCTGTAGAGGCGCCTACGTGACGCCGAAGCGAACTGACACGACGCAACCAGCTGTCGGTCCTGATGTAGCGGCGATTCGAGGTCTGTGGTCCTAGTCACGCAGAGACCAGGATGGCCGTCCTACAGTGCATGGAGGGCTGGCACAACCTGCGTCGAAGACACTTCGCCCTCGTTCACTATCTCCCACTAACGAGGAAAAAGCGTACCGAATGGCGGATTGCCGCACCAAGTCGCCGGGACACAACAAGACCGTTGTAACTCCGCTTCACCCAGCAGTTCCCCCAGGCAACGTCGAGGCCACCTACACGTCTCTCAGGAAGTCCCGCAAGCGAAGCGGACAGCCTCGCTTCCAGCTCTCGCACGGACAGCCGTGCGGGCATGCGAGGGATTGACAAGGCCCCGCATCCCGTTTATTTCGCATACAGCATCAAGAGCGGTCCCGCTTCGGCGGGGCCCGACAACCTGGAGACGGACCTCCAAGGTGTCCAAACGATGCGGTCCGGAGAGCAGGTGCTCGCCGGGCAAACCAAGTGTCCGAGGCGAGGCAGTCCCTCCGCTTCGGTGAGAGAGGACCTCGTGGTTCCCACCGCTCGCATCGCCCCCCTGTACCCCGCGAAGGTCCGTCGCGCGTTCCGCTCGCTCGAGAGCGTCCGAATGCGCCACGCCCTGCTACGCACGCTCGCGCGAATGCGCGGGCCGGTGCACGCCGGCTAGGGCTTCCACCTCCCCCTCCCTTCCCTTTCTTCCGTCGGCGCACCAGCGCCGCGCTCGCTCGACGTGTGCGTCGGCGTCGCGGACGTGCGCCCCCATGCCTTCAGGGCCCCGGGCCCGCGTTCGAGGTTCGCAGATGAGCAGCAATTCCTATCGGGTGATGAAGTTCGGCGGCTCCTCCGTGGGCTCCCCGCGCCGACTGCGTCAGGTCATCGAGTTGATTGGACAACACGCTCGCACGGGCCCGCTCGCCGTCGTCGTGTCCGCCATGGGCGACACCACCGACTGGCTGCTCGAGGCCGCGGACCTCGCCACCCGCGGCGAGCTGGAGGGCGCGCTCACCGTGGCGGGCCGCATCGCCCACCTCGCCAAGACGAACGCCGCCGCGCTCCACCCCGCGCAGTCCGCCACGCTCGCCGCCCGCGTCGACCAGCTGCTCGCGCCACTGCAACGACTCCTCCATGGAATCTCGCTCACCCGCGAGTGCTCACCCGCGTCCAAGGACAAGGTGCTCTCCTTCGGTGAGCTGGTCTCCGCCACGCTCCTCGCCGAGCTGCTCGAGGCCTCCGGTACCCAGGCCCGCTTCCGCGACGCGCGTCACCTGCTCGTCACGGACGACGCCTTCGGCACCGCGCGCGTGGACGTGCCCCGGACGCGCGAGCGGCTCCAGTCGAGCAGCGCCGAGTGGGGCACCACCGTCCCCATCATCCCGGGCTTCATCGCGTCGACGGCTGACGGCCGCACCACCACGCTCGGCCGCAACGGCTCCGACTACACCGCCGCCCTCGTCGCGCAGGGCCTCGGCGCCACGGAGGTCACCGTGTGGACCGACGTGCTCGGATTGCACACCGCGGACCCGGACCTGGTGAGCGACGCGTACCCCGTCCCGCACCTCACCCATGGCGAGGGCCTGGAGCTGGCCGCCGTCGGCGTGCGCATGCTCCACCCGCGCACGATGATTCCCCTCATCGAGTCCGGCATCTCCCTGCGCATCCGCAACACCATGCACCCGGAGCACCCGGGCACGCTCATCGACGCCGTCGGCTCGAGCGACGTCCAGCGCCCCACCTGCATCGCCACCCGCGAGGACCTGGCCCTGCTCGGCATCGAGGTGCGCAAGCTGTCCGACCAGTTCCAGCTGGGCGAGCGGGTCCTCGCGGCGCTGCGCTCGGCCCGCGTCACCGTGTGGATGACGGCCCAGTCCGCCAACGGCCAGTCCATCGCCGTGGTCATCCCGCGCCCCGACACCGAGCGCGCCAAGGCCGCGCTGGAGACGGAGCTCGCGCAGGAGCTCGCCCGCCGCGAGGTCGAGCCCTTCGGCGTGCGTCAGCCAGTGACGCTCCTCACGCTGGTCGCCGAGGCGATGGGCCACGGCGTCAACGTCGCCGGCCGCTTCTTCAGCGCGCTGGGCGCGGTGGGCGTCGGCGTGCGCGCCAGCGCCCAGGGCGCCAGCTCCCGCTCCATCTCCTGCGTGGTGGACGCGGCCGACACCGCCATCGCCGTGCGCACCACGCACGCGGCCTTCAACCTGGCGCACCAACAGGTCAGCCTCTTCCTGCTCGGCAAGGGCACCGTGGGTGGACAGCTGCTCGCGCAGCTGCGCAGTCAGGAGTCGCTGCTGCGCGAGCGCCACGGCATCGCCCTGCGTGTGGTGGGCATCGCCGACAGCCGGCGCAGCCTGTTCGACTCCGCGGGACTTCCGCTGGAGGGGCTCGAGGCGCAGCTCGCGAGCGTCGTCCGGGGTGAGTCCGGCACCCGCGCCCTGCCACCCTTGCTCGACGAACTGCGCCGGCTGCCCGTGCCCATCCTCGTCGACTGCACGGCGAGTGGAGACGTCGCCTCGCTCTACACGGAGGCGTTCCGCCGAGGCATCCACGTGGTCGCCGCGAACAAGAAGCCGCTCGCCCTGCCGTGGACCGAGCGCGAGGCGCTGCTCGCCGAGGCCCGCCGTCACCACGTGGCCTACCACTACGAGACGACGGTGGCCTCCAGCCTCCCCGTCATCGACACGCTCGCCAACCTGGTGCGCACCGGTGACACCGTGCGCCTCATCACCGCGTCCCTCTCCGGCACGCTGGGCTTCATCTGCAACGAGCTGATGGCGGGCGTGCCGCTGTCCACCGCCGTGCGCACGGCCAAGGAGCGCGGCTTCACCGAGCCCGACCCGCGCGAGGACCTGTCCGGCGCCGACGTCGCGCGCAAGGCGCTCATCCTCGCCCGCGAGCTGGGCCTGCCCCTGTCCCTCTCCGACGTCGCGCTAGAGCCCTTCGTCCCCGAGCCCGCCGACGCGGGCGACACCGCCGAGTCCTACCTGCGAAGCCTCCGCGCGCTCGACGCCGACTACACCCGCAAGGTGGAGCACGCCCGCCAGGGCGGCACGGTGCTGCGCTACCTGGCCCGCATCGACCCGACGCGCCTGGGCACCGACACCCCCGTCATCCGCGTGGGGCTCGCGCCCGTGGAGGCGGGACAGCCCGCGGCGGACCTGCGCGGCTCCGAGTCCTTCGTGTCCTTCACCACCACGCGGCACAGCGAGTTCCCCCTCACCGTGCGCGGCGCGGGCGCGGGGGGCGCCGTGACGGCCTCCGGGGTCCTGGCGGACATCCTCCGCGTCTCCCAGACACTTCGCGGTCGATGAAGCATCCTCGACTCCGAAAGGAATCACGACCATGAAGCTCGCCACCGCCCTCGTCCACGCCGGCACCCGCCGCGACCCGGCCACCGGCGCCATCGCCGTCCCCGTCTACCACTCGGCCACCTACCAACACCCCGCGCTCGGCCAGTCCACCGGCTACGACTACTCCCGCACCAAGAACCCCACCCGCGCCGCGCTGGAGGACGCGCTCGCCCAGCTCGAGGGTGGAGCCCGGGGGCTCGCCTTCGCGTCCGGCATGGCCGCGCTGCACGCCGCGCTCAGCCTCTTCGGCCCCGAGGACCACGTGGTCCTCACCGAGGACCTCTACGGCGGCACGTTCCGCCTCGTGGACCGACTGCTCCACCTGCCCCACACCTTCGTGGACACGACGAAGCCGGAGGCGGTGCGCGCGGCGCTGCGCCCCAACACCCGCGCGGTGGTGGTGGAGACGCCCACCAACCCGCTGATGAAGTCGGCGGACCTGCCCGCGCTGGTGGCGCTCACGCGTGAGGCGGGCGTGCTGCTCATCGTCGACAACACCTTCCTCACGCCGTACCTCCAGCGCCCGCTGGAGCTGGGCGCGGACATCGTCGTGCACTCGGCCACCAAGTACCTGGCCGGTCACAACGACGTCGTCGCCGGCGCGCTCGTGGTCCGCGACGCGGCGCTCGGCGAAAAGCTCGCGTACATCCAGAACGGCATCGGCGCCATCCTCGGGCCGCAGGACGCGTACCTGGTCATCCGCGGACTCAAGACGCTCGCGCTGCGCATGGAGCGCCACCAGTCCAACGCGCGCGAGGTGGCCGCGTTCCTGTCCGGCCACCCCAAGGTGGAGCGCGTCCACTACTCGGGCCAGGGCGGCATGTTGTCCTTCAGCGTGAAGGACGCGGCCCTCGTCCCCCAGGTGCTCGCCGGCGTGCGCCTGTGCCTCTTCGCCGAGTCGCTGGGCGGCGTCGAGACGCTCATCACCTTCCCCGCCACGCAGACCCACGCGGACATCCCCGTCGCGCGCCGGGAACAGCTTGGCATCACTGACCGACTGCTTCGCCTCTCCGTGGGTATCGAGGACTGCCATGACATCATCTCCGACCTGGCCCAGGCGCTCGACGGGCTCTCCCGCTCCGAAGACGTTCGCCACCCGGCTCCTGCACACCGGCCATGAGGTGGACCCGGTGACGGGCGCCGCGGCGGTGCCCATCTACCAGGTGTCCATGTTCGACCAGCCGGGCCTGGAGACGCCCGGCGAGTTCGACTACGCGCGCTCCGGCAACCCGACGCGCAAGGCGCTGGAGGGCGTGCTCGCCGCGCTCGACGAGGGCGCGGGGGCGTTCGCCTTCGGCTCCGGCATGGCCGCGCTGTCCACCGTGCTGATGCTCTTCAGCGCGGGCGACCACCTGGTCGTCACCGATGACTGTTACGGCGGCACCTATCGGGTGCTCACGCGGGTGTTCAGCCGCTTCGGACTGAAGGCCACCTTCGTGGACACGAGCGACCCGGAGGCCGTGCGCGCCGCGTTCCGCCCGGAGACGAAGGGCCTGCTGGTGGAGACGGTGAGCAACCCGTTCCTCAAGCGCACCGACGTCAAGGCCATGTCCGCGCTCGCGCGCACGTACGGCGCGCTGCTCATCGTGGACAACACGTTCCTGTCGCCCTACCTCTCGCGGCCGCTCACCGAGGGCGCGGACATCGTCGTGCACTCGGCCACCAAGTTCCTGGGCGGACACAGCGACGTCATCGCGGGCACGGTGGCGGTGCGCACGCCGGAGCTGGCGAAGGAGGTCTACTTCCTCCAGAACGCAGTGGGCGCGGTGCTCGGTCCCCAGGACTGCTTCCTGCTCCAGCGCGGCATCAAGACGCTCCAGGTCCGCATGGAGCGTCAGGTGCGGACGGCCGCGGCGTTGGCTCGCTGGCTCGCTGGCCGACATGAAATCGAGGAGGTCCACTACCCGGGCATCGGCGCGGTGGTGTCCTTCCGGCTGGCGAGCGACTCGATGACGTCGGCCTTCGTGGAGGCGCTCCGGCTGCCGCTGCTCGGCGTGTCGCTGGGCGCGGTGGAGAGCATCCTCACGGTGCCGGCGAGGCACTCGCACGCCTCCGTGCCCGCCGCCGAGCGCGAGCGTCGGGGAATCACCGACGCGCTCATCCGATTCTCCGTGGGCCTGGAAGACGTGGAAGACCTCCAGGCGGACCTGGCGAACGCGCTGGGCCGGGCCTTCCGCGAGGCCGCTTAGGAGGCGGTCGGATTGACAGTGCGGGACGGATTGATTACGTCTGGAGCTCGATGCTCGTCTTCGTCGCCACGTCCGGAACCTGTTGTCGCGGCATGTGTTGTCGCGCCACGACGGGTCCGTCCGTTCGAACGTACTGAGCGTCCTTCGCGCACAGGCGTGTCCGGCCCGTCCCCAGCACCTGGAGACGGGCCGTTCTCTTTTTCCCCACACGCCGGGGCGCTGCATCGAGGTCCCGGCCCTTCCCACCGAGAGACCGGATGCCCCACAACATCTACCCCGACGTGACGCAGCTCATCGGCCGCACGCCCATCGTCCGCCTGTCGCGCATCGGCACACCGGAGGAGGCCACGGTGCTGGCCAAGGTCGAGTTCTTCAACCCGGGCGGCAGCGTGAAGGACCGCATCGGCCTGGCCATGCTCGAGGACGCGGAGAACCACGGCCGACTGCGTCCAGGCATGACGATTGTCGAGCCCACCAGCGGCAACACCGGCGTGGCGCTCGCGATGGTCGCCGCGGTGAAGGGCTACCGCATCGTCCTCACCATGCCGGAGAGCATGAGCGTGGAGCGTCGGCGCATCCTCGAAGCCTATGGCGCGGAGCTGGTGCTCACGCCCGCGGCCAAGGGGATGAACGGAGCCGTCGAGGCGGCCGACGAGCTGCTCAAGCAGTTGGGCGACAAGGGCTTCATGCCGCAGCAGTTCCGCAACCCGTCCAACCCGGAGATCCACCGCCGCACCACGGCGAAGGAGATTCTGGGGGATTTGGACGTGACGAAGCTGGACGCCTTCGTCGCGGGCATCGGCACGGGCGGCACCATCACCGGCGCGGGCGGTGTTTTGAAGAAGGCCAACCCGCGGCTACAGGTCATCGCCGTGGAGCCGCTGCGCTCGCCGCTGCTCACCGAGGGCAAGGCGGGGCCGCACCGCATCCAGGGCATCGGCGCCAACTTCGTGCCCGAGGTGCTGGACCGCGCCGTGTACGACGAGGTCATCGACGTGTCGGACGTGGACGCGTACGTGGCCGCGAAGGACCTGGCGCGCAAGGAGGGGCTGCTCGTCGGTATCTCCAGTGGCGCGGCGCTGCACGCGGCCCGTCAGGTGGCGCGCCGTCTGGGGCCCGGCAAGACGGTGCTCACGGTGCTGCCGGACACGGGGGAGCGTTACTGGAGCTTGTTCGCGGCCTTCGCCGAGGAGTTGGCGAAGACACCGCAGGGAGTCGGTGGATGATTGAGTTGCGCGGTATCAGCAAGGTGTACAGGCAGGGCGGGCGCGAGGTGTCGGCGCTCCAGGACGTGACGCTGCGGGTGGACCCGGGCGAGGTGTTCGGCGTGCTCGGACAGAGCGGCGCCGGCAAGTCCACGCTCATCCGCTGCGTCAACCTGCTGGAGCGCCCCACCCAGGGGCGCGTGCGGGTGAACGGGAAGGAGATGCTGTCCCTGAGTCCCGATGAGCTGCGCCAGGCGCGGCAGGGCATCGGGATGATTTTTCAGCACTTCAACCTGTTCTCCTCGCAGACGGTGGCGCAGAACGTCGCCTACCCGCTGGAGGTGGCGGGCCTGTCGCGAGAGCAGATTCGCGAGCGTGTCGCGGAGCTGCTCTCGCTGGTGGGGTTGTCGGACAAGGCGGAGGTGTATCCCTCGCGGCTGTCGGGCGGGCAGAAGCAGCGGGTGGGAATCGCGCGGGCGCTCGCGCCGCGTCCGCGCATCCTGCTGTCGGACGAGGCGACGTCGTCCCTGGACCCGGAGACGACGCGCTCGGTGCTGTCGCTCCTGAAGGACCTGAATCGGCAGCTGGGGCTCACCATCCTGCTCATCACCCACCAGATGGAGGTGGTGAAGGCCATCTGCGACTCGGTGGCGGTGCTGGAGCAGGGCCGGCTGGTGGAGCAGGGCAAGGTGGTGGAGCTCCTGTCGCGGCCGGGCACGCATCTGCATGAGCTGTGCTACCCGCCGTTCGCCACGGGTGAGGCGTCGGTGCTGCGAGGCGGGCAGCGGGTGTCGCTGTCCCTGTCGGGTGAGCACTCGACGCGCCCCATCCTGTCCACGCTGGCGCGACGGTTCGACGTGGACGCGCACCTGTTGGAGGGCTCGCTGGAGCGCGTGGGTGAAGCGCGCGTGGGGCGGCTGTTGTTCGAGCTCACGGGCGCGCCGGACGCGGTGAGCCAGGCGCTGGCGTTCCTGCGGGAGCAGGGCCTGACGTCCGAGGAGGCCGCCCATGCCTGGTGAGCAGTTGGTACAGGCGTTGTGGGTGGCGACCCTCGAGACGCTCTACATGACGTCGGTGGCCACGGTGCTGGTGGTGGTGCTGGGGCTGCCGTTGGGTGTGCTGCTGGTGCTCACGGACCGGGGCGGACTGTGGGAGCGGCCGGCGCTGAACCGCGTGCTGGGCACGCTGGTCAACGTGGGGCGCTCGGTGCCGTTCATCATCTTGATGGTGGCCATCGTCCCGCTGACACGGCTCCTGGTGGGGACGACCATCGGCACCACGGCGGCCATCGTCCCGTTGGTGGTCGCGGCGATTCCCTTCATGGGTCGGGTGGTGGAGCAGGGCCTGCGCGAGGTGGACGGAGGGCTGGTCGAGGCCGCCATCGCGATGGGCTCGACGCATCGGCGGGTCATCTTCCGGGTGCTGTTGCCGGAGGCCCTGCCGTCTCTCGTGCGCGGCATCGCGCTCGTGGTTATCAGCCTGCTCGGCTACAGCGCCATGGCGGGCGCCGTGGGCGGAGGTGGGCTGGGAGACCTGGCGGTGAAGTACGGCTACATGCGCTTCCGCACCGACGTCATGTTGGGCTGCCTCGCCGTGTTGCTGGCGCTGGTGCAGCTCGTCCAGTGGCTGGGTGACGGACTGGCGTCCCGCTTCGACCACACCACGCAGCGCCCCAGCCGCGCACACGAGTGAAATTTCCGCGCGGGCCCGCTGTTGGCCCGCGCCCTCTTCTCTTTCGGACATGCGGAACCCCCACCCCATGAAGCCACCCGCGTCATTCCTGCTCATCCCCCTGGCCTTCGCGGCCGTCTCCGTCGCCTTGCTGGTGGGGACGGGCTGCAAGAAGTCGGAGGCACCCGCCACCGGCGAGGCCCCTGGCATTCCCACCTTGAAGGTCGGCGTCAACCCGGTGCCACACGGGGAGATTCTCCGCGCGGCGGTGCCCGTGGCCCTGCGCGACGGCGTGCGCGTGGAGGTGGTGGAGTTCACCGACTACGTGCAGCCCAACATCGCGCTGGCGGACCGGCAGCTCGACGCCAACTACTTCCAGCACGTGCCCTACCTGGAGCGCTTCGCCGAGGACCGGAAGCTGTCCTTGCGCAGCGCGGGCTCGGTGCACCTGGAGCCGCTGGCGCTGTACTCGACGAAGTTCCGTCAGCTGGCGGAGCTGCCCGAGGGCGCGCAGGTGACGATTCCCGCCGACCCGAGCAACGCGTCCCGCGCGCTGCACCTGCTGGCGGACCAGGGGCTGTTGCGGCTGCGCGAGGGCGCGGGCGCTGGCGCCACGCTGCAGGATGTGGTGGGCAATCCTCGCAAGCTGGAGCTGAGGGAAATCGACGCGGAGCAGCAGCCGCGCACCCTGCAGGACGTGGCCGCCGCCGTCATCAATGGCAACTACTTCCTGGAGGCGCAGAAGCACCTGAACCTGGACGCGAAGGTGCTGGCCCGTGAGTCCTCCACGCGCAACCCATACGCCAACGTGCTCGTCGTGAGGAAGGGTGACGAGGGCCGCCCCGAGGTCCGCACGCTGCTCAAGGCCTTGCAGTCCCAGGAGGTGCGGCGGTTCATCGAGACGAACTACGGCGGCGCGGTGGTTCCCGCGTTCTGACAGGCTCCGGGCGCGCCGCTGATGTTGGCGGCGCGCTTCCGGTGGAACGTCGGGGCATCGCGGTGGCGTCTTCTTTCACGCCATGCGAGACGCGCCGAAGCAACGGCCTGCACATGGCCGGGACTCGTTGAGTCCAGATGGGTCGCTACTCGGAGCGCTTGAAGTCGTCGGAGCGGACGCCGTAGCGCTTGAGCAGCCGGTGGAGACTCTCGCGCTCCATGCCGGCGCGCTCGGCGGCGTGGGTGACGTTGCCTCCGAACTCCTGCATCAGCGCGGTGAGGTACTCGCGTGACACGGTGTCTCGCGCACCATCCACGGCCTCGCGGTAGGGCAGCTTCGCGAGGGACTCGGTCGTGGCGCGGACACCTGGGGCCGTGGCGGCGCCTCGAGACGTTGTCAGCACTTCCGGTGGAAGCTCTTCGGGAGTGATTCGCGTGCCCTGCGCCACGGCCACCGCGCGCGCCACGGCGTTCTCGAGCTGACGCACGTTCCCGGGCCACTCGTAGGTGGACAGCGCGCGCAGCGCCTCGGGCGTGAAGCTGTCCACCTCGGGGCGCCCGGCGCGGGCGAGGAAGTGCATCGCGAGCAGGGGGATGTCCTCGCGTCGCTCTCGCAGCGAGGGCAGGCGTACCGTCACCACGTTGAGTCGGTAGTAGAGGTCCTCGCGGAAGCGGCCCGCGGAGACCTCGGCGGACAAGTCACGGTGCGTGGCGGCGACGACGCGCACGTCCACCTTCACCGGCGTGGTGGTGCCCACGCGTCGGACCTCCTTCTCCTGGAGCGCGCGGTTGAGCTTCACCTGCACTGGCAGCGGCAGGTCCCCAATCTCGTCGAGGAAGAGCGTGCCGCCGTGGGCCTCCTCGAAGAGGCCGGGCTTGGCCACGGTGGCGCCGGTGAAGGCGCCCTTTGCGTGGCCGAACAGCTCGCTCTCCACGAGCTCCGCGGGCAGCGCGCCGCAGTTCACCGCGACGAAGGGCTTCGTGGCGCGAGGGCTCTCGCGATGCACGGCGCGCGCGGCGAGTTCCTTGCCCGTGCCGGTCTCTCCCGTGAGGAGCACGGTGAGGTCCCTGGCGGCCACCTGGGACAAGAGGCCGTGCAGCGCGCGCATCGCGGGGCTCTCACCGAGCATGCCGTGGAGACCAGGGGCCACCGCGAGGCGTGCCTTCAGGGAGGAGGCTTCACGGCCCTGGCGACGCTTCTCCAACGCGCGGGCCACGACGAGCGCGACCTCGTCCGGGTCGAACGGCTTGGAGAGGTAGTCGTAGGCGCCCTCCTTGATGGCCTCCACGGCCTTCGGGATGCTCGCGAAGGCGGTGACGAGGAGGACCTCTGTCTCGGGAGCGCGGCGCTTCACCTCGCGCAGCACGGCGAAGCCATCCGCGCCCGGCATCTGGATGTCGGTGACCACCACGTCGAAGTCGCGCGAGGCGAGGCAGGCGATGGCCTGCGCTCCATCGGCGGCCTCCGTCACCGCGTAGGCGTCTCCGAGCATGCGCGCGAACAGCTTTCGCATGTTCTCCTTGTCGTCGACGACGAGGACGGTCGGCTTGTTGGAGGAGCTCATGACATGGCCTCCCGCTCCGCGGACACGGGAGGCAGTCGCAGCGTGAAGCGCGCGCCACCGAGCGGCCCGGTATCGGCCTCGATGCGGCCTCCGTGGGCCTCGGCGATGGCCTGACTCACGGCGAGGCCCAATCCGGTGCCCGTGGACTTGGTGGTGAAGAAGGGTTCGAAGAGGCGGCGGCGGTCCTCGGGCTTCACGCCCGGACCGGAGTCGGAGACGGACACGGTGGCGCCGCCGTCCTGGGAGGGCTCGATGCGGACCTCGACGGTGCCGCTGTTCCCGGCGGCCTCGGCGGCGTTCTTCACGAGGTTGAGGAGCACCTGACGCAGTCGTGAGGGCTGGGCCCAGACATTCGCCGCGCCCTCGACGCGCACCTGGACCTGGCCGAGGCGCTCGGCTTCACGGAGGCGTGCCACCACGTCCTCACATGTCTCCCGCAGGGGGAGTTGTTCCACGGGGCCCTGGCCCGGACGGGACAGGTCGAGGAGTCCCTCGACAATCTGCTGACAGCGCACCGCCTCCTCCTCCACCACTTTCAGGTCCTCCGCGAGGGCGCCCTCCGCCTTGCGTTGGAGGATGCGCACATAGCCGAGGATGACGCCGAGCGGGTTGTTGATTTCGTGGGCGACGCCCGCGGCGAGCCGGCCCACGCTGGCGAGCTTCTCGTGTTGGACGAGCTGGGCCTGATGGGTGCGGAGGGCTTCGGTCATGCGGTTGAACTGCGCGGCGAGTCGGCCCAGTTCTCCGGGGTCGTCCTCGGGGATGCGGGTATCGAGGTTGCCTTCAGCGAGCCGCGCGGCGCCCTCGGAGAGACGGGCGACGGGGCGGGCGACGGAGTTGCCGATGTAGATGCCCACGCCGACGGCGAAGAGGGTGGCGCCGCCGAGCAGGAGCAGGGCCCAGCGGAAGCTGGTGTGCTCGACGGCGGCGACGTGTTCCTCGAACGAGCCGATGGAGGTGTCGAAGCGGCGAGCGAGGGCCTCGGCGCGAGCCTGGATGAGGGAGACGCGTTCGAGCGCGCGGCCGTGGGCGGAGGTGACGGTGGCGTGGTCCTTGGCGAGGACAGCGGGGAGGAGGGTTTCCCGGTAGAGGCGGTCCAGCGCGTCACCGTTCTCCTGGATGTCCGCCACCCAGGCGCGCTCCTCGGCGTCCTGAGCCTGCTCGCGGAGTCGGCGGGTGAGTTCCTCGACGCGAGCCCGCGACTCCTCGTGGAAGTGAACGTGGCTGGCGTTGCCGAGGATGATGGTGTGGGCCAGGTGGGCGTACTGGTCCCGGACGGCGGTGGCGAGTTCGAGGGCCTCCCGGACACGGCCTCCAGCCTCGCGCAGCTCGTGGGAGCCATCGTGGATGTCCGCCAGCCGGGCGAGCGCGAAGCCCGAGGCCGCGGTGAACAGCGCCACCAACGCACCGAAGGCGAGCAGCAGCTTGCGAGTCGTGGAGCCGGAGGTCGGAAGCATCGCGCTCTATATAAGGGAGAGCGGGGCGGAATGGTGGGGCCCAGCCGATGCCCCTTGAACATGGGGTGGTAGGGTTCGCGGGCATGCGAGCGCTTCACATCTTCGCGCTGTGTTGGGCCGTGCTCTTCGGGTGTGGCTGTTCGACGACGGGCCACGTTTCCCGCCCACTCGAGTCAGGAGAGACCGCCGTCGAGTGCCCTGCACATGAGGACGACCAGTGCGTCACCCTGATGTGCATGGGTGGCGATTGCGGCTTCTATCGCTGCGAAGACATCACGGGAGAGCTGGAACCGGCACGGTTTCCTCCCGCTCGGCCTCCGGTGGCATCCAGCGCTCCAGGGTCAGGCCCCAGGAGGAACTGGGGCAGCGGACAGAAGCTCCCGCCTGGGGCGGTCATGGTCTTCCCCCACTGGAATGGAGCCCCCGAGAAACTCATTCCGCCGTCCCACCAGCTTCCTGCGGGGCGGTTCGAGCGGCATCACATCTTCCCCCAAGCCAAGGACCTGGCCGAGTGGTTCAAGGGGCGGGGCATCAACATCCACGACTACACCCTGCCGATTCCCCGGGACGTGCACCAGCGCATCCATAGGGGCGGCGACCGCGGGGGCGAATGGAACAATGCGTGGCGCGAATTCCAGGAGCGCCACCCCAGACCGAGCAAGCAGCAGATCTTCAAGCACGCAGGAGAGCTCATCTACCGTTTTCAGCTCCTCGGCGGCCCCATTCGCCCCTACCATTCCCGGACCGAGCAAGGACATCCCGAGGATGACGCGGTTCTTTGAGCTGAGGGAGAACCGGGCGGCCACCGCCCGACACAAAGGCGACTTCAATGCCGCCCACACCTGGTTCCTTCCCTCCATCGAGTGCACCGAGTGCGGGGAGACGTGGGGCGAATCAGGCCACCACTACCCAAGTGTCGACCTCGCCTCGCTGCGGGAACGAGCCCGGTTCGTCAGCCCAGCCCCGGTCTCCGTTGCCGCGTTCAACGAGCTTCGCGAACTGGTACGCCCCCTGGCTCCGCCTCACTCGGAGCTGCCGCCCGGAACGCACCTGGGACCGCTCACGGGCACTGCCCGTGGGGACCTGGGCCCTGTCACCTGGCAGGGAAACTTCCTGCTCCTGTTGCGCCGCGACACGTTGGAGCAGCTTCAATCGAGCGGAGTGCGAGGACTGTCCGCACATCGCACTGAGCTCCGCTGGAGGCAGGGGGCTTCGCCCGAGTACTTCGAACTGCAAATCGAGCCCCGGGGCCGGTTGCACGCGGACTGCGTTCCTCGCGACCTTGAGCCCCCGTGCCCGAGCTGTGGGTGGTTTCCACTCTCGTGCCCGGACTCACCAGTGCTGACTGAAGAATCCATCCCAACGGATGTCGACCTGTTCCGAGTCGGGAACTTCGCGACGATGCTCATCGGGACCGAGCGCTTCGCCCAGGCCGTGCAGGAACTGAGGCTCGACGGCATCTCGCTCCGAGAGATTCCGTCGCGCTGACTCAACGTCTCAGCACGTGGAGAGGTGACGCCCACCCCTGGAGGGTCGTAGCGCACTGCCAGAGCAAGACGCTCCAGCAGTGCGCTACAAACCCTTCGTCGCTTTCCGAGCAAACAGTTCCTAGTTTCAATCCGCGCTCGGAATCATCGTTGCCCGACAAAAACGAGCGACATCCACCTGAATGCACCACACCTCGCAGCCCTGCCACTCCGCCGCTCTAGTTCGTGAACCCGGAGGTACTCCCACCAGAAACAAGCAACGGTTGAGTTCGCCCCCACTGAAACGACAAGACCATCCTCATGAAGTGGGTACGAATCGAGAGGGAGCAATGAAGACTCGAGGTTTCCGCAACGACTTGAACCATGACACGTTCTTTCGATTATAGGAGCTGTTCTGCTGGCCAAGAATGAAAGCAAGCACCGTTAGTCGCTAGTCACCCGCCGGTTCGAGCCCCATATCCGAAACCGTGCCATCCAAATAGGCCACCCCAGGGCATCGAGTGTTCGGCGCCTGTCCGCCCTCACACACTCTCGCAAACTGGCCCCAAGCAAAGCCTCTTTCGAAAACTAGCATTCAGTCACTGCGCTCATTCCCTTCGCTTTAGGGGGACAGCGATGACGTGGCCGACCATCCGGGTCTGTGCGCTGTCCTGCGCCCTGCTGGGCTGTCCCGAGGTGCATCGACGCGATGGGCTCGTCGACCGGGCCGTGCACAGGGACTCGCTGGAGAACATCCCCACGTCGTGCACCAGCAAGGAGCGTGAGCTGTATTGCGGCGGCAAGGCACCGGACGACCCCGAGTGCGTCCAGCACTGTGGTGAGCCCGAATGAACTGGCGCTCTTCCGCGAGCCTGATAGCCGCGCTGATGCTTCCTCTGCCGCTCGTCCTCCTCTTCGCGAGCGCGCTGCGCACCGAACGCATGGAGTCGATTCACGGCCGTCAGGTCAGCCCGATTCTCTCCGAGGAAGTTCGCGGTCAGCTCAGGACCTACCACCGCAACTGCCGTGACAGTTCCGGCTGTGAGCCTCCCCTGGGCTGCATCATGGATGCGCGCGCGCACGCGCAGTACTGCGCCGACAGCCAGTGCTTCGCTGATTCGCAATGCCCGGACGGTCAGACCTGCCAGGTCCTCGCAACAGAGGGCGATGGGCCGTTCGTCCGGCACTGTCTCCCCATCGGCCTCCGCGGCGAGGGAGAGCCCTGCATCAAGATTCCAGCCACTCTTGAAGAGGCTTGCTCCCGTGGCCTGATTTGCGGCGGCCGGACTGGATTCTGCGGACGGCCCTGCGAACTCACAGCTCCGAGTGACTGCGCCCCTGGGTTCTTCTGCGCAGACACGCTCCCTGCCCCCATCTGTCTTCCCACGTGCGAGCAGCGCACCTGCCCTGACGGCCAACACTGCATCCGGCACGAAGAAGGAGCCTCCGCCTGTGCTCGCGTCCTGGGACCTCTGTGCCAGGCCACCCCATGTCCTCACGGACAAGCATGTCGAGTCATCCACGCGCCACAGCAGCCCGACCGCATCTGGTCCGAGTGTGAGCAGCGCTGCGGTGACCGCTTCCCTCCCTGCTCCGACGCCCAGGTCTGCGATGGCTGGTCCTGCAAACAGCCCTGCGACCCCAAGGATCCCAACACCTGTGACGAGGGCTACCGCTGCTTCCAGCGTCGCCCCTCCAGCCCCTGGGTCTGTCACCCCGACTGGTGACCCCAGTCATCAGGTGATGCCCGTCGTCATCGCACGGTGCTCACTCCGCACCGTGCACGAGCATCCCAAGCCTGTGATTTCCCACGGGACGTCACGCGCGCCCCGCAGGCCCGGCTCCTGGCACAGGTCCTGCTCAACACACCCACAGGTCGCGCAACGCACCGCCCGCTCCACTCCCCCGAGGCTGACATGTCCATCGCCATCCAGAACCGCTCGCCCCTCCCGCGCACGTCCTGCCTCGAGCCCACCGCCGCCCTCCCCCAGTCCGCTCCGACGCCGCGCGCCGGCCATGACCTCCAGCGCAAGCTCCAGACCGACTCCTTCGAGCAAGGCCCGACAGGCGACCTCGCGAAGCTCCAGGCCCATCTGTCGCAGCTCCTCGGCGGACTCTCGCAACAACTCCAGTCCCTCGGTCTCCAGGCACCCGCGTCCCTCGGCGGCGAAGCACCTTCCGCTCCCGCGAGCCTCGCGCCCCAGAAGGCTTCAGCGCCGAGCCTCGCAGCCAAGGCCACCGAAGCCCCTCGCACGAACCACACCAGCGACGCGGGCCCCGGCTTCGGCGCGCCCTCCGCAGGCTCCACCGAGCCCGCCCCCGTCGACCAGCCGTGGCTCGCCAAGAACAACGTCGGCTCGCCCTACAACAGCAACCTCCAGCTCATCGAGCCCGACCAGAAGAGCCAGTTCAAGTACACCAACACCTTCACCAACAGCACGAACCAGCCCCAGACCATCACCCTCTGGAACAAGACCGGCGAGCACGGCGGCCCCAACGACGGCCAGCACTTCGACAAGAGCACGCCCAAGACCTTCACCCTCCAGCCCGGCCAATCCCAGCTCGTCGCCTTCGACACCAACACCAGCGTCGCCTGGTGCGTCTCCAAGGACGGCACCGCGAACCCCAGCGCCAACTACGGACAGACCTGGGGCGAGGCCTCCTTCGGCCACGCCGCCACCGGCTGGAGCGGCTACGACACCAGCCAGATCTCCCCCGCCGGCCACCAGGGCAACATGTCCATCTCCAACCAGGCCACCGGCGGCGCCACCGTGACGCAAGCCAACGCCTGGCAGACGCCCTCCGACAGCCCCGTCGGCCGAGACGTCGGCGTCCCGGCCGGCCCCCTCCACCTGTCCACCGTCTTCAGCTGAGCCGCGCCCTCGTCACGCGGGCAGCTTCGACAGGAACGACAGCAACGCCGCGTTCACCTCCGCGGGCCGCTCCTGCGGCGCCCAGTGCCCCGCCTCCGGGATGACCCGCACCTCCTTCAACCCCGGCACCAGCGCCTTCATCGGCTCGAGCGGCGCCAGCAGGCGCCCCGGGTCCTTCTCCCCGGTGATGAACAACGCGGGCTGCTCGATGCGCGCCGTCGCGAGCTCGGGCAGCTCCTCCCAGTCGCGGTCCATGTTCCGATAGCGATTCAATCCCCCTCGGAAACCACTCCGCTCGAACTCTCCCGCGAAGTACGCGACGTCCTCCTCCGAGAGCCACGCCGGCAACGACACCGGAGGCGGCGTGAGGAAGCCATCTCCGGGCTTCTTCGCGCGCACGACCCCCGCGCCCAGGTCGAACCCCGGCTCCCCCGCGAGAATCGTGCGCATCGTCCTGGGCACGTCCGCCTCCAGCTCCGCCTCCGCGACGCCCGGCTCCTGGAAGTACAGGATGTAGAACCACTTCCCCGCGAACGCCCCCTGGAAGAGCTGCGTCGGGGGCATCGGCGTGCGCCCCAGGTGCGGCACACTCATCCCGACCACCGCGCGGAAGCGCTCCGGATGCAGCGCCGCGCATGTCCACGCCATCGCGGAGCCCCAGTCGTTGCCCACCACCACCGCGCGCTCCTCGCCCAGCGCGTCGAGCAGCCCCACCGCGTCGGCGACCAGCTGCTTCATGCTGTACGCCTCGACGGCCGCGGGCTTGTCGCTCTGCCCATAGCCTCGGATGTCGGGAGCAACAGCGTGGTACCCCGCCACCGCGAGCGCGATGAGCTGGTGCCGCCACGAGTACCAGGACTCCGGCCACCCATGCAGCAGCAACACCAGCGGCCCCGTCCCCGCCTCCGCGACGTGAAGGTGGATGCCGTTCGTCTCCAGCGTGCGATGCGTGATGTCGCTCATGTCGACTCCTCCTGGGTTCGCTGCCGCCTCGGGACCGAGGCCCGGGTTGATGCGCGCGGGCGCTCGGACGTGCCTGCCTCCCGTCGCGCGCTGTCCTGACGCCGCACACTCCCACTCGAGCCCCATATCATTCCCCTTGCGCCCCCACCCACCCGCGAGCATGAGAGCCTCGAGGGGCGCCACCGCCCCTGCTCCCGAGGAACCCCGCCATGACGACGCGCTTCAAGAACCTGGATGGCAGCGGCCCCCAGCCGTTCGGCACCGTCTTCAAGTGGGCAGTCGCCGACAAGCTCGCTGGCCGTCGCCGCAAGTCCCCCGACCACGCCCCCGTGCCTCGCGTGGAGCCAGACCTCGCCCTGCTCCACACGCCTCCGGCTCCCGGTGAAGGCGCGCGGCTGACCTGGCTGGGCCACGCCAGCTGGCTCGTCCAGTTGGACGGCCTGTCGCTCCTCATCGACCCCGTGCTGCGCGACGCCATCAACGTGGTCATCCGCCGCAACGTCCCGCCCGGCGTCCCCATCGACAAGCTGCCGCCCATCGCCGCGAGCCTCGTCTCCCACAACCACTACGACCACCTGGACCTGCCCACGCTCATCGACGTGGGCGCGCCCATCGTCACCGGCCTGGGCCACGCCCCCGTGTTCAAGGGCACCCGCCTGGGCGTCACCGAGCTGAACTGGTGGCAGTCCACGAAGGTGGGCCCCGTCACCGTGCACTTCGTCCCCGCCCAGCACTGGAGCCGCCGCGGCCTCAACGACGCCAACCAGATGCTCTGGGGCGGCTTCGTCGTGGAGGGCTCCAGCGCGCGCATCTACCACTCGGGCGACACCGCCTGGTTCGAGGGCTTCGCCGACATCGGCCAGCGCTTCCCCGGGCTCGACGCCGCGCTCTTGCCCATCGGCGCGTACGACCCGGAGTGGTTCATGAGCCGCCAGCACATGAACCCCGAGGACGCGGCGCGCGCCTACGCGGCGCTCGGCGCGAAGCGCTTCCTCGCGATGCACTGGGGCACCTTCAAGCTCACCGATGAGCCGCTCGACGAGCCGCCCCGCCGCCTGGACACCGAGTGGAACCGCCGGGGCTGGCCGCGCGAGGACCTGCACGTGCTGCCGGTGGGAGGAACGCTCACCGTGCGCGCCGGTTGAATCACACCGGAGCCTGTGCTGTGGAAAGCCCATGCTCCTCGCCACCGCCTTGTCCCTGGCGCTCACCCAGGCGCCCCAACCCCTCACCACCGTGTCCGAGCAGAGCGGCTGGGTCCGCACCGGCCGCTACCCCGAGGTGGAGGCGCTCTGCCGCGCCTTCCCCAAGGCCTACCCCGGCAAGGTGCGCTGCGACACCTTCGGCACCACGCCCGAGGGGCGGCCCATGCTCGCGCTCGTCGCCAGCGCGGACGGCACCCTCACCCCCGCCGCCAACGCGAAGAAGATGCGCCCCGTCGTCTTCTTCCAGGGCGGCATCCACGCGGGCGAAATCGACGGCAAGGACGCGGGCTTCGCGCTGCTGCGCGACCTGCTCTCCGGCAAGACGCTGCCCGGCGTGCTCAAGGGCGTCACCGCCGTCTTCGTCCCCGTCTTCAACGTGGACGGTCACGAGCGCTTCGCCCCCAACCACCGCCCCAACCAGGTGGGCCCCGAGGAGATGGGCTGGCGCGCCACCGCGTCGAACCTCAACCTCAACCGCGACTACGTCAAGGCCGAGGCCCCGGAGATGGTGGCCCTGCTGCGCTACCTCAACACGTGGGACGCGCTCGTGTACGCGGACCTGCACGTCACCGACGGCGCCAAGTTCCAGCCCGACGTCTCCGTCGGCATCGAGCCGCAGCAGTCGGGACCCCAGCCCCTGCGGACCCTCGGCGTGAAGCTGCGCGAGGAGCTCTTCCAGGAGCTGGAGAAGGAGGGCCACCAGCCGCTCGAGTTCTACCCGTCCTTCCTCGAGGACGACGACCCGGCCTCCGGCTTCGCCTACGGCGTCCCCACCCCGCGCTTCAGCCACGCCTACGCCGCCGCGCACCACCGCTTCGGCGTGCTGGTGGAGACGCACTCATGGAAGCCCTACGCCGTGCGCGTGAAGGCCACGCGAGACGTCGTCGCGGGGCTGTTGCGCCTGGTCGCTCGTGACGGAGCAGCGCTGCTCAAGGCCGTGAAGGCGGCCGACGCCGAGGCCCAGGCCGGCAAGGTGCGCGACGTGGTGCTCGCGTGGAAGAGCACGGCGAAGAGCCGCGTCATCCCGTTCAAGGGCTACGCCTACGAGCGCGGCCCATCCGAGGTCTCCGGCCAGACATGGGTCCGCTACGACGACACGAAGCCGCAGGTGTGGAACGTGCCCTACTTCGACACCGTGGAGCCGGCGCTCACCGTGGCCGTGCCCTCGGGCGGCTACGTGGTGCCCCCGGCCCACGCGGCCTGGGTGGCCGACAAGCTCACCACCCATGGCCTCACCTTCCAGCGCCTGACGCGCCCCACGCCCGCCACCGACGTGGAGGTCTTCCGCGCCACCGAGCTGAAGTGGGGCGCGCAGTCCAACGAGGGACGCCAGACGCTGTCGGTCAAGGGCGCGTGGGAGAAGCAGTCGAAGGAGCTCCCCGCGGGCTCGCTGTACGTGCCCGCCGCGCAGCCCGGCGTGGCGCTGGTGGCGCACCTGTTCGAGCCCTCGGGCGCCGACTCGCTGCTCGCGTGGGGCTTCTTCAACGCCCACTTCGAGCAGAAGGAGTACATCGAGGACTACGTGCTGGAGCCCTTCGCCCGGGAGCTGCTGGCCAAGGACGCCACCGTGAAGGCCGAGTGGGACGCGAAGCTCAAGGACCCGGCCTTCGCCAAGGACCCGCGCGCCCGCCTGCGCTTCTTCTACGAGCGCCACCCCGCCCGCGACACGCAGCTGCGCGTCTACCCCGTGGTGCGCACCGCCGCCGCGCCCTCGGCCTCGCGCTGAAACACGACGGCCCCGGCGGCGATTGAGCCACCGGGGCCGCTGTGCTGCTTCAGCCCGTCCCCACGCCGGCCCCCGCCTCACGACGAGGGCCGACGCGCGCAAAGGGATGCATCAGCCGATGACGCCCTCGCAGGCGCAGAGGCTCGGGTTGCACACCGTGTTCGACGGGCAGCCGCCGCAGTCCGCCTTGCACGCGCACGAGCAGGACGCCGCGTCCGGCTGCGCGGTGGGGCCGCAGTTCAGCGTCGCCGTGTCACACGCGCAGGCGCACACGTTCGGGTCGAACTTGTAGCCCGCCGCGCACGTGGCCGTCTGGACGCACGAGCAACTGCACGTCGCCGTGTTGCACGACTCGTACGTGCCGCACGTGCCACCGCAGTCCGGCGCGCACGTGAAGGAGCACACCGCCGGGTCCGTGTTGCAGACCTGGCCCGAGGCGCCGCCACCACCGCAGTCCGACGGGCACTCGCACTTGTCCGTGGTGCGGTTGCACGACAGCTTGCCGTCGCAGTAGTCGGCCTCGGTCGCGTCGTAGTACGGGTCATTGCGGCACGGGGGCGGCACGCCGTTGGGGTTCGTCGTGCGGTCGCTCCAGTAGCGGTAGGACACCGCGGCCTGGGTGTTGTCCGCCAGCGGGCGGCAGCCACCGAAGAACGACAGCGTGCGGTTGATGCCGTCCACGTCGAAGCCGTGGGTGCGGCTGCGCGGCAGGTCCGCCGGCGTGGGGCACGTGGTGGGGTTGGCCACCGCGCCCACGGACACCTTCACCGAGGCGCCGATGGGCGGCTGCTGCGTGCGGTGACCCACCGACGCGATGACGCTGTCGATGATGCCGTTGATGGTCGTGGTGATGGAGCCCGCGTTGCGGATGGAGCCCACCACGCCGCCGGTCGCCTGGATGATGTCCAGGTGCTTCGGGTTGCGGGGGTCCTCCTGGTTCTGACACCAGGTGGAGGTGTCATTGGTGGCCAGCTCCGGCGGGCAGATGATGCCGTGGACCTGGATGGTCTGACCCAGCGGGTTCTTCGTGGCCGGCGTGGTGCCCGTGCCCTTGAAGTACTGCTCGAACGTCGCGATGGAGTCGGTGGAGTAGTCGTGCGTGTCCGTCAGGATGACGACCACCACCTTGGCGCCCGCTCGGATGCGCGCCGGCTCGGAGCTGGTGGTCGACGGCGCCATGGGCCCGTTGATGGCCGCGCGCGCCGCGTCCATCGACTTCTCGTCAGCGCTGCCGTTGGTGCGCACCCAGCAGTCCGTGTTGGCCGCGCAGGTCGTGGCCTCCGTGACTCCGCTGCATGAACCGCCGGAGCAGGCGCTGTTCTCCGTCAGCCACGCGCGGAACTGGTTGATGTTCGTGGTGAAGCCACGCACCACGTTGCGGTTGGTGTGGTTGTTGTTCGTGGAGGTGTAGCTGGTGGTCACCATCGCCAGACGCCAGTCCAGCGTGGAGTTGCCCAGCTTGTTCGCCACGGCCGTGGCCGCGTTCGCCAGCGACTGCTGGCTGCTGGCCATGGAGCCGGAGTCGTCCACCACGAAGATGAAGTCCACCACCGCGGCGCGCGAGGTGAACAGCTCGCACTGCACCGCGTCCGCGTCACCGAACTGCGCCAGCGACGAGCCACCCGCCGTGTCCGTCAGCGTGAACAGGCTGCCGGCCTCGTTGTAACGGGACGTGGGGGTGATGGCGAGCACCACCAACACGCTGTCGTTGGAGCGGTGGACGTACTGGCCCTGCAGGGTGAACGGACCAGTGATGCCCGCCGTGCCCGCGAGCGAGCCGGTGCTGTTGGGCACCATCGAGCGCACCAGCGTGTTGGTGAGGGCCTTGAGGTCCTGCGTGCCCGCCAGGGCGTAGCGCGCCGACAGCGCGGCGTAGCCGTCCCAGGTGTTGAACGTCTGCGACACGTCGCGCGTCGCCGTGTTGAACGAGGCGCCCCGGATGGAGGCCTCGTCGCCCGTGGGCGTGGTGGAGCCACCCGCCTGACCGCGCTTGTACGCAATCACCGTCACCTGCCGGGTGTCGTCCCAGCCGATGACGCCCACCGTGGAGCCCGCCACCGTGATGTTGGTGATGTTGGCGTCCTTGAAGGTGGCCGGCAGCGCGAGCCGGATGTCCGCGCCGTTCTCCTCCTTGAAGGTCACCGGGCGCAGGTTCGACGCGCGGCACGCCTGGCCCGCGGGGGTGTTCGGCGCGCCGTCCGCCGGGTTGTTCGGGTCCAGTTCGCCCGCGTCCACGCGGCCGTTCTGGTTCGCGTCCTCGGCGCCGTCGGCGATGCCGTCACCGTCCGAGTCCGGGTTGGTGGGGCTGGTGGTGGTGGTGGGGTCCGTGTCGCCGGAGTAGCCACAGTTCTTGCGGGGCGCGTTGGCCGTCGTCACGCCGCGCTCCAGGCCGTCGCGCAGGCCGTCGCCGTCCGTGTCCGGGTTGGTGGGGTCGGTCTCGTTGCCGTCCACCTTGCCGTTGCCGTTGGTGTCCTCGCCGAGGAAGCCGTCGCGGCCCGGGCCGTCCTGCAGGCCGTCGCAGTCCGTGTCCGTCAGGCGCGGGTCGGTCTCGTTCGCGTCCACCCGGCCGTTCTTGTTCTCATCCTCCACGCCGTCCGGGATGCCGTCACCGTCCGTGTCCGCCTTGTTCGGGTCCGTGCCGGTGGCGATCTCCACCGCGTCCGGGATGCCGTCGAAGTCCGCGTCGGGGATGGAGGCGGCGCAGTCGCGCACCTTGGGGTCCGTCTCGCCGGGGTCCACCACGCCGTTGCGGTTGCGGTCCTCGTCGCCGTCCGCGCACGAGTCGCCGTCCGTGTCCGGGTTGAGTGGATCCGTGCCCATCTGGATTTCCAACCCGTCCGAGAGGCCGTCGCCGTCGGTGTCGCGCTTGCGCGGGTCCGTCTCGCCGGGGCTCACCGAGCCGTTCTTGTTCGCGTCCTCCACGCCGTCGGGGATGCCGTCGCCATCCGAGTCGATGGCGTTGGGGTCGGTCTCACCCGGGTCGCGGCGACCATTGCGGTTGGTGTCCTCCAGGCCGTCCGGGATTCCGTCGCCGTCCGTGTCCGCCTTGACGGGTGAGGTGCGCGAGTCCGGATCAAGGTCCGCGCGGAAGGAGCAGTTGGGGTCCACGCTGCTGGTGCGGCCAACCTCCACGCCGTCACGGATTCCGTCGCCGTCGGTGTCACGAAGACCCGGGTCCGTCTTCAACCCACCGGGATAGACATTGGCGAACTCCTCCGCGTCCGTCAGGCCATCGCAGTCGGAGTCCTTGTTCGGGTTCTTCGTGTCATTCACATCCGTGGGCACACGACCCGGGTCGGGGTCGGGGTCGGGCTCAACTCCCGCGTCTTCTGGCGGGAGGACACCACCGTCCGAGCCACTGTCTGGGTTGTTCGGTCCTCCGTCTTCCGTGTCATCCGGAGGCTTGGGGTCGGGGTCCGACCCGCCGCAGCCGGCCAGCAACGAAGCTGACACGAGCACGCAGGCGATGAGCCGGGTGAGGGGCTTGCGCATCATTCGACTCCAGGGCCCTGGCTCCGGGGGGGGTTATGGATGAGCCAGGGGGAACCCCGAGTCTATGAAGAGTAGGGCCCTCTGGGCAGCGTCTATTCCCCCGCGTACGAGTTTACCGTCGCTCTTCGTATGCTCTCTGTTCACCGTCATGGGCGGATTGCCGCGTGGCTGTTTGCGAACAGTGTTCGCACCCTGGGAGGCGTCGGTTATCGTCTCTTTCGTGCCTGTCTTCGGTCTCGCGGCGTTGTGGAATGGAAGGGCCTCGCCCGAGCGCGCGGCGGCGGTGGTGGAGGACTTGGGCAGATTGTTGCCTACCGCGCAATCGATGCAGCTCGTCGTGGCGATGCAGGCCGAGCAGGCCGGCGTGGAGCTCAAGGTGGAAGCGCCGGGCTATCCGCGCGCGTCCGTCGAGCAGCTCGCGGACGAGGTGAAGAAGAGCGGCGGGACGTTCGTGGAGCTGTGGCGTCTGCCCAAGGCGGAGCGGGATGCGTTCCGCAACACCACCTTCGCGAAGGGGCGCACCTTCGACGGCGAGGAGCGCGCCAGCGCGGCGCGCACGCTGGCGCAGCACGTGAGCACGCTGGCGACGCGGCCAGAGCCCACCGCCGAGCCGGCGGCGGCGCCGTCCGGGCCTGGGCCTGTCGCGACGTCGGAGGAGGACCCGCGCAAGGTGCCCGCAGCGCCGCCGGGAAGCCCGCAGCGGCGGGGACGGCGCTTCGCGGTGCGGCTGGAGCTGGCGTTCCGCACGGAGCTGGACTTCGTGCGAGAGCATGCGCTGAACATCTCCAACGGCGGGCTGTTCGTGCGCACCGCACACCGGCCTCCTCCCGACAGCGTCGTCACGGTGGACGTGACGTTGCCCAACGGCGAGCACCTGCAGGGCGAGGCGGTGGTGGTGCACGTGGTGGATGACCCGTACAACGGCGGCGTGGGGCTCGCGTTCCTGAGTGACGACGCCACCTTCTCGCGGACGCTCGACGGCTATCTGGCGAGCCTGGTGGGCGGGGCGGGATAGGTCATGGACGTGGGGGGAGAAGAGCGCTGGCCTCGCGACTGTGGTCGCTTCGAGTTGCTGTCGCGCCTGGGGCGCGGCGGGATGGCGGAGGTGTTCCTGGCGCGGGTGAAGGAGGGCCCCCGGGAAGGAGAGCACGTGGCCCTCAAGCGCGTGCGCCCCGAGCGCGCGCATGACGACGAGGCGCACGAGCAGTTGCTCCACGAGGCGGAGCTCGCCAGGTGCCTGCGCCATCCGCACATCGTCGGCTTCGTCGAGTATGGGGAGCTGCGCGACGGCGGCTATCTGGCGCTGGAGTTGGTGGAGGGGCCGGACCTGGGGCGGGTGCTGGCGCAGTGCCGCAAGCGGCGCATCGAGCTGCCCATCGACATCTCGGTGCTCATCGTCCGACAGGTCCTGGAGGCGCTGGCGCACGCGCACCAGGCGACGAGCACCACGGGGCGCCCGCTGGGGGTGGTGCACTGTGACGTGTCGCCGCACAACGTGCTGCTGTCGCGCACGGGGGAGGTGAAGCTGGCGGACTTCGGCGTGGCGCGCTCGCGGGCGGGGATGACGTTGGACGCCCGGCGGCTGGGCAAGCAGCACTACCGCTCGCCGGAGCTGCTCGCGGGCGAGGTGTCCGTGGCGGTGGACCTGTGGGCGACGGCGGTGCTGCTGTACGAGCTCTTGTCGCTGGAGTCGCCCTTCCCCTCCGGGCCGGGAGAGGAAGTGGAGTCCGCCATCCGGGGCGCACGGGTGAAGCCCGTGCGGTTGCACGTGCCGGAGGTGTCGGACGCGCTCGCGTTGGTGTTGGACCGGGCGCTGGCGCCCCACCCCGCGCAGAGGTTCGGCTCCGCGGAGCAGTTCGCGCGGGCGTTGTCCTCGCTGACGGATGACCGCGTGGCCACGCCGTTGGCCGTGGCCGCCGTGGTGCGCGGGCTCATGGGCCCGGGGGCCTGAGGGCTCAGCGCCCTGTTACTGCAAGGGCAGCGTTCCCTGCGGCGTCCCCGAGCGTCCCACGTCGACGATTCGCTTGAGGAAGCGCTCACGCTGGACGGTGTCATCCACGTTGATGACCCAATCCGCGGCCTTCGAGAGCACCTGCTCCGCGACGCCGACAGCGGCCTGATGGCCTCGCGTCATCACGTAGGCGATGAACAGGGGGCGCTTGTCCAGATTCGCGCTCCGGAACAGCTCGCGGAAGGCGAGGAACTCCTGGCTGATGTCTCGAAGGTCCTCCTCGAGCTGCGAGCGAGTCCCGACGATGGGCTCCATCAACAGGAGGTCCTGTCGCCCCTCGACGAACTGCGAAATCTCATGGGCCGCTTTCGCGTGCGTACTCGGCAGGAAGCTGGGTGAGTAGCGCCGCTGGACGAACTGGCCCACCTGCCACTGCTCGAGGAAGCGCTGCCCCAACGTGTCCCGATGAGGTCCTCGTGGCACGCTCTCCCGGGCATCGGTCTCGTTCGCGGGCTTCTGGGGAAGCAGATGCTTCTCTACCCAGGCGCGAGGATTCGTCACCTCCCGGGGCAGGAGAAGCTCCTCTCCAAGCCGCGCCAGCGGGCTGACCTCTCCAGAGGGGAGGTCGAAGCGCGAGGGACTGGCCAGCGCATCGAGGATGGCCAGCATCGCGAAGTGCGACTTGCGTCCGCCGATACAGCCGGGCGCAGGCAGCCACGGGGAGCGCGCGAACTCTACCCGGGCTCCGCTCTCCACGAGCGCACCAATGGTGACCTTCGCCCCCGAGAAGGGGTCCGGCACGTAATGTACGAGACGGATGCGAGTCATCACCGGATTGCTCCAACCACCTGGATGTAGCGCTCGACGAGCTGTGTGGCCTGCTCCATGCGCCTGGAGAGCGCTGAGAACAGTAGGTCGCTGCCCGACTCCCCGACAAGCATGCAGCTTTGCTGGACGCATTGCCGCAACAGGACGGAGCCCGCCAGCTCGGCTGCCCTCTTCGCGGCCTTGTAGGCACCGACCTCCAGCAGCCCTACAGGAAGGCCTCGGGCCAGATTGGGCTTTTCTGGAATCGACAGGCCCGCATCGGAGAAGTCCTGGGGATAGCCCACCAGCGAGGCCCCAGCGTCGATGGCCCACGCCCAGACGTCCAGCTCATCCCCCATCGAGGTCAGGAGGATGTTCTTCGCATGGCGGTCGTGGTTGTGGATGAGCGCATCGAGCGTGAGCATGGCTCCGAGTCCATCCAGGTTCTTGACGAAGTGCGCGTGCGCACCATTCCAGTGAAGCGGTGAGGCAATCAGCGTGCTGAGCCACCCCACCTCGGCGCCCGGTCCCTTGAAGAAAGCCCCGTGAGGCTGCGGAACCCCCAGCGCGTTGCCCAGGGACCAGCCAACGAGCTCCGCCAGCAGTTCCTGCCAGCCCATGTCGACCTTGCGCACCCAGGGACGGCCGAGCGAGTCCTTGAAGTAGTCAGCCCCACTCGTGTGCTCCACTTCGACCCAGGCGACGTGCATGCCGCCCGTGACCGTCTCGAAACGCACCTCGACGCCGGCATCCTCGAGGAGGTCTTTCGACGCGCTCATCTGTCTCACCCCCATGGAAACAGCCTGACACCTGGCCTCACGCGAGTCGGCGCACCTCGGCGAACGGAATCCCCAGGTCTCCCTCCACCACCAGTCGGCTGCGACCACCGCCCTGCTTCACCACGCGCACCTGGACGCCGATGCGCTCGGCCAGCCCCGAGACGTGGGAGATGATGCCCACCTGTCGGCCCGTCGCCTGCAACGCGTCCAGCGTCGCCAGCGCCACCTCCAGCGTCTCCGGGTCCAATGTCCCGAAGCCCTCGTCGATGAAGAGCGTCTCCACCTGCGTCGTCTCCGACGACAGGGAGGCCAGCCCCAACGCGAGCGCCAGGGACACGAGGAAGCTCTCGCCTCCGGACAGGCTCGCCACGCCGCGCACCTCGTCGCCCATGTCCCCGTCCACCACCTGCAGGTCCAGGTCGTGACCCGGCACCCGCATCAGGCGATACCGCCGCGCCAGCTCCTGGAGATGCGCGTTGGCGTGGAGCAACAGCGCGTCCAGCGTCAGGCTCTGCGCGAAGACCTTGAAGCGCTTGCCGTCGTGCGAGCCGATGAGGTCTCCCAACACCTTCCACACCTCACCCGCGCGCCGCAGCTCCGCCAGCGCTTGCGCCTCGCTGCCGTGACGCGCCCGCGCCGCGTCGTCCGACTCCAGCCTGGCACGCAACATCGCCTCCGCTCGACGGCGGACCTCCACGTCGTCGCGCAGTTGGGTCCGCGCCGCGGAAGCCTCCTCCTCGGACAGGCTCGGGGGTCCACCCTGCTCGTGGGTCGTGTGACGCTCCCGCCGCTCGTCACGCACCGCGCGCGCCTGCGCCTGTGCCTCGCGAAGCACGGACAGGGCCCGGGCCTCGGCCTCGCACCAGGCCGCGTCGTGCGCGAGCAGCGCCTTCACCACGTCCAACGAGAGGCCCTGTGCCGACAGTCGATGGTCCAGCGCGACCCGCGCGGTCTCGCGCGTCTCCAGTGCGCTCGCGAGACTCCTCACGGCGTCCTCCAGACGCGCCAGGGTGACGCTCTCGGCCTGACGTGAGGCATCGGCCGCCACCCGGGCCTGCTCGTACGCCGCCAGCGCGGTGTCCAGCTTCGCTTTCAACTCCGCGCGGACCTCCTGCGTCGGACGGCCTCCGAGCAAGACGGCGCGGGCCCGTGTCGCGTCCGCGCGCGCCTGCTCCTTGAGCGCCGCCTGGGCCGCGTCGTCCTCGGCCCGCCGGGTGCTCACCTCCAGCTGTCCCTGCGCCCGCGCCCGCTGTTCCTGCTCCTTCTTCTCGAGGGCCTTCGCATCCTCGACCAGCTTCTCGCGCTCCTTCCACATCGAGACGCGCTTGCCGCACTTCTGACGGAAGTCCGCGGGCGCGGCCTCCAGCTTCCCCTCCCATCCGGCGTCCGCCGCGAAGATGGGCGCGACGTCCGCGAGCACCTGACGCACCACCGCATCGGCGGCCTCGACTCGCGCCAATCCCTCGCGCAGCGCGCTCTCCGCTCGCGTGAAGGCCTCCTCCGCGCGACGAAGCGCATCGACGGCGACCTCGCGACGAGAACGCTGCGTCTCGAGCGACGCGCGCGCCTCTCGCGCCGCACGCTCCAGCCCCTCGGCGGCCTCTTCTTCCGACTTCAACGCCGCAAGCCGCGCCTGGACTCGCGCGACCATGGACTCCAGCCAGGTCCCCGCCTCGACCGAGGCACCTGCCTCCGGAGGCACTTCCGTCTCCGACGGCACGACGCCCCATGAGCCTTCGGCCGACGCCTCCGAGCCAAGCGCTCCGGCAATGGAGTGCACGGAGGAAGCGCCTGCGTGAGCAGCCCGCTCGTGGCGCAACGCCTTCCCGCTCACCGTCCCTGCATCACTCGCCTGCACGGTGGACGCGATGACCTCGGTGTGCCCGGCTCCACTCGATGCAGCATCGCGCGAGTCACGCGCCTGCCTGCTTCGGGCAGCCTCGCCTTCCACGCGCTGCCACTGCTCACGTCCGCGCCCCCAGGCCGCGCCGTGCTCCACGCACTGCGCCTTCGCGTTGTCACGCCGTGACTCGGACTGGGACATCCGCGCTCGCGCCGCGGCCTGCTTCGCGCTCGCCTCCACTTCCGCTCGCGAGCACTCGGCCCGCTCGGACTCCAGCGTCTCCACCCGCGCGGCGGATTCCGCCACCAGCCCGTCGAGCGCCGGCAACTCGTGCCGATACGGATGCTCCGTCGCGCCACACAGCGGACACGCCTCGCCTTCACGCAAGAGCGCCCGCTGCGCCGCGTGGCCCTGCGTCGCCTGCGCCACCGACAGCGACCGGCGCGCCTCCTTCAACGCCGCGTCACCCTCCAGCCGCCGCTCCGCCGCCTGACGCACCGCCACCGACGCGCTCTCCGCCTCACCGCGCGCCGCCACCGCCTCCTGCTCCGCCCGCCGCGCCTCCGACTCCGCCGAGCACAAACCCTGTCGCGCCGACTCCAACGCCCGCAGCGACTCCCGCCTCGCCAGCAGCGACTCGCGCAGCACGCGCCGCTCCACGGCCGTGCCCTCTCCCAACGCGGCCTCGGCGTGCGTCGCCGCCGCCTGCGCCCGCGCCTCGGCCTCCGCCGCCGTCTCCCGCTCCCGCGTCCTCAGCCGCGTGGACTCCCGCAGGCGCTCCACCTCCGCGCGCTGTGTCTCCACCTGCGTCCGCGCCGCGCTCCCCTCCCCCAGCGCCACCTCGTACCACTCCAGCTCCCGCTGCCAGCGCGGCCACTCCTTCGCCAGCGCTTCCCAGTGGGCCTTCTCCACCAACCACGCCCGCGCCGCCTCCCCCTTCGCCCGCGCCTCCTCCTCCCGCGCCCCAACCGCCTCCAACACCTCCCGCGCCTTCGCCTCCTCCTCCTTCGACGCCCTCGCCCTCGCCCTCGCATCCTCCGCGTCGCGCGCCGTCGCCTCGCACCGCGCGTCCAGCGCCGCCGCCTCCTCCAACGCCGGAGTCGCCTCCTCCTGCGCCGTCCGAGCCGCCGCCCTCGCCTCCTCCGCCCCCTTCAACACCCCCACCGACTGGAAGGCCCGGGCCTTCGTCGCCTCCACCTCCTCCGCGCGCGATCTTCGTGCCCCTTCCGCGTCCTCCCACCGTCGCCCCGCGACCTCCGCCGCCGTCACCACCTCCCGGAAGGACTCCGCCGCGCGCACCTCCTCCAGCTTCCTCGCCCGAGGCGCCGCCGCCTCCAGCGCCTGCGCCGCCCGGACCTCCCTCTCCTCCGCCTCGCGAAATGCCCGCACCAACGCGGAGCGCTCCGCGTGCCACGCCGCCGCGCCTTCCGCCTGCCGCAGCTTCGTCTCCACCTCCGCCCGCGCCCGCGCCTCGTCGACGAGCCGCTCCTCCGCCGCCCCGCGCTCCTGCGCCTCCATCAGCACAATCGCCGCCAGCCCCTGCTCCCGCTTCGCCAGCGCCTCCTGCTCCGCCTTGTTCTTCTCGTGCGCGCGGATGGACAGCCGGCTGTACACCTCCGTGCCCGTCATCCGCTCCAGCAGCTCCGCGCGCTCGCTCGCGTCCGCCTTCAAGAAGGCCGCGAACTCTCCCTGCGCGAGCAGCGCCGAGCGACGGAACTGGTCGAACGACAACCCCAGCCGCTCCTGGATGGCGACCAGCACCTCGCCCTTGGTGCGGCCGAACTGCTGCCCCGAGGCCACCTCCGTCAGGCTCATCTCCTGCGGCCGGAACCGCCCCTCCGCCCGCCCACGCGCCCGCCACACGTTCCACCGCGCCCGGTAGCGCTTGCCGTCCTTCCCCTGGAAGTCCACCTCCGCGAAGCCCTCGGCCGCGCCCCGCCGCAACAAGCCGCGCACGTCGTACGCGGACAGCCGCGCCTCCTCCTCCTCGTCCGCGCGCCCCACCGGCACACCGCCCCGTCCCCCCAACCTCGGCGTCCGGTCGAACAACGCCAGACACAGCGCATCCAGGAGCGTGCTCTTGCCCGCCCCCGTCGCGCCCGTGATGGCGAACAGCCCCAGCCGGTCGAGCGGAGGCCGGTCCAGCTCCAGCTCGAAGTTCCCCGAGAAGCTCGTCAGGTTGCTGCCCCGGATGCCGAGGACCTTCATGACGCGTCCTCCTGCACCTGCGTCAGCAGCGTGTGGAACGCCTCCAACAACCCATCCGTCGGAGGCTCCTCGTAGTCACGCGCATACCGCGCCCGGAACACGTCCTCCGGCGTGCGCTCCCGGAGCGACAACCCCGGACGCGCCTCCGCCAGCGCGCCGCCCGTCCCCGTGTACGCGGGCGTCAGCTTCACCAGCCGCGCCGCGCGTCCCTCGAGCGCCTTCTCCACCTTCAGGCGCAGCGCCGGCTCGGGCCGGGGCAACGAGACGCACACCTCCAGGTAGGGACGCCGCCAGTCCGGCACGCCCTCCTCCATCGCCGGAAGCGCCTCCAACAACCCCACCACCTCCTCGAGCGTCGCCGCATCCCGGGCCGGCACCCGCACCATCTCCGCCCGACGCGGCACCGGCACCGACTCCACGCCCTCCAGCACCCCGTCCTTCAAATCCACCACCAACACCTGGTGGCGATAGTTCGCCTCCGACAGCGACAAGGGCAACGGAGAGCCGCTGTAGCGCACGCCCTCGCGTCCACCCACGCGCTGTGCCTTGTGCAGGTGTCCCAGCGCCGCGTACGCGACGTCCTCGGGGAACAGCTCCACGGGCAGCGCGTGCTGATTGCCGCCCAGAATCTTCCGCTCGCTGAGCTCCGACAGCTCCGAGCCCGTCATGTAGCAGTGTCCCATCGCCACCAACCCCTGCCCCGGCCGACGCCGGAGCCGCGCCGCCTCCAGCACCTCCTCGTACACCGCCCTCACCCCCGCCACGAGCCGGTCCCCCAGCTCCTCGCGAACAGGCGGGAGGTCCGAGGGCCGCAGGTACGGCACCGCCGCCACCCACGCGCCCACGTGCCCCTTCGCGTCGTGCACCGGCACCAGCAGTCGCTCCAAATCCAGCACGCCGCCCGCGCGTGGCAATCCGCCCACCACCTTCACGCCCAACGCCGCGAACAACGGGTCCGGCGCATCCAGCCGCGCCGCCGAGTCGTGATTGCCACCGATGACCACCACGTCCAACCGAGGCAACCGCCGGCGCGTCTTCGCGATGAACTGGTACCACGCGGCCTGGGCCTCGGCGCTGGGGTTGGCGGTGTCGAAGATGTCGCCGGCCACCAGCAGCGCGTCCACCGCCTGGGCCTCCAGCGTGTCCAGCAGCCACTCCAGGAACGCGCCGTGCTCCGCCTCGCGCGAGACGTCGTACAGCGTGTGCCCCAGGTGCCAGTCCGACGTGTGCAGCAAGCGCATCCCGCGTTCACCCTCCCTCACCCCACGGCACTCGGGCCGGCCGGCAGCCTCCTTCAGGGAAGCCGTCCGCTCCAAGCGCCGGGCGCCTGCTCCCTTACACGCTCCCTCTGACATGTGCCCAGGCCGCTGCAATTCCAGGGGGTTGCCGAGCCACCCGGCCCCGCGAGTCTCGAAGTCGCGGAAGAACCCGCTGGGGAGACTGGCCCGCCAGGCTTCGGGCGGAGATGCTTCGTGCCATGTCCTCCGAGCTCACCGGGTACCTCCCGCTCGCGCTGATGGTGCTCTTCGTCATCACCATCATCTACCTGGGGGCCCGGGACAAACGCCGGCAGCGGCAGGCCTGGCGCATCTTCGCCACCCGCCAGGGATGGACCTTCAGCCAGTCGGGTGACGTGCTGGAGGTCCAGGGGCTCTATCGCGAGCGACAGCTCTCGCTGCTCACCGAGAAGTACGGCACCGGCAAGGGCTCCCACTTCGTCACCGTGCTGCGCCTGGAGCTGACCGACGCCCTGCCCCAGGAGCTCCACCTCGAGACAGAGACCTTCGGCGACAAGTTCCTCAAGCTGTTCGGCAAGGTGGACGAGGAGGTGGGCGACGCGGCGCTGGACTCGGCCCTGAGCCTGCGCAACCTCTCCCCCAGGACCCGGGAGCTGCTCCTGACGCCGACCCTGCGCGAGCCCCTGCTGCGCGCCCACAAGAGCTACCAGCGCGTGTCCATCATCGCGGGGATGCTGGAGGCGGCGAAGGAGGGCGTGCCCACCGCGCATGAGGACCTCGAGGCCCTCATCGCCCCCGCGCTCGCCCTGGCGGACGCCCTGCATCTGTCCACCGGGCAAGCGCTCCCACCGCACTCGCGACGACGCGCTCAGTCCTGACGACGCCTGCGGCGCATCAGCGCCAGCGCCGTCAGCGCGGCCCACGCCAGCGAGCCCACCGGCGCGCTGCCATTGTCATCCCTGGGGTCCTCGGGGTCCGTCCCGGCATCAGGGCCCGCGCCCGCGTCGGGCGTCGTCCCCGCATCCGGCTGTGCGCCCACATCGGGGGCCGGCCGAGGCACCAAGTTGGAGAGACTGGCTCCATCGGCGCCAAACGGAGATGCTTCGTGCCATGCCCTCCGCGCAATCCCCGTACCTCACGCTCGCGCTGGCGGGGCTCCTCATCGGCGCCATCTACTACCTGGAAGCCTGGTACAAGCGCCGACGACGACAGGCATGGCGCATCTTCGCGACCCGCCAGGGCTGGACCTCCAGCCAGTCCGATGAAGCCCTGGAGGTGCAGGGGTTCTACCGGGGACGGCCATTCTCTCTGCGCACCGAGGCGACGACCCTGAGCCAGGGCGACCCCGCCATCACGGTGCTGCGAATGGAGCTGAGCGACGCGGCACCCCCTGAACTCCTGTTGGAGACAAAGAGTCTGCGCGACACGTTCCGCATGCGCTTCAGTCCGGTGGGCGAGAAGGTCGGTGACGTGGAGCTGGACACCCTCCTGAACCTGCACAACCTCTCCCCCAGGACGCGGGAGCTGCTCCTGACGCCGTCCCTGCGCGAGCCCTTGATGCACGCGTACCGGTACTACTGGCGGCTGTCCATCTTCGCGGGGACGATGGAGGCGGAGAGGCAGGGCGTGCCCACCTCTCCTGAGAAGCTCGAGGCCCTCATCGCCCCCGCGCTCGCCCTGGCGGACGCCCTGCATCTGTCCACCGGGCAAGCGCTCCCACCGCACTCGCGACGACGCGCTCAGTCCTGACGACGCTTGCGGCGCATCAGCGCCAGCGCCGTCAGCGCGGCCCACGCCAGCGAGCCCACCGGCGCGCTGCCACACGAGCAGCCACTGTCATCCTTCGGGTCCGGCGGGCTCATCCCACCATCGGAGCCCATGCCCCCGTCCCGCACCGGCCCCGCATCCGGCTGTGCGCCCGCGTCCGTCCCCGCGTCGGGGTCCGGCTGCGGAACCAGCGTGCAGTCGCCCTCGCCCACGCACACCTTCACCTCGACCTGGTGCCGCTGACCGGAGGTGTCCACCACGGCGAAGCGCACCCGGTGTCCACCGGGCGAAAGCTCCGTCGTGTCCCAGCGGTTGTGCTCACCACCGAAGTGGAAGTGGTTGTCCGTGCGCTCATCGACGTAGCGCTGCACGCCGTCCACGAAGAACTCCGCGCGCGTGCAGCCCACGTCGTCCTGGCAGTCGCCGTAGAACTCCGCGCCCGCGCCGGACACGCGCTCGTCCGCCGTGGGACGCGTGAGGACGGCGACCGGAGGGTCATCCTGCTTCACGGTGACGGTGAAGGACTGCGTCGCCTCGGGCGCCACGTTGTTGGCCACGCGCACGGTGACCGCCTCACCCGGGGTCGACACGGTGGTGGGCGTCCAGGTGATGAGGCCCGTGGCCGCGTCGATGGACATGCCCGTCGGCGCGGTGGTGAGCGAGTACGTCGCCGCGGGCCGAGCCCTCGCCTCCACGTCGTAGCGGTACACATTGCCCACCACGGCCTGCGTCGGCGCGGTGGAGGTGATGATGGGAGCCAGGTCCTCGTCGTCCACCTCCGTCGCCGTCACGGTGCGCGCGTCCAACCCTGCGCCGACCACCGTGAAGAACGCGACGCCATCCTGGTTGTCCGCGTCGGCGGCGGCCCGCAGCGTCACCGTCTGGGGCGCGCTCCAGTTGCTCGCGTTGAAGACGAGCGAGCCTCCCGACTCCACGGTGAGGTCCGCATCACCCGAGGCGCGGCTCACGGTGACGGTGACGGTGCCCACGGGCTGGCGCGTCAGCGACACGTCGAACGTGGCCGTGCCGGCCTCGGGGACCGCGACGTTGCTCGAGGAGAGCACCAGCTGCGCGGAGTTGTCCTCGATGGTGGTCGCCAGCACGGACTCGGACGTCAGGCCGCTCGACGCCACGGTGAAGGTCGCGGTGTCCACCACGTTGTCCGCGTCCTCCAGCGCGTCAATCGTCACCACGCGAGGCGTGCTCCAGTCCTGCGGCGTGAAGGTGAACGTCGACGCGCCGGACACGCGCAGGTCCGTGCTGCCACCCGGCGCGCGGAACACATCGACCACCACCGACGTCGTGGGCGCCTCCGCCAGTCGCACCGTGAAGGTGGCCTTTCCGCCCTCCATCACGCGCGGGTACAGGTTCGTCACCACCAGACGCTGACCGGTGGTGGTCGGGACGATGCGGCGCAGACGCCCTCCCGAGACGCCGATGGTGTACAGCGCGCCGTCCGGCCCCACCGAGGTGTCCACGTATGACGTGAAGCTGGTTCCCCAGATGTCCACCGTGGCCACGGTGTTGTCCGGGGCCAGCGTGGCGCGCATGAAGGTGGCGTCGTTGTAGTCGCCGAAGAAGTAGTTGCCGCGGTACTCCGGCGGGAAGAGCGTGGCGTCGTAGAACACGCCGCCGTTCATGCAGCCGCCCAGCTCCTGGGTCTTCGCGGTGCCTCCGCCACTCGTCGCATCCGACAGGCCCGACTGCGTGACGGTGACGGTCGTCGCGCTGGGGACGCTCGCGACGTAGAAGTCCCCGTTGAACGAGGCGTCACCCACGCCCTCGAGCGTGAGCTTCTCGCCCTTGCGGAAGCCGTGGTTGCCCGTGGTGGTGAAGGTGGCGACGCCGCCCGCGCGCGCGGCCCCGGTGGCCGTGAGGGTGCGCGTGTCGAGGCCGTTGGTGCGGTACTTGATGACCGGGGTGATGTAGTCGTTTCCGGTCGGCTGGTTGTTCTCGTAGTCGTTGTAGCCGGCGTGCCCGCGCCGGGGCACCACGAAGGTCTGCTCGTAGCCGGTGCCCACCACGTTGACCCACAGCTGGCCCGTGCTCGGCTGGAACGTGAGGGTGAAGGGGTTCCGGAAGCCGCGCGCCCAGATGTACTCGTTGTTGGGACCGACGCCGTCGTTGAACGGGTTGTCGTTGACCGGCGTGCCGTCACGGTTCGCCCGGCTCACCTTCGCCGCCAGCGACGTCAGGTCCGCGTCCACGCCCGTGCCATTGCCCAAGTCTCCGATGGCGAAGTACAGCTTGCCGTCCGGCCCGAAGCCGATGCCGCCACCATCGTGGTTCTCTCCACGCGTGGGCAGCCGCGAGACAAGCACCGTGCGCGCCGAGCCCACGCCGTTGACGTCGGTGTAGCGGACGATTTGCTGCTCCGTCGCGGACACGGTGACGAAGACGTACACGTAGCGGTTGGCCACGTAGTTCGGGTCGAACGCGATGCCGATGACGCCGCACTCGCTGTTGGTGTGGACCGCGGGCTCCGTCGCGAACAGGCGCGTCACCAGCGTGGTGTTCCCCGCTTGCGTCTCCGGGACGCCGTCCTTCAGTGAGACGACCCGGATGGGACCGTTCTTGATGGTGATGAACAGCCGGCCCGAGCCATCCGGCGCCCACGCCATCCCCGTCGCCTGATTCAAATCATTGGAGGTGTAGACAGTCTCGACGAAGCCCGAGGGGACCGCGGCCCAGACGGGCGCCGCCAGCAGCAGGAGCAGGGGGAGGAGTTGGCGCATGAGCCGAGAGGGTACCGCACACGTCTCGATGGCCTGCTCGGTCATCCAGACGCAGGACGCCCCACGCCCGCAACCTCACCGAATCCTTTCAACGAGGCTGTGGAATCCAACCCCGGGCGACGCCCTCCACCTACCAGTCGCTCCCGGTGACGCGATACATGACGGCCGAGCTCAACGGACAGTCGAACAGCCTCTCGAAGGCGCCGGCCCGGGAGAGCAGCAGTCGCTCAGCGGGGCTGTGCTTGCGCACACTCACCCAACGCGGGGACAGCGCGCGCAGCTGGTCGAGGTACACGCCGTCGTTCCCCTCGTGATTCACGTACTCGACGCGGTTGCGCAAATCCCAGGTCCAGTACTCGCCGAGGAAGGACGTGCCGCTGTCGTACACCACCACGTCACCGGGTCGCAGCTCCCGTTCACGCAGGCGCACCGCCTCCGGCGTCCACAGCCAGCCCATGCGCGCGCGCACCCGGTCCTCGTCGCGCAGGGACGGGTCCGCGCGGCGCCCCATCGTGGGCAGCACCTGATACCCCACCGAGGCCTTCGCATAGGACGCCACACAGAAGAACGCCGCGAGCGCGGACAGGAGGACCTGGAGGTAGCGCGTCCCCACCTGACGGTGCAGCACCGCGAAGGCGACGAGCCCCGCCGCGGGCAGCCCCAGCGTGAAGCGCCCCCACCATGCCGCGGGCACCAACACGGACATGCCCGCGAGCAATGGCAGCGCGAGCCGGGACCGCCGCTCCCGACTGAACACCGCGGTGGCGCTCACCCAGAGGAGCGCGGGCAGCAGGAGGTACGGGAAGAGCCAGCCGAAGGCGCGCTCGCGCACGTCCGGCCAGTACATGCCCTCCGGCGCGGTCCAACTGCTCACCATGCGCTCGAAGGCGCCGGGCGCGCCGAAGAAGGCGGGAGGGCCCGCGATTTCATCCGCGCCGATGGGCCCCTGGAGCTCGTGCCCCAGCACCTGCATCCGCGCGGGCCAGAACGGATTGCCCGTGCGGACCAGGTTCTCCACGTACGTCGGCGACCCCAGCCACACCAGCAGGAGCAGCGCGAGCCCCGTCTGCCCCAGCACCCGCCCCCGCGACCCCTTCGCCGCGCGCAGCACCAGCGCGCCCCGGACGAGCAGCAGCGGCGACACGAGCGCGAGGTGGAAGAGCCCCGTCACCTTGGTGCCCGCATACAGGCCCAGCGCCAGCAACGTCAGCGTGCGCGCGGTGGGACTCCAGTCGCGCTCGGTGAGGAAGTAGAAGGCGGTGATGAACAGCGCGCCCGCGACGACATCCGCGTGCGTGGTGTGGAGCTGGAGGGCCACCGCGGGCAGGGCCAGCCACATCGCGCCCAGCGACGCGGACAGCGCGGGGCTGGCGCTCGCGCGGCGACAGAACGCGGCCACGGTGAGCGCCCCCAGCACGCCGAAGGGCAGCTGCGTCAGGTCCTCCAGCCGCGAGTGGTGGGGCAGCAGCACGTGCCAGACGGAGAGCAGCTCGGTGAGCTCGGGGTAGCCGTTGACGTACCAGACGGACGTGTCCACCCAGGTGATGCGGCCCGTCTGCACCGCGTAGCTCGTCTTCGGCGTGTGGTACCAGACGACGTCCCAGGCCCAATTGGGGAAGTGCCACGCGATGGACCCCGAGACGATGAGCGCGCACGCCGCCGGCAACAGCGCCCACGCGGCCAGCTCCTGACGCGCGCGGATGTCTCGCCACAGCCGCACCGGCGCCTTCACGTCCGACACCCACCGCGCGCGCAGCTCCGCGAACCCCACCCGACGCACGCTCCAGCCGAGCATCACGCCATGGAGCGCGAATCCCACGACGGCCAGCTGGAGTCGGCCGAGCTGCCCCACCAGCCCCAACCCCTGCACGCAGGTGAGCACGCTCGCGGCGCCGAAGAGGAGCGCGGCCATCCAGCGCTCCACCGTGGAGCGCTCACGCAGGAGCGCCGCGGACAGGGCCCACGCGGCCCCCATCGCCCACAACGTCTCCAGCGCCCAGAGCACCCAACCCATGCGTGGCTCAGCCGTTGGCGGACAGCGTGCGCTCGTACAGTCCGCGCACCCGCTCCGCCAGCTCCACGGGGTCCTGTCCCAGCGACTCGGGCGACAGCGGCGGCAGCACGCGCACGCGCATGGAGGCGCGGGCGTTCAGCCACGGGCCATCGCCGTCGAGCAACTGCGTGGTGCCCTCCACGACGATGGGCACCACGGGCACGTGCTCCTCCACCGCGAGCTGGAACGCGCCGCGCTTGAACGGCAGACGCTGACCGCCCTTCGCGTAGGTGCCCTCGGGGAAGATGAGCACGGGCATGCCTCGACGCAGCCAACGCCGACACGGGTCCAAGAGCTGATGCATCGCCTGCGACGAGCCCCGGACGATGGGCACGTAGGCCAGCAGCGTCATCATCCAGCCCACCAGCGGCAGCGAGAACAGCGACGCCTTCGCCACGAACTTGTACGGGTGGTACAGCCCCATCACGGCCAGGATGTCCATGGCGGACTGGTGATTGACCACGATGACGCAGGGCCCGGAGGGGAGCAGCTCCTTGCCCTCGAAGCGCGTGCGCCACCCTGGCGACAGGTGCAGCCACAGGCCGTGGCACCAGTGACACACCAGCCAGTGGAGCATCCGGCGGTCCTTGTCGACCGGATAGGTGAACAGGAGCAGCAGCGCGCCCAGCGTGAAGAGGATGGGCGCGGTGGTCAGGAAGACGAACCAGAACCAGACGGTGATGACGTACTTCATCGCGGAGGGCTCATGGGTGCGTGCTCGGGACGGGGGCGCATCGGCTCACCGACATAGCGCGACCCGGCTGGCACATACAGCAGGGACCTCCAGCGCACGTGGACGGCCCTCCGACAAGCGGGCAGACAGCCGGCTGGGGCCGACGATATCCCGAATGAGCCCCGCGCAGCACCCGGACCTCGGGCACGCCGCGCTCGCGTTCGCACCGGGCGCAGACGCCCTTCAGCCCCGGGGCCGCGGAAGGTGTAGGCGGCGCGGCCGGGCCCCTTCGCTCGGGCCTCCTCCGGCGGGTCCTCGACGGGCTGCGTGCGCGTCCCGACGCCTCCCAGGATGCGACGCGGTTTCTCCGACGCTGTCGGGCGTGGCGACCTGGCCCTCCGACTGTTAGAGCAGGCTCCTGGGGCGCTCTTTCGAACGCTCCAGACGTCACGCGCACGTCACTGCACGCACTCTGGCTTGCCGCGAGGCGACGAGAGGGGCGTAAGGTGGCCGCCCACGGCAGTCACTTCGAGGAGGCAGCGGAATGGACGCGCAGGGCCTGCACATCGAGACGCATCCCCGAGAGGGAGACCCGCTGCTCAGGGCAACGAGACCGGACCCCTGCACGGTGGTGCTGTTCGGCGCGACAGGGGACCTGGCGCAGCGCAAGCTGTTCCCCGCCCTCTTCGAGCTGGCGCGCGCCAACCTCCTGCCGGACCACTTCTCCGTCGTCGCCTTCAGCCGCTCCACCCTGGACAACGACGCCTTCCGTCTCCACGTGAAGGAGGGCCTGAAAAAGTTCGCGCGCACCCAGCCGCTCGACGAGGCGACGTGGCAGAAGTTCGCCCCGCGCCTGGAGGGCATCTCCGGCGCCTATGACGACCCGGCCGCCTTCACCCGCCTGCGCGAGAAGCTGGAGCAGGTGTCCCAGCAGCAGGGCACCCAGGGCAACCAGCTCTACTACCTGGCCACGCCCGCCTCCACCTTCCCCCAGATTCTGCACGGGCTCGCCGAGGCCGGCCTGCTCAAGCGCGAGGAGCGTCCCCACCAGACGCCCTGGCACAGGCTCATCATCGAGAAGCCCTTCGGCCGGGATTTGGAGACCGCCCGCGAGCTCAACCGCGAGCTGGCGGCGGTGCTGGACGAGAAGCAGATCTTCCGCATCGACCACTACCTGGGCAAGGAGACCGTCCAGAACATCCTGGTCTTCCGCTTCGCCAACGCCATCTTCGAGCCGCTGTGGAACCGCAACCACATCGACCACGTGGAAATCACGGCGGCCGAGCAGATTGGCGTGGAGGGCCGCGGCGGCTTCTACGACGAGACGGGCGTCATCCGGGACATGGTGCAGAACCACCTGCTCCAGGTGCTCGCGCTGTGCGCCATGGAGCCGCCGGTGTCCTTCGCCGCGGAGGACATCCGCGACGAGAAGAACAAGGTGTTCCGCGCGCTGCGGCCGGTGGAGGGCAAGGAGGTGTCTCGCTCCGTGGTCGCAGGCCAGTACGAGGGCTACCTGAGTGAGAAGGGCGTGAAGCCCGACTCGCGCACGCCCACCTATGTGGCCATGAAGCTGAGCGTGGACTCGTGGCGATGGGAGGGCGTGCCCTTCTACCTGCGCGCCGGCAAGGGGCTGAAGAAGCGCCTGACGGAGGTGTCCATCCACTTCCGCTCGGTGCCCATCGGCTTGTTCTCCGGCGAGGGCGCCACCTGCCAGCGCCTGCAGCCCAACGTGCTCACGCTGCGCATCCAGCCCCAGGAGGGCATCGCGCTCTCCTTCGAGTCCAAGGTGCCCGGCGAGGACGTGAACATCGCGGGCGTCACCATGGACTTCAACTACGCGGAGAGCTTCAACAAGCCGGTGCCGGAGGCGTACGAGCGGCTGCTGCTCGACTGCATGCGCGGCAACGCCACGCTCTTCGCCAGGCAGGACAGCGTGGAGCAGGCGTGGGCGTACGTGACGCCCATCCTCCAGGCGCTCGAGTCCGGCGAGGGCGGGACGCTGCACCCCTACGCGACCGGGAGCATCGGGCCGCAGGCCGCCTCCGCGCTGCTCGCCCGCGATGGCCGCAGGTGGACGCTGCTATGAGCGCGCTGCCTCCGCGCGTGGTGCCCCCCGAGTCCCTGGCCCGCGAGGCCGCGGAGTGGATGGGCCGCGCGCTGCAGACCTCGCTGGCGATGAAGCGGCGGGCGAGCCTGGCCCTGTCCGGCGGAAGCACGCCGGGGCCGGCGTACCGCGAGCTGTCGCGGCTGACGCTGCCGTGGGAGCGGGTGGACCTGTACTTCGTGGACGAGCGCTTCGTGCCGCCGGACCACCCGGACAGCAACTACCACCTGGTGGAGGAGGCGCTGGTGGGGCCGTTGCGGCTGTCGCCCTCGCAGGTGTTCCGCATGGAGGGCGAGCGCGAGGACCGCGAGGACGCGGCGAGGGACTACGAGGCGCGGCTGCCCGACGTGCTGGACGTGGTGCTGCTCGGCATGGGGGAGGACGGGCATACGGCCAGCCTCTTTCCCGGCCACCCGGCGCTGGAGGAGAAGAGCCGGCGCGTGCTGTCCGTGGTGGGCCCCAAGCCGCCGCCCTGGCGGATGACGCTCACGATGCCGACGCTGTTGTCGGCGAACGCGGTGCTGATGCTGGTGGCAGGCGCGGGGAAGCGACAGACGGTGCAGCGGGCGCTCGGGCGGGATGCGACGCTTCCGGCGGCCCGGGTGACGAATGCGCAGTGGATGTTGGACACCGCCGCCGCGGGACGGTGAGCGGGCCTTGTCGGAGGAATCATGAGTGCGGCAGCGAGCGCCCAGACGGGCGCGCAGTTCGGCGTGGCGGGCATGGGAGTCATGGGCGCGGCCCTGGCCCTCAACATCGCGGACCATGGCTTCCGGGTGGCGGTGTGGGACCGGCATGCGGAGCGCATCGACGAGATGAACCAACAGCACGGCAAGCCGTCGCTGAAGGGCTTCGCGTCGCTGGAGGACTTCGTGAAGGGGCTGGAGCGCCCCCGGCGAATCCTGCTGATGGTGACGGCGGGCACGGCGGTGGACCAGATGATGGAGCGGCTGTTCCCGCTCCTGTCGCCCGGTGACGTCATCCTGGACGCGGGCAACTCCTGGTTCCTGGACACGCGGCGGCGCGAGGAGCTGTGCAAGGCCAAGGGCCTGCACTTCCTGGGCGTCGGCGTGTCCGGCGGCGAGGAGGGCGCGCGCCACGGCCCGTCCATCATGCCCGGCGGCCCCTCGGAGGCGTATGCGCTGGTGAAGCCGGTGCTGGAGGCCATCGCCGCGCGCACGGACGAGGGCCTGTGTGTCACGCACGTGGGGCCGGATGGCGCGGGCCACTTCGTGAAGATGGTGCACAACGGCATCGAGTACGCGGACATGCAGCTGCTCGCGGAGACGTACGACGTGCTGCGCCGGGGCCTGGGGCTGTCGGCGGAGGGCGTGGCGGAGCTGTTCACGAAGTGGAACCAGGGCATCGCCGAGTCCTTCCTCCTGGAGACCAGCATCAAGGTGCTGCGCAAGAAGGACGCGGAGACGGGCAAGCCGCTGGTGGACCTGGTGCTGGACAAGGCCGGCCAGAAGGGCACGGGCAAGTGGACGGTGCAGGTGGCGCTGGACCTGGGCGTGCCGGTGCCCTCCATCGCCTCCGCGCTGGACGCGCGCAACCTGTCCTCGATGAAGGACCAGCGCGTGGCGGCGAGCCACAAGCTGCCGGGGCCCACGGCCTCGCTGTCCGCGGAGGAGAAGGCGGAGCTGGCGGCGTGGGCACATGACGCGCTGTACGCGGCGCGGGTGGTGACGTACGCGCAGGGCCTGCGGCTCATCCAGGCGGCGTCCGACGAGTACACGTGGAACATCTCCCTGTCGGAGATGGCGCGCATCTGGCGGGGCGGCTGCATCATCCGCGCGAAGCTGCTCACCCCGCTGCGCGAGGCCTTCACGAAGCAGCCGGACCTGCCGAACCTCCTGGTGTCGGACGCGTTCGCCCCGGTGCTCGAGAAGCTGGCGCCCGCGTGGCGCAAGCTGGTGGGCACGGCGACGAAGGTGGGCATCCCCATCCCCGTGTTCAGTTCCTCGCTGGCGTACCTGGACAGCTACCGCAGCCCGGAGCTGCCGCAGAACCTCACCCAGGCCCAGCGCGACGCCTTCGGCGCGCACACGTACCAGCGCCGGGACAAGCCCGACGCCGGCTTCGTACACAGCGACTGGAACAGCTAGGAAGGCGCGCTCGTCGGGGAGTCATCGTCGACAGACGGTGACTCCCGGGGCCCGGTGCGCACCGGCGAGGCCGTGTTGCCGATGGCGGTGCGCTCCACGCCGGAGAAGGTGGCGAAGGCCCACCACGCCAGGTTGAACCAGTCCGGCGTGGGCAGCTTCTTCGTCGCAATCACCTTGGCCGCGCCCGCCACCGCGAAGCCCAGCGACGCGAGCGAGCCCAGGTCCACCTTGCCTCCCGTGGCGCGGAGCACCTCCACGTCCAGCCCCTTCACGAAGCGGCTGGTCGCGAGCGCCACGTCGCTGCCCATCGACAACGCCTCCAGCAGCACCTCCTCCTCGGGCGGCTCCTCTCCCTGACGCACGACGAGGTCCACGTCGGTGAGCCTCCGCACCATCGCCAGCACGTCCTCCAAATCGAGCGCGTCCGCGTCGTGGAGGACCAGGACGCTGCCGGTGAAGGGGCGCACCTCCACCTCGTCCACGCCGCGGATGCGCAAGAGGCCCTCGGCGAGCTCGTTGGCCACCACGCCATGCTCGCGCAGCCACGGGAGCCTCAGCCGCACGCGGCCGGGCAGGACATGCACCACATAGATGAAGCGTGACACGGGTGGCCTCCTCAGGCCTCGGCCTGTCCCTGGGAATGGCCGTTCGCGGCCCGTCGGGCCCGGGCCTTCGCCTCGGCCAGCAGGTCCTCCAGGTCCTCCTGCTTGATGGCGGTCCTCGACATCACCATGTCGCCGAAGCGGTAGGTGGCGGTGGCCAGCTCCACCAGCAGCGGGCGCAGGTGCTTGCTCAACATCACCGAGCCCGCGCCAGCGGTGTAGCCCAACAGGAACGACGGGAGATGGAACGTCATGGGGAAACCTCCGCGAAAGCGGGGATGAGGAAGGGACGACGATGCGCCGCGCTCCGAGGGAGACGGCGGGAGAGATGGTGGAGCGCCCCGGGCAGCACCAGCCCCACCGACACCCCACCGAGGGTGAGCCATGACGGCGTGGGCAGCCCCAGCACGGCGCGCAGCGGGGGCACGGTGAGCGCCAGCACCTGCATGGCCATCGCGCCTCCCACCCACATCGTGAAGCGCCCGGAGTCCAGCGAGCGCCTCCGCGCTCCGACGCGAGGCGCCCGGCACACCGAGGCGTAACCCAGTTGCGCGGCCGTGAGCATCCCGAAGGCCAGCGGCGGTCCGCCCATCGCGAGGCCCGCGGCGCCCAGGCCCGCCAGCAGCAGCGCGTCACGCACCACCCGCCGCGACATCCCGCGCGACAGCAGCGGCGCGTCGGGAGGCGCGGGAGGTCGGTCCAGGATGTCCGCGTCGCCAGGCTCCAGCGCCAGCGCCAGCCCGGGGAAGGTGTCCGTCAGCAGGTTGAGCCAGAGCAACTGCATGGGTGTGAGCGGATCCCTGCCCCCCACCAGCGAGGCGCCCACCACCAGCGCCATCTCCGACAGGTTGGTGGCGAAGAGGAAGCGCAGGGCGCGGCGCAGGTTGTCCTGGACGATGCGCCCCTCGCCCACCGCGTGGATGATGCCGCGCAAGTCCTCGCCCGCCATGACGATGTCCGCCATCTGCCGGGCCATGTCACTGGAGCGCGCGCCCACCGCCACGCCCACGTCCGCGGCCTTCAGGGCTGGCGCGTCGTTGATGCCGTCGCCCGCCATGGCCACCACCTCGCCACGCGCGCGCAGGGCTCGCACCAGCGCCATCTTGTCCTCGGGCGCCACCCGCGCGAGCACCGCCACCCGGTCCAGCCAGTCCCCGCCCTCGGCCTCGGCCAGTCGCTCCGTCAGCTCCTTGCCCGTGAGCGTCTCGCCTCGCAGGCCCACCTCGCGGGCGACCGCCTCGGCCGTGTGTCGCTGGTCGCCGGTGAGGATGATGGTGCGGATGCCCGCGACGCGAGACTGGCGCAGCGTCTCCTCGGCCCCCTCGCGCAGCGGGTCTCTCAGGCCCATCAAGCCCACGAAGGTGTAGTCGCCCTCCGGCGCCCCCGCGTCCTTCGGGTCCATGCGTCGCCAGCCCAGCGCGAGCACCCGCAGTCCGTCTCGGGCCAGCGCGCGGTTGCGCTCGAGCAGACGCTCGTGACCCTCCGGACCCAGCGGGCCGTTCGCATCACGCGAGCACAGCCGCACCACCTGCTCCGGCGCGCCCTTGATGAACGCCACGCCGCCCCGCGGCGCGTCGTGGAGGCTCACCACATAGTGGATGCCGTTCGTGCGCTCCAACAGGCGACGTCGAGGGAAGGCCTTGCGCAGCGCCGCGCCATCCAGCCCCGCGGCGTGCGCGGCGGACACCAGCGCCCGCTCGGTGGAGCTGCCCGCGATGATGACCTCGTGCCCGTTGCGGTGCACGTCCACGTCGCTGTTGAGCAGCGCCGCGGCGAGCGCCAGCGTCGGCGCATCCTCCAGCACCGCCTTCGGCTTCGCGCGCAGGGAGGCGAGGTCCACCGGGCCCGTGCCCACGTCCAGGACCTCCAGGCACATGTCGTTGCGCGTGAGCGTCCCCGTCTTGTCCGTGCAAATCACGGTGACGCCGCCCAGCGCCTCGGCGGAGGACACGCGACGCACCACCATGCCGCGCGCATGCAGGCGTTGCATCGAGCGCACCAGCGCCGCGGTGGCGACGATGGGCAGCCCCTCCGGGAGCGCCGCCACGCCCAGCGCCACCGCGCCCCGCAGCACCTGCCCCATCGGACGCCCCCGCGCGAGCCCCACCACGCCGGACATCGCCGCGGCCCCCACGGAGAACAGCGCCACGCGCTTGTCCAATCGCTCCAGCTTGCGGGACAGCGGCGTGGGCGGAGAGGCCGTCTCCTCCACGAGCTTTCGCACCCGCGCCAGCGCCATGTTCCCCCCCGTGGCCACGACGACGGCGCGGCCATGTCCCGACGACACCACCGTGCCCGCGTGGAGCATGCAGTGACGCTCGGCCAGCGGCGCGTCCCCGGCCACCGGCTCCGCGCCCTTGGCCTGCGGCTCGCTCTCGCCGGTGAGGGGCGCCTCGTCCACGCTCAGCCGGTGTGCCTCCAGCACGCGCGCGTCCGCGGGGAGCACGTCCCCCGCGCGCACGAGCAGCACGTCCCCCACCACCAGGTCCGCCGCGGGCACGGCCTGGAGGACGCCGTCGCGCAGCACCTGCGCCTGCCCCGCCTCCAGCTTCTGCCAGGAGGCGAGGAGCGACTCGTTGCGCCGCTCGATGCGATAGCCGATGCCCGCGTTGAGCCCCACCACCGCGAGGATGGCCGTCGACTCCAGCACGTCCCCCGCGAGCGCCGACGCCGCCGCCGAGCCCATCAACAGCCCCATGGGCACGGTGGCCACCTGCGCGCGCAGGAGCGACCACCGCGAGCGCGGCGGCAACCCCGCCACCAGGTTCGCCCCCTGACGCCGCAGGCGCGCCGCCGCCTCCCTTCCGGACAAGCCGTGCGCGTCCGTCCCGCTGCGATGCATCACCTCGTCCACGCTCAGCGCGTGCCACGCCACCTCGTCACGAGACGCGGGGACGGGCGCGGGACGCGGCGCGCGCGCGACGGTGGGCCCGGTGTCCGCGGGCGTCTCCTTCAAGCGCGTGAGCAGCGGAGCGTCGGGGCCGTAGCGCACCAGCACGCGGCCGCTGCGATGCTCCGCCTTCACCTCCTCGATGCCGGGCCAGGTGTGGAACGTGCGCTCCAATCGACGTCCCAGATGACGGTCGCCCAGGAGCCCCGGCACCACCAGCCGGAGCCGACGCGAGGCCACCGCATGCCGCGCCACGCTTGCGGGCGCCGCCCTCCCATCGATGAGGAACACCACCATCCGCGACCCCCGGAGGGCCCAAGGTGAGGGCGCACGGCGGGCGCGGCCATCCGACGGGACGCTCGCTTCCCTGGGGAGCACTGGACAGACGCTCGGCCCGCACGCCCAGCGCCAGCGGGGAGTGTTCCGCTGACGACGCGAGGCACAGTGGGCGTCGGTGCATCCACCGGCCCGCTCGCCCGCCCGTGCGCACCCGCGCCGCCATCGTGTCACATGGCGCGCCGGCCCAGGTCCGCTAGGCTTCTACCCAGAAGCCCGTTCCGCGCGGCCGGGACGGAGTGTCCTCTCCCCCGGGAGGACCCACGAGGTGTGTCATGGAGCTCCAGCTCACCGAAGAGATACGCAGACAGGTGGACGAGGCCTTCCGCAGACGCGGACAGGTCAACATCGTCATCGCCGGGCGCAGCGGCGTGGGGAAGAGCACGCTCATCAACGCCGTCTTCCACGGGCGCATCGCGGACACCGGCCAGGGCCGCCCCGTCACGCAGGAGACGCGCGAGTACACGAAGAGCGACGTGCCCGTGAGCATCCTCGACACCCGGGGTCTGGAGCTGGGCGCCTACAAGCAGACGCTGACGCTGCTCGAGGACCTGGTGGCCACGCGGGGCCGGGAAGCGGACGCGACACGGCACCTGCACTGCGCGTGGCTCTGCGTCGGAGAAGACTCGCGGCGGGTGGAGGATGGTGATTTGGAGGTCGCGCGCATGCTGGCGCGGCACATGCCCGTGGTGGTCGTGGTCACCAAGGCGCGCAATGACCAGGGCTTCCGCGCCGAGGTGGAGCGGCTGCTGCCCATGGCTCGCAACGTCATGCGCGTGCGCGCGCTCCAGGAGACGGACGACGAGGGGAACACGCTCCAGGCCAAGGGGCTCGTCGAGCTGGTGGAGCTCACCATGGAGCTGGTGCCGGAGGCGCAGCGCAACGCCTTCGCCGCCGCGCAGCGGGTGAGCATCGAACAGAAGCGCAAGCGGGCCCACGGCATCGTCGCCAGCGCGGCCGCCGCGGCGGCCGCCATCGGAGCCACCCCCATCCCTTTCGCCGACGCCGCCCTGCTCGTCCCCACGCAGGTCGGAATGCTGGCGGGGATTAGCAGTGTCTTCGGCCTGCCGCTCACCGAGGCCTTCCTCTCCACGCTGGTGAGCTCCGTGGCCACGGGGCTGGGCGCCACCTTCTCCGGACAGGCCATCGTGTCCGGCCTGCTCAAGGTCATCCCCGGCGCGGGCACCCTGGTCGGCGCGCTCATCGCCGCCTCCACCGCCACCGCGCTCACCACCCTGTTCGGCGAGGCCTACATCGCCGTGCTCTCCAAGCTGATGGAGCGGCGCTCCGGGGAGATTCCCCTCGTGGAGGACGTCATCAGCGCCTTCAAGGAAGAGCTGTCCCTGCGCCGCGCCACGGCCTGAGTCACGCGGGCTTGGGCGGCGTGGCGCGCAGCTCCGCGCGGCGAATCTTGCCGCTCACCGTCTTGGGCAGCTCGAGGACGAACTCCACCTCGCGCGGATACTTGTACGGCGCGGTGGTGCGCTTGACGTGCTCCTGGAGCTCCTTCGCCAGCTCGTGCGACGCGATGAAGCCCGGCGCCAGCACCACGTACGCCTTCACCCGCTGGCCAAGCTTGTCGTCCGGCACGCCAATCACCGCGGACTCCGCCACCGCCGCGTGCTCCAGCAGCGCGGACTCCACCTCGAACGGCCCCACGCGGTAGCCGGACGTCTTGATGACGTCGTCCGCGCGGCCCACGAACCAGAAGTAGCCCTCCGCGTCGCGCACCGCCCTGTCGCCGGTGACGTACCAGTCGCCCCGTCGGCAGGCCGCGTTGGCCGCCGCGTCCCCCAGGTACTCCTGGAACAGCCCCACCGGCCGCTCCGGCGCCACCCGCACCGCGATGTCCCCCTCCTGCCCGTCCTTCACCTCCTGGCCCGCGTCGTCGATGACGCCCACCGTGAAGCCCGGGGACGGCTTGCCCATGGAGCCCACGCGCGGCTCCACCGAGGGGAACATGCCCACCACCACCACCGTCTCCGTCTGGCCGTAGCCCTCGCGGATGTGCAGCCCCGTGGCCGCCTTCCACGTGTCGATGACCTCCGGGTTGAGCGGCTCGCCGGCGCTCACCGTGTGGCGCAGGCTCGACAAGTCGTAGTCCTTCAACGCCTTGAGCACCATCGCCCGCCACGCCGTGGGCGGCGCGCAGAAGGTCGTCACCTTCTGGGACGCCAGCACCTTCAAGAGCTTCTCCGGCTCGAAGCGCCCCCGGAAGTCGTAGACGACGTTGCACGCGCCCTGGCTCCACGGCCCGAAGAGCTTGCCCCACGCGCACTTGGCCCAGCCCGTGTCGCTCAACGTCAGGTGCCTGTCTTCGGGCGTCAAATCCAGCCAGTAGCGCCCGGTAATCACGTGGCCCAGGCCGTAGCTGACCTGCGTGTGCAGCACCATCTTCGGCATGCCCGTGGTGCCGGACGTGAAGTAGATGAGCAGCGGGTCCTCCGCGCGCGTGGGCGCGAAGTCCTGTCCGTGCGCGCCCGTGCCCACCGTGCCCGACTCGTAGCGGACCCACGGCGAGGGCGCGCCCTCCCCCACCGCCACCCAGGTCTCCACGCGGCCGGTGCCCGCGAGCCCCTCGAAGCGCTCCAGGCAGCTGACGTCCGCGATGACCGCGTTCGCGTCCGCCGCCACCAGCCGGTAGCGGATGTCCTTGACGGTGAGCATGGGCGTGCCCGGCATGAAGACGATGCCCGCGCGGATGCAGCCCAGCACCAGGAACCACCACTCCGGCACCCGGGGCATCATGATGAAGGCGCGGTCACCCTTCTTCAGCCCCAGCCCCGTGAGGAACTGCGCCGCGTGCAGCGAGCGCTGCTTCACGCCCTGCCACGTGAAGCGCTGCTCGCGCCCCGTCTCATCCGACCAGAGCAGCGCCAGCGACTCCCCGCGCTCGGCGGCGTGCCGGTCCACCACGTCCGTGGCGAAGTTGAAGTGCTCGGGCCGCTCCCACCGGAAGTCCCGGTGGGTCGCCGCGTAGTCGCGCATGTTGCGAGGGGTGGACTGGGCCATGCGGGCGAGCCTGCCACGCCCTCCTCGCGCCGTCCGTCCACGCGCCCCCGCATCGCACGGTGGACAACACGCCCGCCCCGCGAAAAAGCAGAGGGGCCGGCCCTTCTTCAGAGGACCGACCCCGGTGTGTGACGAGGAGAATCGACGGTGGACTCAGTTGAGCTCCATGCACGGGACGATGTTGCCCATCCCGTTGCACGTCAGCATCGCGTCCATCAACTGCTTCTCCGCCTGGGCGGTGCGGCCCGCGGCCAGCTCCCGGCGGATGCTCTCGCGCTCGGCCAGCAGGTGCAGCCACGGGTCCGGCGTCCCCTCGGCGAAGCCGCGCAGCGCGCTCATCGCCGTGGCGTCCGACACCGCGGTGCCCGCGTGCATCAGCGCGCCGAAGTAGATGTCCCGCTCCCCCGAGCGGCGCAGCGAGTCCAGCAGCACCGTGGCGTCCTTCTTCGTGTCGCTGTCACGCAAGAGCCCCGCGTACCCCTGGGCCAGCGGCGCGCGCGCCGTGAAGTCCCGCGCGGCCACCTGCCGCACGTAGTCCTGCAGCACCGAGCCCCCACCCAGCGCGTCCAGCTCGCGGGCCAGCGGCAACAGCGCCTCCACGCGCTCCTTCGACGGCACCGTGCGCACCGCGTCGTAGAGCGCCGCGCGCGCCACCGCGGGCCGCTGCGCGAGCTGCTTCGCGTCCCAGGGTGCCTCGCCCGTGAGCGTCGCCCACACGTCCATCACCTGACGGCGCGAGCGCACCCGCTCCTCCGCCAGCTGCGTGCGAAGCTCCGCCGCCATGCGCCGCGCCTCGCCACTCCACCCCGCCTCGCTCAGCGACGCCACGGTGTCGAACGACGCGGCGGCGCGGTCCAGCAAATCCCTCTCGCGCAGCACCAGCGCGCGGTTCCACAGCGCCTGGGCGTGGTTCGGGTTGAGCTTCAGCGCGCTCGTGAGCAGCCCCAGCGCCTCCTCGTAGCGCTGACGGCTGAGCGCCACCACGGCCAGGTCGTTCGCCTTGTCCGCGGACTCCGGCTCCTGGCCCAGGAACGCCTCGGCCTGCTGCCAGTCGCCGCGCAGGGCGTACGCCGCCGCGATGCCCCGGTAGTCGTGCCGCTCCGCCAGCTCCGCCAGCGGCCTGAGCGGCAGCATCTGCGTCGTGTGGCTGGTGCCGCGCATCGGGCTGTAGGGCAGGAAGCGGTCCGCCTTCGGATGGGACAGCCGCGCCTCGAACGTGCGCGTGTCCGCGCTCGCCAGCCACACCTCGCCCGGAATCTCCGGCTCCGCCTGGCCGCGCACCACCACCACCGCCGCCAGCCCCGCCGCGAGCGCCAGCGGCATCGCCAGCTTCAGGCCCTTCTGCAGCCGCGCCCGCAGGGACACCACGTTGCCGCCCACCACCGGTTCGACCACGTCGGTGCCCTGCGTCACCGGCGCGCTTCCCCCCAGCGCCCGGGCCGCCAACAGCTCCAGCTGCAACAAATCCCTCAATCCCGACTCACACTCCGCGCACCGCGTCAGGTGCTGGCGGAAGGCATCCGCTTCCGTGGCGGACAGCTCCCCGTCCACGAAGAGATGCAGTCGGTTGTTGGTGCATGGCGTCGTCATGAGCTCGTTGCCCCCTGCTCCCGGGCCACCGCTACCTGTGGCAGCAGCAAGTCCTTCAGGTCCCTGCGCGCCAGGGTGAGCCAACTGCCCACCGTGCCCACGGGAACGTTGAAATGCTCGGCGATGGCGTTGTAGCGCTTGCCCTCCGCGTGCAGCCGGTAGGCATCACGCAGGTGCGGCTTGAGCCGCTCCACCGCCTTCTGGAACTCCTCGGTGCTCACCAGCTCCCAGTTCTCCTGGGCCTCCGCCTGCGCCACCCCCTCCTGGACCAGCGCGAGGTGGGGCATTCCCCGGGACTCCGTCCGCTGTCTGCGGCAGTAGTCCAGGAAGCGGTTGGTCATCGTCGTACACAGCCACGCCGCCGCCGCCGCGTCCGTCCGGTCCTTCAACGCCTCGAACTCCTGCATCGCGCGCTCGAAGGTCTCCTGCACCAGGTCCTCGGCTTCCAGGCTGGAGCGGGCGGACAGACGACGCGCCAGTCCCAGCAGGCTGGGCCGGTGCTGTCGGATGAACGCCTCGAAGCGCCTCCGCTCCCGGTTGAAGAGGTTGGCCATGATGTCCTACATGCCTCGCGCGGCAGGTTTCCCTGTCAAAGACGCGATGCCGTCCGTTCCTTGAGAAAAAAGTGCAAGGGCACCAACAAGGCAATGCCCGGAAGGGATGAATTCCCTGTCCGGGCATGGATCTCCAGCGGATGTAGGTCTGGAGAGGAGACGCGCCTAGCGCTGCTGCGGGGCAGAGGCCAGGGCGGGGCTGGACGGCATGGGCAGGGGCTTGCGGGCGCGCTGCACCCCCACCGTGGTGGCGCAGTCCACGTAGTTGTTCTTCACGTGGGCGTCCGCGGCACTCGACTCGACGGGCTTGGAATCGGACGTCATTCGTTCGCTCCTCATGCTGGGGTACAGCAGCACGGACAAGTTGCTGGTGGATGAAACTTTGAATCTGTCGCCGTCCTTACCATGCTCCGGTGCAATTCCGTGAGGGGCGGCGGGGTGGATTGCGTCTGGGATTTCGAGGTTTTCCAAATGAGCGTGGATACATCCCGATTGGCGTTGGAGTGGCAGGTCTGGCTGGTGGAGAACCTGGCGTTGGGGGTGACGCGCGAGGAGGCGTGTCTGGCGTTGGCGAGCGCGGGCGTGTCGGAGGACGTGGCGCGAGAGGAGGTGGCGCGGGTGGAGGCCCATCCCTTCTTCCAGGCCTGCCAGCGGGTGGGGCGACGCTACGGGTGGCTCGAGTCGGTGATGGACACGTACAGCACGCTGCATCGGCAATCGGGGGGACATCTGGCGTTGGAGCGACGCCACGAGTTGTCCGCGGAGGAGTTCTTCACGCGCTACTACTTCGGACACCGGCCGGTGGTGTTGACGGGGCGGATGAAGGACTGGCCGGCGCTCGGACGTTGGTCGCTGCCCTACCTGGCCGAGCGGGTGGGAGACGTGGAGGTGGAGGTGATGACGCGGCGTGAATCCAACCCTGACCACGCGCCCGAGCCGGACAAGCACCGCGAGACGATGCGCTTTCGCGACTACGTGCACCGGGTGGCGACGGGGGGCGAGACGAACGACTACTACATGGTGCCCCGCAACGAGAACTGGCAGCGCCAGGGCTTCGAGCCGCTGCGCGAGGACGTGCGCGCGCCCCAGGGCATCATCGACGACAGCCTGCGCCCGGACATGATGACGCTGCTCCTGGGCCCCGCGGGCACGGTGACGCCGCTGCACCACGACAACATGAACGTGCTGCTGGCCCAGGTGGTGGGGCGAAAGCACGTGAAGCTCATCCCCTCCTTCCAGCGGCATCTGATGTACCCCCGCTATGGAACGTTCAGCCACGTGGACGCGGCGAGCCCGGATGTGGAGCGCCACCCGCTCTACGCGGAGGCGCACATGGTGGAGGCGGTGCTGGAGCCGGGGGAGCTGGTGTTCATCCCGGTGGGCTGGTGGCACTGGGTGCACGCGCTCGACGTGAGCGCGTCGGTGACGTTCCACCACTTCCAGGTGCCCCAGGGGAACACGTACCTGCCCACGCCGCTGTGAGGCGGCGTCAGTCGGACGTCTCCACCAGCAGCACGTGGTGCGTCCAGCCGTTGCGCGCGTCGCGGGCGAGCCACTTCTGGCGCTCGTCGCGCAGGGCCACGGCGGGCGCGGTGCCGCCGCGGATGCGCTGGCGCACGCCGTCGAAGAAGCGCCCGGCCGCGTCGGGGATGTCCACCGTGGAGGCGAGCACCGCGCGGGCGCCGGCCTCGATGAAGGCGGCGGGCAGGCTGAAGGGCTCGTGCGTGGTGGTGGAGGCGAGCCGCCCCGCGCTGCACGCGGCCAGGAACACCATGGGCGCGCCGGCGAGCTTCTGCTTGCGCACGATGTCCGCCGTCAGCGCGTAGCGGCCGTTGCCCTCCGGTGAGAGCACCACCAGCGAGGCGTCCGACAGCACCGGGTCGCTGATGCCGTGCGCGTGAATCTCGATTTCCGTCGCGTCCGACATGCTGGACAGCACGCGCGAGGGCGTGGCGTCCGAGCCGGACAACAGCTCCAGCGCGGTGGGCTCCGGCTCGGGCGGCGGGGTCCACGTGGGGAGCCTGGGCAGCTGCAGCAGCGCGGGGGCCTCCACGCTGGAGACGACCAGGCGCCGCGACGGCGCGGGCGCGCCGGGGACGATGCGCCCCATGCGGAAGCTCCACGGCTGGTCCGCGGGCAACAGGTCCGTGCGGCCGAAGACGGGCGCCCACGCGAGCACCTCCACCTGGGCGCAGCCCCTGAGTGCCTGGCGCACGTGCTCCGGGACCAGCTGGGTGCTGGGGCTCTCCGGGAAGGGCACCTCGCGCGTGCCCTGGTAGTCGCCCACCACCTCTCCTGCGGGCCCCCGGGCGACGGCCACGGAGCGCTCGTTGTGGACGGCGGCGCCGAGCGCGCACTTCTGGGGCACCTGGGTCCCCAGCTGCTCGGCGAGCAGCTCCAGGGCGCGCGCGTACTCGCCCCGGCGCCCCGCGTCGGTGACGAGCGAGGAGTAGCCCAGGGTCCACGCCTCGCGCGCCAGCGGCTCGGTGGACGGCAGCTTGCGCGCGTCCTCGAGGGTGCGCGTGAGCAGCTCCACGCCCCGCTCGTGCTCGTGGTCCAGCACGAAGCGGCCCTCGAGGTAGCGCGCGTAGATGGCGTCACCGGGCGTGGGGTTGCTGGCGCGCGCGACGTCGAGCGCCTGGCTCAGCCGCTCGGCGTCCTTCGGGTCCGGGCGGGCGCGGGCCATCTCCGCGAAGGTGGCGCCGAACATCAGGTCCAGCTTCGCGTTGGGGCACGCGGCGGCGGCCTCCAGCGAGGCGCGCGCGGCCTCCGGACGCAGGGCCAGGTAGTGCGTGTGGGCCTGGTTGATGTGGGGCCAGTAGCAGGTGTCGATGACGCGGCCGCCGCGCGCGGTCCACTCCTCCACGTAGGCGAGCGCGCTGGAGAAGTCGCCACGGTCCCTGGAGATGTGCACGAACAGCTCCAGCGTGGTGAGCTCCAGCTCCCACTCCTGGAGCTGGCGGGCCCAGGACCAGGCGGTGCGCGCGTGCTGCTCGGCCTCCGTCAGCCGGCGCAGCTCCGCGTAGAGGATGCCCAGGCGAATCTCCAGGTCCACGCAGCGCGCGGAGAAGGCGCCCTCGCGGCAGCGCTGGAGCGCGTTGAACAGGCGCTGCTCGGCCTTCCACCACTCGCCGTCCGCCATCTCCTTGCGGGCCTGCTCGCGCTCCAGGAACAGGCCCAGCCAGGTGTCCTGCTCGCGCTGGACGTGGGAGACCAGGTCCGGCAGGTAGCGCAGCGCGGCGGCCTTGTTGTGCAGCGCGAGGCCCACGAACAGGTCCTCCTCACCCGAGGCGCGCACCGTCTCCACCAGCGACTCCGGCGCGCCCGCGCGCTTCCTGACCCACTCGGAGTACCCCTGGGACAGGACGCCCCGGCGCGTGAAGTCGCGGCCGGACACGCGCGTCACATA